>DASXAW010000136.1:0-29046 GCA_036406535.1 Gaiella sp.
AGGCCTCCGGGCTCGACCTGCCCGCGATCGAGCTCTGACTAGGGCTCGAGCGGCCAGGGAGACGGAGCGCGCTCGATCGGAGGTCGCCCCGCGTAGGCCTCTCTCGGCACGTCCGTCGGGACGCTCACCGAGGCGCCGTACCCCGCCGCCGCGGGCTCGACCGGGTAGTGGATCGTGCTGTCGGCCGCGCGGGTGCCGACCATGAGGATCGCGCACGGCCCGTCTCCCGCACCGACGGTGATGTGCGCGGTGCCCGGCGGGCAGTGGAGGTAGTCCCACTGACGCATCCGTCGCTCCTCGCCCTCGACGATCGCGGTGCACTCCCCGGAGAGCACGAGGAAGCCTTCCTGGTTCGACTCGGCGTGGTACTTGCCCGGGGTCTCACCCGGCCAGAGGACGTGCACACCGATGCCGAGCAGCGGCGACCGCGCCGACGGCGACTCGAAGCCGCACCACGTCCCGCCTCCGTCTACGCGCTCCCAGCCGACGTCGGCGAGGTTCAGGACGAACCAGCCGTCGTCCGCGGGCACGAGCCCCGTGTCGGTGCGCTCGAGCTTCGCCTCGTCGGGCACGCCTCCCAGCCTAGCCCCAGCCCCTCAGACGCCGAGCAGACGCGCAGGCTCGAACAGGTCGAGCAGCGGGTCACGGTCGCCGAGGATCGCCCGCGCGACGAGCCGGCCGCACGCGAAGCCGAGGACGTTCCCGTGACCCGAGTAGCCTCCGGCGACCCAGGCCGCCTCCTTCCCGGGCACCGGGCCGACAACGGGTACGAAGTCGAGGACGAGGCCGAAGATGCCCGCCCAGCGATAGTCGATCCGCAGCTCGCGGCCGAGGAGGTCGTCCACGAAGAGCTCGAGCGACCGCTGCACCGCATCCGTCACGTCCTCGTCCGCCGTGAACTCCTCGTCGAGCGCGACGTCGCGGAAGCCCCCCGCGACAAGGCGCCCGTCCTCTGCCTGGTGCCAGTAATCGAACCCGTGCCTGCCGTAGTGCGGCGCCTCGAACAGGCGCTCGGCCAGCGGCTCCGTCGCGATCACCTGGCCCCGGGTCGGCACGATCAGCCCCTCGAGCTCCCCGAGCAAGCCGCTGGGGTAGCCGTCCGTCGCCACGACCACGGTCTCGGCGCGGAGCTCGGAGAGGTCGGAGACGCGCACTCCCTCGACGACCTCGGCGCCGGCGTCCGCGGCAAGTGCCGCGAGCCGCCGAACCCAGCGGGCGGGCTGGAGGACACCGTCGGTGGGATGACGGATCGCGGCGGTGAAGCGTCCCGCGAGCGGCCCCGCCGGCGAGTCGATCCACTCGGCCTCGAGGCCGTCGGCCCGGAGGCCCTCGAGCTCGTCCCGCAGGTCCTCCCGCTCCTCGGCGTCCGCTGCGAGGCGGAGGCTCCCGACGCGCCTGAAGGCGTCTCCCGCCAGGCGCTCGATCGCGTCGATCTCCTCCTCGGTCCAGCGCCAGAGCGCGAGCGCGCGGTCGCGCCCGAAGGTGGCGACGACCTCGTCGTACGGCGCCGCGGTGCCGCGGAGCGCAAAGCCCCCGTTCCGACCGCTCGCGCCCTCCGCGACGCCGCGCGCGTCGACCACGCGCACGCGCAGGCCCGCCTCCGCGAGCGCCAGCGCGCACGCGCAGCCCGTCACGCCTGCGCCGACAATCCCGACGTCGACATGCTCCGTGATGTCACCCCGGCGCAACGGAGGCGCCGGCTCGGCCAGCCAGTAAGGCGTCGTCACCGCGCGATCGTACTTCGCACCATGCCCTCCTCCACCGCGACCTTCCCGGCGAGCTCCAGCAGCGTCAGCGCCGTCGCGACCGCGCCCGCCGAGAGGCAAGTGGCATGCGCGAGCTCGTCCGCCGTGGCTGCGCCTGCGGCGACGGCAGCGAGCACGGCGTTCGCGTCGTCGTCCTCGACGGCGACCCCCGCCAGCGGCCGAGGCTCGAGGCCGATCGCCTCGAGCACGTCCGCGACGCACGTCGCCGGCGTCGCGCCCTGCCGCAGCAGCGAGTTCGCCCCCGCGCTCAACGCACTCGTGATCTCGCCGGGCACGACGAGGACCTCGCGGCCGTCCTCGAGCGCGAAGTCCGCCGTGATCAACGCACCCGATCGCTCGCGCGCCTCGACGACGACCGTCGCGCCCGCAAGCCCGGCGATGATGCGGTTGCGGGCCGGGAATCGCCAGGGTGCCGGCTCGACGCCCGGCGCGTACTCCGACACGACGAGCCCGCCCCCCGTGACGATCGCCCGGGCCAGCTCGGCGTGCGCGGCCGGGTAGTCGCGATCGACGCCGCAGCCGAGCACCGCGACCGTCCGCCCGGCGACTGCGAGCGCTCCGCGATGCGCCTCGCCGTCGATCCCGCGCGCGAGGCCGCTGACCACGACGGCACCGGCGTCGGCGACGCCGCTTGCGAGCATTCGGGCGACGGACCGCCCGTACCCGGAGCAGGCTCGCGCCCCGACGATCGCCACAGCCGGCTCTGCGAGAAGTGCCGGCTCGGAGTCGCCGCGCAGCCAGAGGCTCGCGGGCGGGTCGGGAATCCGCGCCAGCAGAGGCGGATAGGCCGGTTCGCCTCGACGGATGCGACGGATCGTCACGGCCTCGAGAGCTCGGTCGGCGACCGGTAGGAGAGCGCTTCCGCTACGTGCTCGGGCAGCACCTCGGAGGACCCGGCGAGCGCCGCGACGGTGCGCGCAACCCTCGCCACACGGGCCCGTCCGCGACCGGAGAGCGGGAGCCTGTCGACCGCGCGGTCGAGGAGCTCGGACGAGGCCGCCCGCCGGCGCGGTGCCTCGCGCTCGAGCACGGCAGCCGCTCGGACGACGCGCGCTCGGACCGCCGCGCTCGGCTCGGACGGCGCGCCGGCGAGCTCCTCGGCGCGGGGTCGCGGCATCGCGACGATCAGGTCGAATCGATCGAGCAGCGCCCGCGAGACCTTGTCGCGGTATGCAGCGATCCGCGCCGGAGTGCACGCGCACTCGACCCGCGGATCTCCGCGTCCCCCGCACGGGCAGAGGTTCATCGTCGCCACCAGGCGGAAGCGGGCGGGGAACAACGCACGACCGCCGACGCGCGCCACCGAGACCACGCCGTCCTCGAGCGGCTGGCGGAGTGCCTCGAGCACCGGGCGCGGGAACTCCGGGAGCTCGTCGAGGAGCAGGACGCCGCGGTGAGCGAGGCTGACCTCGCCGGGACGGGGGACGGCACCTCCGCCGACGACGGACGCCGCCGAGGCGCCGTGGTGCGGCGCCCGAAAGGGCGGTGTGGAGAGGAGACCCGTGCCCGGCGGCAGCGTCCCGGCGACCGAGTGGATCCGCGTCACCTCGAGCGCCTGTCGGGAGGAGAGCTCCGGGAGGATCGACGGGAGCCGGCGCGCGAGCATCGTCTTGCCCGTCCCGGGCGGACCGGCGAGCAGCAGGTTGTGGGTGCCGGCCGCTGCCAGCTCGAGCGCACGTCTTCCCCGCTCCTGGCCCCGGACGTCCGCAAGGTCCGGCAGCGCGACGGGCGTGCGGCTTGTGGCGCCAGGCGTGGCCGGCTCCAGCGCCTCGTCGCCGCGGAGGTGAGCGACCGCCTCGGCGAGATGACGGACACCGATCGCCTCGACTCCGGCGAGTGCCGCCTCCCCGGCCGACGCTGCCGGGCAGAGCATGCGCGTGAACCCCGCGTGGGCCGCCCCCTCGGCGGCGGCGATGACACCGGCGACCGGCCGGATCGCGCCGTCGAGGCCGAGCTCGCCGACGCACGCGTGCTCTGCGAGCCGCGTCGCCGGCAGCTGGCCCGACGCCGCGAGCAGCGTCAGCGCGATCGCGAGGTCGAAGCCCGTCCCCTCCTTCCGCAGCGCGGCGGGGGCCAGGTTGACCGTGATCACCTGGCCGGGCCATTCGAGCAGCGCCGAATGGACGCCGCTGCGCACGCGGTGCTTCGCCTCCTGGCAGGCGCGGTCGGCGAGTCCGACGATCGAGAACGACGGCTGCTGGCCCGAGCGCAGGTGAGCCTCGACCTCGACGCGGCGCGGCTCGAGGCCGACGAGCGCGAACGTGACCGCGCGACCGAGCACACGTCGACCGTACGGCCGAACCCGTCGCGACACTGTGCCGTCTACGTCACAACATCAAGACGTGGCTGGAGACGCAGGCCGTCGCGGCCGAAGGGCGATTCATTCGCCCGAGAGGCCACCCCCGCACGGCGTTGCCGCGCGCGGAAGAAGGGGGCTCGTGGGGGAAACATGGTTTCCCCCACGTTCGGTTTCCCCCACGCCTATCAGCCGGTGTAGCAGAGGACATACAGCGTGAAGGTGCTCGTGTTGCCGCTGTCGTTCCCGCCGGTCGCGCGGTAGCCGGTCACGGCGTCGTTCGTGAGCACCGGCGTCACGCGCTGGACCCAGAGTTCGCGGCCGGCGGCGTCGTCGCTCCAGCCGGTCCCCGCGGAGATCGCCTTCTCGCCGGGGTTGCAGTTGACGGACACCGTGCCGGTGGCGTATGCCGCGTTCTGCACCTGGGCTCCGCTGCCGCCCGCCACCACGACGCTGGCCTGCCTGACAGCGATCGGCCCGACCGTTCCAGCGGGCCCGGCGGGCCCGGCGGGCCCCGCGGGGCCGGCGGGGCCGCGAGGCAGCGAGCCGGCGACGAAGTCGGTCGCGGTGAGGGAGTGGTTGCGGACCTTCGGCCCGGTCACCGCGTTGTTCCGGAGCTTGGGATTCGTGACCGCACCGGCCTTGAGCTGGACCGGACCGATCGCGTTCGGCGCGATCGCATTCACCGCGGCGACCCCTGTGCCGCCGAGCGCGACGACGAGGGCGACGCACGCGACGACCATCGCCGGAGAGGGCCTGCGCTCGATGAGCCAATGCATGAGACCTCCTGCGTTGGGGACGATGTCGGGCGGCTCAGACCGCCCTGCAGACGAGCACCGACTCGAAGTACTCCCCCGCCCGCAACCCGGTGCGACGGTTGACGTGGCGTTCCAGTCGATCCTCGAGACGGAGCCCTGCGCGCCGCAGGACCTCCGGGTAGAGATCGCGGCGGTCGTTCACGACGATGCAGACGGGGGCATCCGGCTCGAGCGCGCGCCTCGCGTTCGCGAGCACCTCGGCGACACCCTCGACGTAGGCCGCGATAGCGGCGCGCCCGAGGCCGTCCGCCGGCCGGCCGAGCTCGTCGGCGCCGTGCCGGGGCAGCCGGAGGAGCTCGTACGCGTAGCGGTGCTGCTCGTGGTAGTCGATGAGGCCGGGATACGGCGGAGAGGTGATGACCGCGGAGAACGGACCGCCGAGGTCGAGGTTGCGCGCGTCACCCTGGAGCACGCTCGCCGACGCGGCGGAGCGGACCCGCGCGAACGCCTCGATCCGAGCCAGCGTGTCGCGCGTGTAGCGGAGCAGGAACCGTCGCGCCTCCTCGACGGGGCGGCAAACCCTTCGGTGCTTGCGGCAGAGGTACGGCTCGAGCTGCGGCGCCCGCGGGAAGTCGAGGTCGAAGTGGGTCGTGCGCCGCGCCGACCGCGCCGCGCGGGCGAGGACCACGCGAAGGACGTCCGCGGAGCCCCAGCCGACGAGCGAGCCGCGGAACTCGACGAGCTCCGCTGCGGCTCTGGGCGCGTACCACTCGCTGACGAAGGGAGAGGCCCCGGCGGGGGGCGTGCCGCGCCACTCGAAGTCCGCCGCCCGGGCATGGGCTGCGTCGAGATCTCGGCGGAGCGCGTCGAGGTCGTAGGCCGTGGTCTTGACCCGCATCAGCAGGCAGTTGAAGGGCGCGACGTCGACGCCGACCGCCTCGTGCCCGGACTCGAGCGACTGCACGAGCGTGGTGCCCGAGCCCGCGAACGGGTCGAGCACGCGCCCGCCGGGCTCGACGTACCGGCGGAGCAGCTCCTCCACGAGCTGTGGGACGAACTTGCCGAGGTACGGGTGCAGGCGGTGGACGTGCTTCGTTCGCTCGCGCTCGGGCAGATCGGCCTCGGACCAGGACAGCGCGAGGTCGAGCCGCCCGTAGAGGGCCTCCTGGGTGGCGGCCATGAGGCCGATTTCCGGCCCGGCGGGGCGATCCCTGCCCCTGCGTCAGTCCGTCGCGAACTCGAGCCGCTCGACGCGGCCGTCCGTCACCGCCGCCACTTCGAAGCGAACCTCGAGCGCGGCCGACTCCGGGTGCGTCTGAAGCCAGGTGGCCGCCGCGCGCCTGACGCGGCGGCGCTTCTCGCGGTCGACCGCCGCGACGCCGCCGCCGTACGTATGCCGTGCCCGCTCCTTCACCTCGACGAACACGAGGCGGCGGCCGCGACGCGCGATGAGGTCGACCTCGTTGGCGCCCGCGCGCACGTTCGCGCCGAGGATGCGGTAGCCGCGAAGCCGGTAGTGCCTCGCGGCGATGCGCTCGCCCCGGTTCACGCCGAGGTGCCCCTTCCGGTGATGCGGCCACGTTCCTGGCGTGCGAGGAGCAAGCCAGGCTAGGACGCAGGGAGCCCCGATACAGGAGGTATCGGGGCGACCGAGGACGACGCATGGCGCCGCTCATCGCGCGCCAGGGACCTGGAGGGCATTGCCGGAAGGGGCACTCCATAGGCACGCGCGGCGAACGACCGGCGATGCTGCGGGCACGGGCCGTGGACGAGCACGGCACGGGTGTGCTCGGGCGTGATGTACCCGACATGGGACGAGAACCCGTAGCGCGGGTACACGGCGGCCATCCGGCGCATGAGCCGGTCACGCGTCACCTTCGCGACGACGGAGGCCGCCGCGATCGCCGCGCTCTTCGTGTCCCCGTCCACGACGGCCATGTGCGGCGGCGCGAGCGGCCCGAGTCTGAAGCCGTCGACGAGACACGCGCCCTCCGGCCGGTGGATCTCGGAGAGCACCGTCCGGAGCCCCCAGAGGTTCGAGCGGTGGAGGCCCTCCCGGTCGATCTCGGCGGAGGCGATCACGCGGACCGCGACCCGTGTCGCGGACGCGAGGACGGCGTGGTAGAGGCGCTCACGGTCGTCGGGGTCGACCTGCTTCGAGTCGTTGAGCTGGGCAAGCGGCCGCACCCGCGCGCCGCGCAGCGTCTCGTAGTCGAAGAGCACGCCCGCGACGACGAGTGGCCCTGCGAGCGAGCCGCGGCCGGCCTCGTCGGCGCCGGCGACGAAACGGGTCTCGAGACGGCGGTCGAACCGGAGGAGACGCTGACCCGAGGAGAGCGGCACGGGCCGAGGATATCCCCCGCCCCCGGACGGGAACGTGCCGAGCGGGTCACGTCTCCGTGACGGCGCTCAGGTGGGGCTGCAGCCCGCGTCCTGCGAGCGGAGCTCGACACGGGCGCTCACCTGTGACCCGATCGGGACGAGCTCGACCCGGAACCAGTCGCAGCCTCCGGCGGCGCGACGGACTGCGCAGATGGACTCGGCCGTCTGCCGCTCGACGAACCACGGCCGGGGGTTGCCGGTGCAGCGGACGTGGTCGAGGTCGTACGTCGTGTTCCGGGCGAGGTGCGACTCGATCGCATCACGCGCGTATCGCTGCGTCGGATCCTCGGTCCCGCCGCAGCCGGCGGCGACGATCGTCAGGAGCACTCCGAGCGCGAGCAGCGCGCGCATCGCCCGGGGCGCCGCGCCGCTACGACTGCCGAAGCTCGCGGACCCGCGACTTCTTGCCGACGCGCCCGCGGAGGTAGTAGAGCTTCGCCCGGTTGACGTCGCCCACCATCGCCACCTCGAGCTTCTCGATCTTCGGCGAGTGGAGCGGGAACGTCCGCTCGACCCCCACGCCGAACGAGTTCTTCCGCACGGTGAACGTCTCGCGCGCGCCGGATCCCTGGCGCTTGATGCAGATGCCCTCGAAGACCTGCAGGCGCTGCCTCGCCCCCTCGATCACCTTGAAATGGACGCGCACGGTGTCGCCGGCCTTGAAGTCCGGCACGTCACGCAGCTGGCGCCGCTCGATGCTCTCGACGATCGTGCTCATAGGAAGGGTCGGCCGATGGCCGGGGGCGGATGATAGCGAATCCGGCTCGGCCGCTAGTGAAAGGAAATGCGGTTCGGCGGCCAGTACGTCGCGAAGACCTTGCCGATCAGGTCGTCGCGCGGAACCGCTCCCCACTCGCGCGAGTCGCAGGACTGCGAGCGGTTGTCGCCCATCATGAAGTAGCTGCCGTCGGGCACGCGCTGCGGGCCGTACGCCTTGTCGGGGAGCCGCTCCGGCTGGATGTACGGCTCGTTCAGGCGCTTGCCGTTGATGTAGACGATCCCCTTGCCCCTCGCGTTCAGGCGCACCTCGAGCGTCTCGCCGGGAAGGCCGATCACGCGCTTCACGAACGTGCCCCCCTCGCCGCAGGCGACCTTCGCGGCAGGTGGCGTGTCGAAGACGACGATCTCGCCGCGGTGCGGGTCGCGCAGGTGGTAGATGAAGCGGTTGGCGAGGACACGGTCGTCGAAGCGCGCCTCGCAGCCGATCTTGGGCCGGGCGCAGTGGAGCGTCGGCTCCATCGACGACGACGGGATCTTGTACGGGTTGACGACGTACGCCTTCACCAGGAGGACGATCGCGACGGCCGCGACGATCGTGATCGCCCAGTCGACCACGACCCGGATCGGGTCCGGCAGGCCGCGGGTGAGACGGTCGATCGGGTTCCGCGAGCGGTGACGAGGTCGTGCGGGCGGCGGTGCGCCCATGGGCTCGCCCGCCTCGTCGCGCGTGTCGGAGGGCGGTATCTCGGCGGGCGTCGTCGGCCAGCCCGAGGTCTCGCCGTCGTGTGCAGCCGGGTCCTGTGGCTCGACCGGACCAGGCAGCGGCGAGGGGCGCGAGGCCGACACGTCCGGCTCGGGCGACGATCCGCGCTCGTGCACGTCGCTCAGCGAACGCTCCTGACCCGGCTCTGCTCCTGCCGCCAGCGCTCGATCTCGCCGTGGTCGCCCGAGAGGAGCACGTCGGGGACGTTCCACCCCAGGTACTCGGCGGGTCGCGTGTAGTGGGGATACTCGAGGCCGCCGTCGAGCGCGGCGGAGAAGCTTTCGTGCTCGCCCGAGCCGTCGGCGAGGGCTCCGGGCAGGCGGCGGGCGATCGCGTCGAGGAGGACCATCGCGGGTAGCTCTCCGCCCGAAAGCACGTACGGCCCGATCGAGACGGCGTCGGTGCAGAGGCCGCTCACGATCCGCTCGTCGAAGCCCTCGAAGCGGGAGGACAGCAGCGCGACCTCGGACTCGACGGCGAGCTCCTCGACGAGCGCCTGGTCGAGCGGGCGCCCCGTCGGCGTGAGGGCGACGATCCGTGACGGTCGCGCGTCGCCGTACGCGGCCGTGAGCGCCGCGTCGACGACGTCGACGCGGAGGACCATCCCCGGCCCGCCGCCGTACGGGTCGTCGTCGACCTGCCCTGCCCGGAGCGGCGTCGTGTCGCGGTAGTTGAAGAGGCGCAGCTCGAGCTCGCCGCCGAGGATCCCCGCGAGCGGCTGCTGCTCGGTGAGCCAGCCGAAAGCGTGGGGAACCTGCGTGAAGACGTCGATGCGCACGGACGACCCAGGGTACCCCTCGCCGCCGTCGGGCGGCCCGGGCACCGCCAACGCGGTGCTACAGCAGGAACCCCCGCGCGACGACCAGTCGCCGCGCCGCGACGTCGACCTCCCGAACTGCGTCCTCGACGAGCGGGACGAGCGTGCCGTCCTCGAGCTCGACGTTGTCGTTCGCCGCGCCGGGGTGCACCTCGACGACGCGGCCGAGCGAGGCCCCGTCCTCGTCGACGGCGTCGAGCCCGACGAGCTGGAACACGTAAAAGCTGTCGGGGTCCGGTGGCGGCAGCTCGGAGGCGTCCACCGCGAGCTCGGCACCGCGCGGGACCTCCCGGTCGAGCCGGATCGCGCGCCGTCCGCCTCCCGCCCTGCGCATGAGCGTGATCTTCGCCGGGACGCCGTCCGCTAGGACCGTCTCGCCGACCTGCCAGCGCCGGTCGTCGGGGCTGGCGCGCTCGACCACGAACGCGCCGTCGAGCCCGTGCGGGCGCCCGACCATGCCGATCGGGACGAGCAATGGCTCAGCCCTGGATCTCGAGCACGAGGCGCTTGTCGCCCCGCGCGCCGGCCGAGCGGACGAGGGTGCGCAGGGCGCGCGCCACCCGCCCCTGGCGCCCGATCACCTTGCCGACGTCGTCGGGGGCGACGGACAGGTGGAGGACGATCGCGTCGACCTCGTCGACCCGCTCCACCCGCACTGCGTCCGGCTCGTCGACGAGCCCCCGCGCGATCCAGGCGAGCAGCTCCTCCACGCGCGACGCCCTATTCGATGCCCGCGGCCTTGATGAGGCGCGCGACCGGCGCGGAGGGCTGCGCGCCCTTCTCGAGCCACCCCTTCACCTTGTCGGCGTCGAGGTCGATCGTCGACGGCTGCGTCTGCGGGTTGTAGCGGCCGACGATCTCGATGAAGCGGCCGTCGCGCGGGGAGCGCCCGTCGGCGACGACCACGCGGTAGATCGGGTTCTTCTTCGAACCGACCCGCGTCAACCTGATCCGTACTGCCATGCCCTGAAATCCCTTTCGTCGTGTGTGCGACGCACCATTGTGCCGGAAACCGGCGAAACGGGCCTAGCGGCGGCCGCGCTTGCGTCGGCCGGTCGCCCCGGCCACGCCGCTGAGCTCGGGCGGCAGGGCCGGCATCTTGCCCTTTCCCATCGCGCGCATCATCTTCTCCATCTGCTTGCGCGCCTGGAGGAGGCGGTTGACGTCCTCGATCGTCGTCCCGCTCCCCGCGGCGATGCGGCGGCGGCGCGGCCCGTTGATGAGGTGCGGCGTGCGTCGCTCGTGCGGCGTCATCGAGAGCACGATCGCCTCGACGCGAGCCATCTGGCGGTCGTCGACGTCGAGGCCGTCGAGCTGGCTCCCCATGCCGGGGACGAGCTTCATCACGCCCTTGAGCGGCCCCATCTTCTTGAGCATCCGCGTCGAGGCGAGGAAGTCGTCGAACGTGAACTGCCCCGCCATCATCCGCCGCTCGAGCTCCTCCTGCTCGTCCTGCTCGACCGCCTGCTCGGCCTTCTCGATGAGCGTCAGCACGTCACCCATCCCGAGGATCCGCGACGCCATGCGATCGGGGTGGAAGACCTCGAGCTGGTCGATCTTCTCGCCGACGGAGGCGAGCTTCACCGGGCGGCCGGTGACCGCCTTGACGGAGAGCGCCGCGCCGCCGCGTGCGTCGCCGTCGAGCTTCGTCAGCACGATCCCGTCGAACGCGATCCGCTCCTGGAACGCCCGCGCGACGGACACGGCCTCCTGGCCGGTCATCGCGTCGAGCACGAGCAGGATGTTCAGGGGCTTGACCGCGTCGCGGACCCGGGCGAGCTCGTCCATCAGCGCCTCGTCGATCTGGAGCCGCCCCGCCGTGTCCACGATGACGACGTCGCAGCCGTCGGCCGTCGCGCGCTCGAGGCCCTCGCGCGCGGCGACGACCGCATCGGGCGTGTCGGTGCGGTACACCGGGACCTGGATCTGCCGACCGAGCTGCTCGAGCTGGTCGATCGCCGCGGGACGCTGGAGATCGGCGGCGACGAGGCCCGGCGACTTCTGCTCGTGGCGCCGCAGATGGAGCGCGAGCTTCGCCGCTGCCGTCGTCTTGCCGGATCCCTGGAGGCCGCACAGGAGCACGACGGTCGGAGGCCGGCCGAACACGAGCTTGGAGTCGCCCGACCCCATCAGGTCGGTGAGCTCCTCGTGGACGATCTTCACGACCTGTTGGCCCGGGTCGAGCCCCTTGAGGACGTCCTGGCCGAGCGCGCGCTCGCGGATCGAGTCGACGAACTGCTTGACGACCTCGAAGTCGACGTCGGCCTCGAGGAGCGCCAGCCGGATCTCCCGCGTGGCGCGGGTCACCGTCTCCTCGTCCAGGCGGCTACGCCGGCCGAGGTCGCCGAGGGCGTCCTGCAGGCGGGTGGAGAGCGCGTCGAACACGGTGAGCGAACGGTACCGGCGCCCGTGCGCCGTTCTCAGCGCGGGAGAGTGAAGCGGAAGAGGGCGCCGCCGCCGTCGGCGGGCTCGACCCAGATCCGCCCGCCGTGCGCTTCGACGATCCGGCGGCACACGGCGAGCCCGAGGCCGAGCCCCTCGGCGCGCGTGTCGAACCGCGCGAACATGCCGAAGATCTGTCGCGTGTGCTCCGGCGGGACGCCGACCCCGTCGTCGCGGACGCTCACCACCCACTCGCGTGCGTCCCGCATGGCGGACACCTCGACCAGCACCGAGTCGCCACGACGGAACCGGAGGGCGTTCGACACGAGGTTCTGGAAGACCCGGCGGAGCTGGCGCGGGTCCGCGTCGACGTCGGGCAGCTCACCGACGACGAGCGTCGCATGCGTCTCGAGCGACGGCCGCAGATCCGCGGCGACGTCGGCCATCACGCGGGCGAGCGAGACCCGCTCCCGCCGCAGCTCGCCGGAGCGCGCGTACGCGAGGACGCCGTCGATCAGCTCGCGCGCACGCACCGCGCTCCCGCGCAGCTGCTGGAGCAGCTCCGGAGACGGCGGCGTGTCGGGCCGTTGCTCCAGCAACGTCACGAGAAGCTGTATGTGGGCGAGCGGCTCGCTGAGGTCGTGCGCGACGAGGTTCGCGTACCCCTGGAGCTCGGCCTCCATCCGCCGCTGGTCGGTCACGTCGACGAGGACGACCATCAACCCGTCGCCGAGCTTTGCGACTCGCTGGACGAACGTCCCGAGCATGTACCCGTCGGCGAACGGCGTGTCGTAGGTCACCTCGTGGACCCACGGCACGCCGGTCTGGCAAACGCGGACGTGCTCGTCGAACGC
The DNA here is from genome assembly GCA_036406535.1 of Gaiella sp. Classification (GTDB taxonomy): domain Bacteria; phylum Actinomycetota; class Thermoleophilia; order Gaiellales; family Gaiellaceae; genus Gaiella. The sequence continues at coordinate 12,739 of DASXAW010000136.1, forward strand.
GTGGCTGCCACGCATCGCCGGCAGTGCCTCGAGCAGCGTGTAGCGGTCCGGTGTCGCCGCAGTCAGGCGGAAGCCCGACAGCATCGCGAGGTTGCCGTAGCCGAAGGCGAAGTCGACGATCGCGCCGTCCTCGCCGCGCAGCGCCCAGAGGACCCCGACCGGGTCGGGGAACGCGTCGAAGAGCGCTCGGAACTCGGCCGCGCCCTGATCGCCGAGCAGGGCGACGAGGCTCTCGTCGGCTCCCCACGGGCGCAGCTCGAACCGCACTGCCTCGTCGCTCTTCACGAGACCAGGATAGGAGCGTTTCGCGCCGCCCGTCGGCGGCGAGGACAACGGCTCGATTCCGTCCGACACGCGACAGCCGAGGGCACTGCCGACAGGCGCCGGGACGCTGCTCTTCACGGACGTCGAGGCTCGAAGCGCCGCGCTGCGCGCACTCGGAGATTCGCGGGTTCGAGAGGCGTTGGGAGGGTGCGGTGCCTAGAGCACCGCACCCGAATACGTAGCGGGCAGCGAGACCGCGCCCATCCGCTCGATCGTCGCGAGCTCGGGTGCATAGATGTTCCGCAGCGGCGCGACCTCGACCGTCGGCGTCGTGTGCACGCCGTGCGTGCGCAGGGCCGGCTGGAAGCGGTAGTCGTAGAACGCACGGAACGTCTGCTCCGTCTGCCAGATCTCCGAGATCACGAACCCGTCATCGGCGTCTCCCGCGACGTGGAGGATCGCTCCGGCGGGCGGGTTGACGTCGAGCTCGAGCGAGGCGATGACCTGGTCGTACGTCGCCGCGGCGAGGCCGGGATACCGGGTCACAACGCTAACGGCCATGCAGGCACGCTCCTCTGGGCGTCAGGGAACCAGCGACGGCAATCACTCGAACGAGGGTATCGGCTCCCCCAGTCGGAGCGCAACCGAGAGGCCGCGCCGCCTCCCGCGACGACTAGAACCGCGCGCCCGCAGCGCCCGTCGGCAGCGAGATCGCCCCCATCCGCTCGATCGTGAAGATCTCCGGCGCATACACGTTGTGCAGCGGCGAGACCTCGACGACGGGCTCACGGTGGACTCCGTGGAGTCGCAGCGCGGGTCCCAGGCGGTAGTCGTAGAACGCCCTGAAGGTCTGCTCCGTCTGCCAGATCTCCGAGATCGTGATCCCGTCGTTGGACTCCCCCGCGACGTGCAGGATGGCACCGGCCGGCGCGTTGGCGTCGAGGTCGAGGGCCGCGATCACCTCGTCGTACGTCTCCGCGCTCAGCCCCGGAAAGTGCGCGACCACCGAAACCGCCATGGCACTCCTCCTCCTCCTCTCCCTCCCCCGGAAGGGGTAGCTCTTCCCTCGTTGTAGTGAGGCGGGGAGGGGGCTGCAAGCCCTCTGGCGTGCGGCGGGGTCAGTCGCGGACCAGCGCCGTCGCGTAGTCGTGCGCGTCGAACGGGCGGAGGTCGTCGAGGCCCTCCCCGATGCCGACGAGCTTCACCGGCAGACCGAGCTCGTGGGCGATCGCCACCGCCACGCCGCCCTTCGCCGATCCGTCGAGCTTCGTCAGCGCGACGCCCGTGACGCCGGCGGTCTCGGAGAAGAGCCGTGCCTGCTGGAGGCCGTTCTGGCCGGTCGTCGCGTCGACCACGAGCAGTGTCTCGTGCGGTGCGCCCGCGAGCCTGCCCTCGATCACGCGCCGCACCTTCGCGAGCTCCTCCATCAGGTTCCCCTGCGTGTGCAGCCTCCCGGCGGTGTCCACGATCACGACGTCGCGGCCGCGTGCGCGCCCCGCCTCCACGGCGTCGAACGCGACCGCGGCAGGGTCGGCGCCGCGCGACCCGCCGACGAACTCCGCCTCTGCTCGTCCCGCCCAGATCTCCAGCTGCTCCTCGGCTGCGGCGCGAAACGTGTCGGCCGCGCCGACGAGCACCGTGCGTCCGTGCTCGGCGTACTTGCGCGCGAGCTTGCCGATCGTCGTGGTCTTGCCGGTCCCGTTGACCCCGACGACGAGGACGACCGTCGGAGGCTCGACCGAGCGCGCGAGCGTCGGGGCGTCGCCGAAGAGCCGTTCGACCTCCTCCGCGAGGGCGGCGCCGAGGTCGATGACCTCGCCGCGCGCTTCGAGGCGGCGGACGAGCTCGGCCGTCGCCGGGACGCCCACGTCCGCTCGGATCAATGCGATCTCGAGTCGCTCCCAGGCCTCCTCCTGGCTCGCGTCGAACGAGCCCGCGAGCTCCGCCGTCAGCGCCCGGCGGCTCTTCCCGAGCGAGTCGCGGAGGCGCCCGAAGAACCCGCTCCGCTCCTCTGCCTCGCGGTCGCCCTCCTCGGCGTCCCCCAGCAGCTCCGCCCAGGTGCGCGACATCGGCCGGGAACGCTAGCGGCCGAGCTGCTGCGGGTCGCGCTTGGCCTCCGCCACGGCCCGCACCACCGCCCGCCGAAGCTCCCTCGCGGCGGCCAGGTGGTCGCGCGCGGGCCGGTTCAGCTGCGCCGCCACGCGGGCGTGGGCAGCGAGGACGGCCGGCCATCCTCGCTCGGCGGTTCGCCGGCCCTGCGGGGTCAGCACCAGGTGATACGAACGTCCATCGGTCGGATTTGCGACGCGACGGACGTCGCCCCGCTCGACGAGCTGACGCACGTGATCCCGGAGCGTCGTCGGGGGCAGCCCCGTCTCGGCGGCGAGCTCTCCCGGCGTGACCGGCTGCAGGTTCGCCACCCACCCGAGGAACGAGAACAGCTGCTGGGGAACGCCCGCGCGCTCGAGTTCGATGTCGACGAGCAGGCCGACGAGCGTTCCGGTCGAGTAGAGCTCCTGCAACAGATCGGCGTCCCGGTCCTCGCGCGGCATAGCCGGATCCTACGTTTCGCGCTCGTGCGAGTTCGTCGCTAAACTAGTGCGAATCCGTCGCTATTTTCCTGGAGGTGCGAGGTGAAGCGTCTGGCCGTCGTCGTCGCGATCGCGTCCCTTCTCGTGCCGTCCGTGGCGGCCGCCCAGGGCGGCATCCCGACCGCCCGCGCGGTGCGGGCATGTGCAGGAGCGGGCGCCTACTGGCCGACGATGACGCTTGCGGTCGACGGGACGACGGCATGGGTGGCCTGCAAGGAGGAGTCGCGGCTCGTGCGCCTCGACCTCGCCCGCGGGCGGAAGACGGCGACCGTCCGACTCCCGGGTACGCCAATCGCCGTAGTCATCGGGTACGGCTCGCTGTGGGCACTCGACGGCTCGACGCTCTACCGGCTCGAGGGACGCGCCGGCCGCGTCACGAGGCGTATCGCACTCGGCGCTTCCGCGCCCTACAACGTCTGGATCGGCGGCGGGTCGGTGTGGGTCGCCGACGATCAGGGCGCGCGCGTGCTGCGTGTCTCGCCGTCGACGAACAGGGTGATCGCCCGCGTCGCAGTCGGGGACGGGCCGGCGGACATGGCCTTCTCGGCAACGAGCGCGTGGGTGATCGACCATCGCGACCGAACGCTGTTCCGCATCGATCTCGGGTCGAATACGCCGAAACGCCTCGCGACCCTGGGCGAAGACGCTCCCGAGCGGCTCGTCTTGCTGAACGGCAGCCTCTGGGTCACCGGGCGGGGCACGCCGCTGCTGCAGGTGGATCCGGAGACGGGAGCCGCGACGCGCTCGATCGACATCGGCGGGACGGGCATCGACATGGTCGCATCCGGCGGGGCGCTCTGGATCCCGGTGCGGACGCCTGCGGTCGACCGATCCGGCTTCCCCACCATGACCGCAGTCCGACGCGTGACGACCGACGGAACGGTGACGACCGCGGCGACCGCTCGGGCCCGCGTCGACGTGCACGGGCTCGCGGGCGCCGGTCGCGCGGTGTGGCTGGCCGACAACACGGCCGGCCTGCTGTACCGGATCCGCTGAGGGTGGCCGGCGCGGAAACCTACGCGGTCGCCGCAGCGCGCTCGTCGCGCGGCAGGCGGCGCGAGACGATCTGCGAGACGCCGTCGTCTCCCATCGTCACGCCGTAGAGGACGTCCGCCGCCTCCATCGTCCGCTTTTGATGCGTGATCACGACGAACTGCGCTCGATCGGCATAGCGCCGGAGCAGGTCGACGAAGCGCGTGATGTTCGTGTCGTCGAGCGCGGCCTCGACCTCGTCCAGGAGGTAGAAGGGGCACGGCTTCGCGAGGAACAGCGCGAACAGGAAGGAGATCGCCCCGAGCGCCTTCTCGCCGCCCGACAGCAGCGTGAGCCGCGTGATCCGCTTGCCCGCGGGGCGGAGCTCGACCTCGACCCCCGCCTCGGGCTCCTCGGCTCCCTCCTCCGGCTCGACGAGCCGGAGCCGGCCCTCGCCGCCCGGGAACAGCGTCGACGCGACGTCCTCGAAGTTGGCCGCGACGGCGGCGAACGTCTCGTCGAAGCGGCGGCGGACGGTCTCGGCGAGCTCGTCGCGGAGGGCCTCGAGCTCGTGGAGCGAGGCCTCGAGGTCTGCGCGCTGAGTCGCAAGCTCCTCGAGCCGCTCCTTCTCCGCTGCGTACTCCTCCTTCGCGAGCGGGTTCACCTTGCCGAGCGCCTCCCGGCGGGACTCGAGCCGGGTGATCCGAGCGGCGAGCTCGTCACGCGGCTCCGCCGGCTGAGCCGCGGACGCGTCGACGGGCTCCCCTCCGTCGGCGAGCGCCTCCTCGAGCCTGCGGCGTGCTTCGACGGCCTCGCCGTCGAGGCGCGCGAGCTCGACCTCGACGGACGTGAGCCGCTCGGAGGCGCCCTCCGCCTCCTGCCGCAGCTCGACCTCGGCGGCGCCGAGACGGCGAAGCTCGGCGCCGAGCTGCGAGGCACGCTCCGCGCCGGCATCGGCCCGCGCGCGGACGGGGGCCTCGAAGCGGACTGCGAGGGCCGAGCCGCGGCGCACGGCATCTCCGAGCGCGTCCCCCGTGGCGACGAGCCGCCGCAGGAGATCGACGTCGAGGCGGCCCGTGCGCGGCGCCCGCTCACGCAATGCGGCCTCTGCCTCGCGTGCCGCGTCGGATGCGCTCCGTGCGCGCTCGACGGCGGCCTCGGACTCCGCGAGCGTGTCCCGTGCCTCGGCCGCGAGCTCGTCACGCGACCTGCCGACGGCCGCGGAGGCCGCGACCGAGGCTCCGCCGATACGCGCGAGCACCACCTCGGCCTCGGCGGCACGGCGTCCCGTCTCGACCGCGTCGCGTCGCGCCTCGGCCTCGCGCTCGCTCAGCCGCCTCAGCTCCTCCCCCAGCTCGGCGGAGCGTCGCGCTCCGGCGGCGAGCGCCGCGTCGAGCGGCGCCTCGATCCGGGCCACCGCCTGGGTCGCACGCACCGTGAGGCCGGCCACGCCGGTGGCGACCGCAGCGAGTCGACGAAGCACGTCGGGGTCGAGGGAGTGGCCGCGGAGGTGCGCCACCTGGCGGTAGGCCTCCTCCGCTGCCTCGGCGCGGGCGGCAGCTTCCTCCGCCTCCCGCGCCGCCGACGTCACGCGCGCCTCGAGCTCCGCGGCCTCGTCGGCGAGCGCGCGCCTGCGCGCGTCGAGCTCCAGCAGCATCGCCTCGCCAGCGTCGCCTGCGAACCACAGCACACCGCGCTCGGCGTCGTACCCATGCCCCTCGCGGGTCACGACCGTGCCGGAGCGTGCGTCCAGTAGGTGTCGTGCGTCGACGAGCCACACGCCTGCCAGGAGCCGCGCGGCGTTCTCGTCGCCGGTGACGTGAGCCGCGAGCGGCTCGGCTCCGGGCGCCGGGGCGCCGTCCGCCGCTCGAACGGGCGTCCCGACGAGCACGTCGAGGCGTCCGAGGCCGTCCGTGCGCGCCCGCTCCAGCAACGCGAGACCCTCGCGTGGGTCGGAGGCAAGCAGCGCCGACGCATACGAGGCGAGCGCCGCCGCGACCGCCTTCTCGAGCCCGCTCTCGGCCTCGAGCCCCTGGAGCGCCAGCCGCGCGCCGTCGGCCGCGAGCGCGCGGGCGGCGGGCGCGATGCCCTCCCGCTCCTCGAGCGAGCGCTCGAGGGCGGCCAGGCGGTCGCGTGCGGAACGCGCGCGCTCGGCGAGGTCGTCGCGCTCGGTCGCCGCGATCCGCGCCTCGGTCGTCGCGGTGTTCGCCGCTGCCTCCAGCTCCACCGGCGTGGGCCGTCCGTCGCGCGCGTTCGCGCGCGCGACCTCGTGCTGCTGCTCGAGCTCGCGCGCGACCTCGACCGCCCGCTCGTGCCGCGCCTTGAGGCGCTCGCGGGCGGCGCCCAGAGCCACGAGCCCACGGTTTGCGGTGCCCGATCCTCCGGTCAGCTCCCCGAGGCCTCGGTCGACCGCCTCCCGCTCCACCCGCGCCGCGTCGAGTCGCTGCTCCGCCTCGACCGCAGCGGCTCGCTCGACCGCTGCGAGCAGCGCCTGGGCGTGCCGTGCACGCTCGGCGATCCTCCCGCTCTCGGTCGCCGCGTCTCGGGCTGCAGCGGCTGCCTCACGCGACGCGCCCTCGAGGGCGACCACCGCCTCGTCCGAGCGCGTCGCGAGCGCACGCTCGGCGTCGGCCAGGTCCTCGCGGAGACGTGCGGCGAGCCCCTCAAGCGCCTCCGAGCGCACCGACAGCCGCTCGCCGGCGCCCTGTAGGCGGTAGAGCGCCCCGAGCGCTCCCTCTCGCGCGCCTGCCGCGTCGGAGAGCTCGACCTCCGCCGCCTCACGCTCGGCGAGCACCGCCGACAGCCGTTCCTGGGTCGTCCGTCGCGCGAGGGCGGCCGCGCTCCGCCGCTCGTCCGCGCCAGCGCGCCGCTCCTCGAGGGCGGCCAGGTCGAGCGACGCGACGCGGGCGCGAAGCGTCGCGATCTCGCCCGCGAGCTTCTCCGCGCGCTCGGCCGCCGTCGCCTGCAACGCGAGCGGCCTGAGCCGCTTTCGCACCTCTTCCTCGACGTCGCGCGCGCGCTCGACCTGCGTCGCGACGCGCGCGAGCTTCAGCTCGGCGCGGTGGCGGCGCCGCTTGAACTTGCCGAGCCCTGCCGCCTCTTCGACGAGCGCCCGTCGGTCCTCCGGCTTCGAGGCGAGCACCGCGTCGACCTTCCCCTGGGAGACGATCGAGTGCATCGTGCCGCCGAGACCGACGTCCGCGAGCAGCTCGACGAGATCCGTGCGGCGAACCGGAGTGCGGTTGACGAGGTACTGGCCCTCGCCTCCACGAACGAGGCGGCGCGCGATCGAGACCTCGCTGAAGTCGAGCTCCTCGCCGAACCCGCCGTCCTCGTTGTCGAAGACGAGCTCGACGTCGCAGTGCTCGGCGGCGGGCCGCGTCGCGGAGCCGCCGAAGAGGACGTCGTCGGGGCGGTCGGCACGCAGCTCCGACGGAGTCAGCGAGCCGGCGGCCCACACGATCGCGTCCGAGACGTTCGACTTGCCGGAGCCGTTCGGCCCGACCACGACCGCGACCCCGGGCTCGAGGGTCACCTCGACCGTGTCCGGGAACGACTTGAAGCCGCGCAGCTTGATGGAGCGCAGGTGCACCGGGCCGGAAGTATCGCGACCTCGGCGGACGTCCATCCACGCGGCGCTCGAGAGCCTGGGCAACGCCTTCGACCGTGGATCGGCCGTTGCGGCGGCGAAGCCGACGGCTTCAGGGGTGTGCCCCGGCCGTAGACCGGGGATTGCCGCGACAGGGATCCGCTGCTGCGGATTCCTGGCTTGCGGGGAGGACCCCGTCAGGCGTCGATGCGGCGCAGCTCGAGCCCCTCGAGCGCCTGGGCTGCGGCCTCCTGCTCGGCCGCCTTCTTCGTCGAGCCGCGTCCCATCCCGAACTCCTCGCCGTCGATCAGCGCAGCGCAGACGAAACGGCGCTCGTGCGGCGGGCCTTCGACCGCGCGCACCTCGTACTGGACGATCCGACCGGTGCGCGCGAGCGCCTCCTGGAGCTCGGTCTTCGCGTCCACATGGCCCGTGCTCGCGAACTCGATGCGCTCGTCGAACGCGTCGACCACCGCCTCCTCGACCTGCTCGAAGCCGTGCTCGAGGTACACAGCCGCGATCGCCGCCTCGAGGAGCGCGGCGAGCACGTTCCGGCTCAGCGAGATGCGGTGCAGCTCCGGGCCGGGGATGTCCTGCGCGCGCTGGACGAGCACCGAGCCGAGCTCGAGATCGTGGGCGACCGTCGCGCAGCTCTGCCGCGAGACGACGTGTGCACGGATCTTCGCGAGCCGCCCCTCCGACGCCTCGGGGAAGCGGTCGTAGAGGGCGCGCGCGATCGCGAGCTCGAGCACGGAGTCGCCGAGGAACTCGAGTCGCTCGTACGAGGACGCGCGGTCGGGCGCCCACGACGTATGCGTGAAGACCTGCTCCCGGCGCTCCGGGGGAAGGGTGTCGATCAGGCGCGCGAGCGCCCGGCCCTTCCCCTCGGGCGCCTCACTGATGCTGGACGACGTAGTCGACCGCCTGCCCGACCGTCGTCAGCTTCTGCGCATCCTCGTCCGGGATCTTGATTCCGAACTGATCCTCGAGCTCCATGATCAGCTCGACAAGGTCGAGCGAGTCCGCATCGAGGTCGTCCTGGAACGACGCCTCGTTCGTGATCTCGCCCTCGTCGATGCCGAGTTGCTCGTGAAGCGCCGACTTGACGCGCTCGAAGACCTCATCGCGGGAAAGTGCCACTCTCGAACCTCACTGGTCGTAGCAGGGGTGCATTGAGCGCCGGACTCTAACACCCGCCCGTCGCGGCGGCGCGGCTCTCGGCACGCGTCGCCGGCATGCGCTCGGCGAGTCGCTCGACGAGCCGGTGATCCACGCCGCGAGCGGCCAGGCGCGTCGCATTGGCGATCGCCACGCGCGAGCTCGAGCCGTGCGCGATCACGACCAGCCCCCGGAGCCCGAGGAGATAACCGCCGCCGTGCGTGTCGGGGTCGAGGCGCGCGCGGAGCCCTCTCGCGGCAGGGCGGATCAGGAGGCCACCGACGCGCCCCTTCGTCGAGGAGCGGATCTCGTCGCGCAGTGCGCCGAGCACGCTCCGGATCGTCCCTTCGAGCGTCTTCAGCGCGACGTTCCCGGTGAAGCCGTCGCACACGACGACGTCGGCGTCGCCCTCGAGCAACGCCCGGCCCTCGAGGTTGCCCTCGAAGCGCAGGTTGGAGGCCTCGAGCATCGCGTGCGCCTCGAGCGTGAGCTGGTTGCCCTTCTCGGGCTCCTCGCCGATCGAGAGCAGTCGCACGCGCGGATCGCGGATATCGAGGATCTCCTCCGCGAACACGGTCCCCATGTGGCCGAACTGGAGGAGGTGCTCGGGTCGGGCGTCGGCGTTGGCGCCCGCGTCGATGAGCACGGTGGGGCCCTTCCGCCCTGGAATCACGACCGCGATGCCGGGCCGGTGAACGCCCGGGAGGCGCCGCAGGTGCAGCAATGACGCGGCGAGGACGGCGCCGGTGTTCCCTGCCGAGACGACGGCCGCGGCGTCGCCGTCCCCCACGGCGCGCACGGCCCTGACGAGCGATGCGTCAGGCTTGGCACGGACGGCCTCCGCCGGCTTGTCGCTCATCCCGATCCCGTCGGTGCACGGCACGACCTCGAGGCCGGTCCCAGCGAGGGACTCGGGCCCGAAGAGGATCGGCGCGATCGAATCGGAGGCCGCCTCGACCGCGCCGGCTACGACCTCGTCCGGGGCGTGGTCACCCCCGAGGGCGTCGAGCGCGACGCGCGTCGCCACGAGGCTAGTGCCCTTTCAGGTGATGCTGCCTCGTTCCTCGAGCGCGAGGAGCAAGCCAGGCTTGGACGCAGGGAGCCTCGATACCAGCAGGTATCGAGGCGACCGAGGACGACGCCTGGCGCCGCTCATCGCGGGCGAGGAACCTGGACCGCATTGCCTGAAGGGGCACTAGGGAGCGGGCGTGCGGAGCGGGGAGACCTCGCGCCCGCGATACGTCTTGCACGTCGGGCAGACGCGGTGGGACTGCTTCGGCGCTCCGCAGTGCTCGCACGTGGAGACGCGCGGGGCGGAGAGGCCGTGCTGGGCGCGGCGCTTGTCGCGGCGCGCCTTCGAGGTCTTTCGCTTCGGGACAGCCATGAGCGACCGGGCAGTGTAGCGACTCGCCCGCGCCGGAGCGGCACCTCCGACTCGGCCGAGCCTCCCTCAGTCCTCTTCCGACGCGTCGGTGCGCAGCGCCTCGAGCGCCGCCCACCGCGGGTCGGACACGACCTCCTCGTGCTCGTGCGGCTCGTCGTTCAGGTTCTTTCCGCACACCGGGCAGAGACCGGCGCAGTCGGGTCGGCAGAGGATCGGCTCCGGGAGCGCGAGCGCGACCTGGTCGTGCGCCCAGGCGCCCACCTCGAGCTCCCCGTCGCGGACGTACTCGGAGCGAAGGTCCTCCGCGGCAGCGCGATCGGACGACTCGTACTCCTGCGCGTCGACCGCGACGTCCACGGCGGCCGGCCCGAGACAGCGCATGCATTGACCCTCGACGCGCGTCGCGAGGCGCAGGCGAAAGACGTCGCCGCTCTGCGCGCGCTGGATCGCGAGCACGGCCTCCACCGTGCCCGGCACGGGCTCGTAGGCGGCGCCGCCGAGCGTGAACGGCTCGAGGTCGATCTCGATCCGCTCGCGGTGCTCCTCGCCGGGCCGAAGCCGCAGGTTGCGCAGCGAGAACCGGGTCATGTCCGCGAGGGTAGCGCCGGCCCGTCGTTCGTCAGCGGCGCGTCAGGAGCGCGTGAAGCTTTCGTAAGACGGGTGAATCTTCCGTAAGCAGGCGGTTCGGCCCCGGAGATCCGGGCTAGACCGTGTGTCGTCACATCCGACGAAAGGATCGAACGCGATGCGCACGACACGAAGGGTGACGCTCCTCTGGACGCTCGCGGCCGCGGGGCTCGCCTCGCTCGCGACCGTCCTCGCACTCCCGGGCGGCAGCGGCGCGGCCGCGCAGGCCCGCCCCGACAACACCTCCGAGCCACGGATCACCGGCGCAGCGTCTGTCGGATCGACCCTTTCGGCGAGCACCGGCGCCTGGACGGGCAACCCGACGACCTTCGCCTACCAGTGGGTCCGGTGCCCGGAGAGCGGAGGGCGCTCGGACGGCTCGGACTGCGCCACGATCGGCGGCGCCACGACCGCGAAGTACATCGTCGCCACGGCTGACACCGACCACCGCATTCGAGTGCGCGTGACCGCGGCGAACGCCGATGGCCAGCAGACCGTCGCCTCGAACGCGACCCCGCGCGTCAGGCAGGCGGAAGCCGAACGTCCGGTGAACGTCGCTGCGCCGACGCTGAGCGGGACACCGGCGCAGGATCAGACCATGCACGTCTCGCCGGGGACGTGGAACGGCCGCCAGCCGATCACGTTCACGTTCCGCTGGCTGCGCTGCGACGCCTCCGGAAACAACTGCATCCTCCAGCCCGGCGCCGGCGACGACGCCTACGGCCTGCGCGAGGGCGACGTCGGAAAGACGATCCGCGCACGCGTGATCGCCCGCAACAGCCGCGGCGAGTCGAGTCGGCTGACGGCGCAGAGCGCGGCGGTGCAGGGCCCGCAGGGCCCGGACGGGGTGGTCGTCCTCCCGGGCGGGGAGAAGTCGATACCCGCGACCAGCGTTCCCTCCGACCAGAACCTCGTCGTCGACCAGGTGCACTTCGTGACGAACCCGGTTCGCTCGCGCACCGCGCCGTTCGAGGTGCAGATCCGCGTGAAGGACACGCGAGGCTTCGTCATCCGCGACGCGCTGGTGTTCTTCCGCTCGACGCCGCTCGTGACCGAGAACCCGCAGGACCAGCCGACGGGGCAGGACGGATGGGTGCGCCTGACCGTGACGCCGGAGGTCGACTTCCCGGCACTGCGGAACGACTACAACCTCCAGTTCTACGTCAAGGTGCACCGCAAGGGCGACCCAGCCCTCGGCGGCGTCACCGGCACGCGACTGGTTCAGGTCCCCCTCGCGCGGTAGCACCGAGCGACCGGACGGAGAACCACGAGGGGCGGCTGGACGCCGCCCCTCACGCGTTCGAAAATCCGTTTCGCAGCCGGGCAGGTGCCCGGGACGGGTGCCGCTACTGGTACGTGTCGTCGTCGACGACCGGGCCGTCGCGGTCGACCGGGCCGATCCCCGCGACGACGGTCTCCTGCGAGCGCTCGTGGAGCCGCTCGCGGCCGCGCCGCACGGCGCCGAGGAACTTGTCGAGGTTGACCTCGAGCGTCGAGAGGATCCCGTCGGCCCAGTCCTCCATCTCCAGCCTCGTCTCGCGCGCGCCGCGCCGCGCCTCCTCGACGATCTCCTGGGACTGGCGCTCGGCGAGCTTCACGATCTCCGTCTGCGATGCCTCGCGGACGGCCTGCTCGCGCGCCTCGCCGATCAGGCGGTCGCATTCGCGCTTCGCCTCGGCGAGCATCTCCTGCCGTTCCTTCACGATCCAGCGCGCCTGCTTGATCTCCTCCGGGATCGTCGCGCGCATCTGGTCGAGGATGTCGTAGATCTCCTCGCGGTCGATCCTCACCTGATCGGTGAGGGGCACCGCCTTCGCGTTGTGCACCAGGTCGTCGAGCTTGTCGATGAGTACGAGGACGTCCATGGCTGGGATGGTACTCGTGATGCCGGATCGACGGAGGCGACCGCTCCCGCGCCCCCGGCTACTCCTGCGGGCTCAGGGGCGCGCCCGGGCGACCGTTCGGGTACAGCTCGCGGAACCTCGCGGCGACCGCGTTCGTGACGAGGCCGCCCACGTTGCCGCCGAACGAGGCGATCTCCTTGACGCCGCTCGACGAGACGAACGCGTACTCGGGGCTCGACATGACGTACATCGTCTCCACCTCCGGCGCGAGCAGGTGGTTGAGCCGGTTCATCTGGAACTCCCACTCGAAGTCGGCGATCACGCGCAGGCCCTTCACCATGGTGCGGGCGCCGTGCTTCCGCGCAAAGTCGACGACGAGCTCGCTGAAGACGTCGACGACGACGTTGTCCAGCTCGGAGAGGGCGTCCTCGAGGAAGGCCACGCGCTCCTCGACGCTGAACAGCGTCTGCTTGTGCGTCGGGTCCCGGACGACGCCGACGACCACCGAGTCGAAGATCGCCGCCGCGCGCCGGATCACGTCGACGTGCCCGAGGGTCACGGGGTCGAACGTGCCGGGGTTGATCGCGACGATCGGGGAGCGGTCGGTCATGGCGTGAAGACGGTGAGACGGGCGGAACCGTACCGCCGGGTCGTGACGAGGTCGAGGGGGAGTCGCGGCTCGATGCGGCCGCTCGTCTCGACGACGACGAGCCCCGACGGGGCGACGACGGCCGGCAGGAGCGCGGCGAGGTCGGCCTCGACGTCCTCCCAGCGGTCGTAGGGCGGATCGGCGAGCACGAGCTCGTGGCGCGCGCCGGCGGACGCCTCGCCCCGGAGCAGCGCGATCGCGTCGCGCTGGACGACGCGGCCTCCCGCGAGGGAAAGCTGCTCGAGGTTCCTCCGGATCACGCGGCACGCGGCGGGATCGGTCTCGGCGAACACGCAGCGAGCCGCGCCCCGCGAGAGGGCCTCGAGCCCGAGGGCGCCCGAGCCTGCATAGAGGTCGAGCACCGAGGCGCCGTCGACCGGCCCGACGAGGTCGAAGAGCGCCTCGCGCACCCGGTCGCCCGTCGGGCGCGTGTGCGCGCCCTTTGGCGCGACGATCCGCCGGCCCCGGTGGGTCCCCGCGATGATCCGCATGCGCGGGACGATACGGTCGCCGGAGTCAGGACTCGCCGACGTGCTCGGCCTCGCCGAGCAGCCGGTCGGCCGCGTCGGCGAGGAGCGGGTCGTCGGCCACCTCGCCCGCGAGCTCCTTCGCCTGCTCGAGGAGGTCGCGGTCGGCGCGGAGCCGGGTGAAGCGGAGGTCGGTGAGACCCGACTGGCGCGCACCGACGAGCTGCCCCTCGCCGCGGATCTCGAGGTCCCGCTCGGCGAGCTCGAAGCCGTCCGTCGTCTCGACCATCGCCTCGAGCCGCTCGAGTGCGGTCTCGGAGAGCTCGTCGTGCGCCCGGGAGACGAGCAGGCAGTACGACTGCTCCGCCCCACGCCCGACCCGTCCCCGGAGCTGGTGGAGCTGGGCGAGCCCGAAGCGGTCTGCCTCCTGGACGATCATGATCGTCGCGTTCGGGACGTCGACGCCGACCTCGATCACCGTCGTCGCGACCAGAACGTCGAGCTCGCCCGCCTTGAACGCCGCCATCACGGCCCGCCGCTCGCCGGTCTTGAGCCGGCCGTGGACGCAGCCGACGCGGTAACCCCGTAGCTCGTTCGCCTTCAGCCGGGCCGCCTCGTCCTCCGCGGCGCGGGCGAGGGTCGTCTCGGACCCCTCCACGAGCGGGCAGACGACGTACGCCTGGCGACCGTCGTCGAGATGCCGCCGCAAGCGGGAGTACGCCTCCGAGCTCCTCTCCTCCGTCACCCAGGCGGTCACGATCGGCTTGCGGTTCGCCGGCGGCGCTGCGATCTCCGAGACCGAGAGGTCGCCGTAGACCGTCAGCGCGAGCGTGCGCGGGATCGGCGTCGCCGTCATGTGGAGGACGTGCGGGCTCCGGCCTTCCGTGAGCGCGGCGCGCTGCTCCACGCCGAAGCGATGCTGCTCGTCGACGACCGCGACGGCGAGGTCGGCGAACTCGACCTCACGCTGGATCAGGGCATGCGTTCCCACCGCGATCCCCACGTCGCCGGAGGCGACGAGCTGGTGCGTCGCCCGCCGCTCCTTCGCGGTCAGGCCCGACGTGAGCAGGGCCACGCGGACGCCGAGCTCCGCGCAGAGGCCCTCGATCGTGAGGAAGTGCTGCTCGGCGAGCGTCTCGGTGGGGGCCATCAGCGCTCCCTGCCTCCCCGACTCGACGGCCCGCAGCAAGGTGTAGAGCGCGACAGCGGTCTTCCCGGAGCCGACGTCGCCCTGCAGGAGGCGCTGCATCGGCGTGGTGCGCGCGAGGTCGGCGTCGATCTCGACCAGCGCCTGCTCCTGGGCCCGGGTGAGCGTGAACGGGAGCACCTCGCGGTAGCGGGCGGCGAGCTCTCCCGGCGGCGGGAGGGCCTCGGCGACGAGCGTCTCGCGCTCGGCGGCACGCCGGCGGAGGGCGAGCTGGAGCGTGAGGAGCTCGTCGAGGGCGAGCCGTCGCCGCGCGTTCTCCGCGTCCGCCTCGGAGCGCGGACGATGGAGCGCCACGAGGGCATCGCCACGCAACGGCAGCGCCGAAGTCGCGCGGGTCACGGCCGGAAGCGGCTCGCCCCCGTCGCGGGCGTAGGCGAGCACGTGCTCGGTCAGGGTGCGCAGGGTCTTCTGCGCGAGGTCGGCCGTCGCCGGGTAGACGGGCGCGAAGTCCGCCGTCTGCGCCGCTTCGCCGATGTCGTACGACGAGACCTGGAACCCGAAGCGGTTCCGCTTGCCGCGGAGCCGCAGGCGCGTGCCCGGCGTGAGCTGCGCCTCGAGCCAGGGCTGGTTGAACCACGTGGCGCGGATCTCGCCGGTGTCGTCGGCGACGTGGGCCGTGAGGATGTGGAGCCGCCCGCGCCGTCGCCCGGAGACGCGCCGGACGGCGACGTCGAGCACCGCCTCGTCCTCCCCGAACAGCCCGGCCACGCTCCGCTCCTCGGCCGCCGACTCGTACCTCCGCGGCCGGTGGGCGAGGAGGTCGCCGACGGTCGCCACCCCGACCCGAGCGAGCTTCCGCCGCACCGCTGGACCGACGCCGGGCAGCGTCTCGACGCCTCGCTCGAGCACGTCCGGACGCGGCACGGCCCCCGTCCGCGGGAGCTTCGCCGGCGGGTCCACCCCGCCGAAGCCGGCGGGCAGCCGGGTGCGGGCCGTCGCAGGAGGCACCGCTCCGAGTGTACGAGCCGGTCCGGCGGAGCCGGGCTCTTGTCAGTCTTGGAACCAGAAGAAGCCGACCGCACCCGGCCCGGCGTGGGTGCCGACGACGGCGCCGAGCAGCTGGACGAGGTCGACCGTCGCTTTCGGTCGCGTCTTCGCCACGAGGTCGGTGAGGACCTCGACCCACTCCGGGGCGTTCGCGTGGGCGATCGCGGTGTGGAGGCCTTCCCGGTCCTCGGTGTCCTCCGTGAAGAGGCGCGCGAACTCCTCGAGCGCCTTCTGCCGTCCGCGGACGCGGCCGACCGGCTCGACGACGCCGTCGCGGATCTCGAGGATCGGCTTGACGTTCAGGAGCGAGCCGGCGAGCGCCTGCGCCTTGCCGATCCGACCGCCTTTCTGGAGATACTCGAGCGTCGCGGTCGTGAAGACCACGCGGTTCGTGCGGGCGAACCGCGCGGCGAGCTCCTCCACCTCTCCGTCCGTCGTGCCGCGCGCGAGCCTTCGGTCGATCGCCTCGGCGAGGAGGGCACAGGCGAGCGAGGCCGTGCCGGTGTCGACGACCCGCACGACGCCGCCGCCGAGCTCGTCCGCCGCCCGTCGCGCCGACTCGAACGTCC
>DASXAW010000137.1:0-7598 GCA_036406535.1 Gaiella sp.
ACACGATCTGCCGTTGGACCCTACGCCACGTGCTCGTGTCGACGATCGCCTCGTGCGCCTGCTCGTTCAACATCTCGCCGAATCGGAGCTCGCCAAGGACGATCCGCGACCGGAGGAGCGCCTGCGTCCCGTGGAACGACCGATCCACACCGTGCGCGCGTAGGTACTCCCGTACTTCCATGACGGTTGCGCCGTTCGCACGAAGCTCGAACGCGGCCGCCACGACGGGAGCGTGCTTGTCCGGCTCGAGCGTCCCGTCCTTGCGCTTGCGATACCCGGGCGGGACGTTCGGGAACGGCGGCACCCCACGGGCGACCGCGCGGCGCTTCGCGTCCACGGTGCGCTCCGCGGTCGCTCGCCGCTGATATTCCGCGACCGCACCGAGCATCGTCGACGACATCCAGTGAGACCCCGTGTCGGCGCGGACCTCTCCCACGTCGACGGCAAGGATCGCGCCGCCGGCCGCTTCGACCCGCTCGACGACCTCCGCCTGCACTGCGAGCGACCGGACGAGCCGGTCGAAGTACGCGACGACCACGACGTCCGCGTCCCCCTGCTCGACGAGCTCGACGGCGCGACGTAGCCCGTGGCGCTTGGTGAGCGGCGTCCCGCAGGACACGTCCAGTTCCTCGATCGTGTCGACCAGGCGTAGCCCGTCGCGCTCCACGACCGACCGGATACGCTCGGACTGCTCTTTCGGACTCACGAACCTATCGCCGTCGCGATCGCCTACCCTCGAAACCCGGACGACGCCCACGGCCCGACGAACGGAGGATCGCTTGGCCATCGAGGAAGGCACTCCCGCTCCCGACTTCGCTCTTACGTCCGACACCGGCGACGCCATCGCGCTCTCCTCTCTAAGGGGCAAACCCGTCGTACTGTATTTTTACCCCAAGGACGATACGCCGGGCTGTACCACGCAGGCGTGCGGGATCCGGGACGCGTGGGGCGCGTTCGAGGACGCCGGCGCGGTCGTCCTCGGAGTGAGTCCGGACGACAAGGCGTCGCACGCGAGGTTCAGGCAGAAGTACGACCTTCCGTTCACGCTCCTCGCGGACACGGACCACGAGGTCGCGGACGCCTACGGAGTCTGGGGCGAGAAGACCTACGCGGGCAAGACGTACATGGGCGTCCACCGTTCGACCTTCGTGATCGACGCCGACGGCAACGTCGCCAGCGTGTTCCGAGACGTCAAGCCGGCAGAGCACGCCGACCAGGTGCTCGAGGCGCTCGGGTCGTAGCGCCCGCACCGGCGTTCTCGTTCGGGCCGCAACTTTGGCCCGGCTACACTGAGGCCCCGCGCGGATGTGGCGGAATTGGTAGACGCGCACGGTTCAGGTCCGTGTGCCCGTAAGGGCGTGGAGGTTCAAGTCCTCTCATCCGCATGACGCAAGGCGCGGCCGACGACCCGGCCGCCGGAGGCGTCTCAATACCCATGAGGCGTCTTCTCCTCCCCCTCCTCGCCCTCGCCGCAGCCGCGCTCGGCGCCGCGCTGTCGGGCGGCCACGATGCGACGGCCGCTCGGCCCGTCAGCGAGGTCGTCGTGCAGTTGACCGCGCCTCCTCTCGCCTACGACGGGTCGACGCGGGCGCGCACGCGGATCGATGCGCAGCAACGGCGCTTCGTCGAGGCACTCCGCGCCGCCGTGCCCGGCGCGACCGTCCACTGGCGCTACCGGATCGTGACGAACGGCCTCGCGGTCGTGCTGCCGAGCCGCGAGATCCGGCGCCTCGGGGCACTGCCTGGGGTGAAGGGCGTCTACGCCGGGTCCTCGTACCACGCGCTCGCCGGCCCGGATGCCGCGACGATCGATGCGCGCCAGCTGCCGGAGCCGCCGCTCTCCACGGACGGGGCGGGCGTCAAGATCGCGATCATCGACGACGGAGTCGACCAGACGCACCCGTTCTTCGACCCCGCCGGGTACACCATGCCCGCCGGCTTCCCGAAGGGGCAGCTCGACTTCACCACCGCGAAGGTGATCGTCGCCCGCGCGTTCGTGCCGCCCGGCGCGACGTGGCGCTACGCGGGGCGGCCCTTCGATCCGCAGGAGTCGGAGCATGCGATGCACGTCGCCGGCATTGCCGCCGGGAACGCGAACACGCTCGCGGAGGGCGCGCGGATCGGCGGCATCGCCCCGCGCGCGTACATCGGCAACTACAAGGCGCTCACGATCCCGACGGATGCGAACGTCGGGCTCGACGGGAACGCACCGGAGCTCGTCGCCGCGATCGAGGCGGCCGTCCAGGACGGGATGGACGTGATCAACCTCTCGATCGGCGAGCCGGAGATCGCGCCGCAGCACGACGTCGTCGCGCTCGCCCTGGACGCGGCCGCGGCAGCCGGAGTCGTCCCCGTCGTGGCGGCGGGCAACGACTTCGCGGAGTTCGGGCCGGGGTCGCTCGCGTCGCCGGGCACGTCGGCGGCCGCGATCACCGTGGGAGCGTCGACATCCGGGGCGTCTCCGGCCGTCGCGAGCTTCTCCTCCTCGGGCCCGACGCCGATCTCGCTCAGGCTCAAGCCGGACGTCGTCGCGCCCGGCAGCTCGATCCTGTCCGCTCAGCCGGGCGGATGGGGCGTCCTGTCGGGAACGAGCATGGCCACGCCGCACGTCTCCGGCGCAGTCGCGCTGCTCCTCCAGCGCCACCCCGACTGGAGCCCGGATCAGGTGAAGGCCGCCCTCACGGTCACCGCCCGGCCGATCGGGTCGTCCGCGACCGTGCCGACGCGGACCGGCGCCGGGCTCGTGGACGTCGCCGCGGCCGACCAACCGCTCGTCCGCCCCACGCCGACCTCCGTCTCGTTCGGCCTCGTGCGCACCTCGACGTCCGCGCACCACGACCTGCGCCTCGACGACGCGGGTGGAGGCGCCGGCGCCTGGGCGGCGAGCTTCGAGTCGGCCCATGTACCGGGCGGGACGACCGTCTCGGTGCCCGCGGAGGTCGTCGTCCCGGGGACGCTCCCACTCGACCTCACGGCCGGCGGCCAGGAAGGCGAGGTCGGAGGAACCGTCGTCCTCCGTCGCAACGGCGTCGCGCGGCGGATCCCGGTCTGGGGGCGCATCGCCGTCGCCCACCTCGCCGTCGCGCAGGCGCCCGTCCTCCGGCGACCGGGGATCTACGCGGGGAACACGCGTGGGCGCGGGTCCCACGTGGACGTGTATCGCTACCCCGAGGTCCCCGACGGCGGGCTCGTCACCAGCCGGCTGAGCGGGCCGGAGCAGGTGTATCGGGTCGAGCTGCGCGGGCAGGTGGCGAACGTCGGCGTCGTGATCACGTCGCGCCGGCCGGGCGTCCGCGTCGAGCCGCGGTTCGTCGAGGGCGGCGACGAGAACCGCCTCACCGGCTATGCCGCCCTGCCGTTCGACCTGAACCCCTACGTCGACGAGTTCGAGCGGCCGACCCTCGCCGCGGGTGCGATCACGCCGATGCCGGGGTCGTACGCCGTCGTCTTCGACAGCCCCACCCGGGCGGGCGCAGGAGCGTTCACGTTCCGGTTCTGGGTCGACGACACGGCGCCGCCGAGCGTGCGGCTGGCGACGCGCTCGGTCCGGGCCGGGCTGCCGCTCCGCGTCCGGGTCCGCGACGCCGGCGCGGGGGTCGACCCGGCGTCGCTCGAGGCGACGGTCGACGGCCGCTCGGTGACCGCGCGGCTGGTCGGGAACGAGGTGCGGGTCTCGACCGTCGGCGTCGGGCCGGGAGCACGTCGGCTCCGGCTCTCGGTCGCCGACTACCAGGAGACGCGCAACATGGAGAACGTCGCGCGAATCCTTCCGAACACGCGCGTCCTCACCTCGACGGTGACCGTCCGCCGCCGCTAGCCGGGACGAGGCTCAGGGGCGCTTCGAGCGGGGCTCTTCGATCGTCGGCAGTGCATCGAGGTCGCGGGTGACGCTCTCGACGAAGTCGTCGTCCTCGGGGCTGACCACACGGAGCTTCGCCTTCCGCCGTTCTCGCTCGCGTCGGCGGCGCGCATCGGCGCCGACGAGGCCCGACACCCTCGGCCACTCCGCGGCGACGACCAGGAGGACGCCGAGGGCGAGCAGGACGATCCACGGCCAGCTCACGAATCGTCATTCTAGAGGCTCGGTGTGAGTCGTGGGAGCCTCAGGCCGGACGGACGAGCGCATCCCTCGCCGCCTCGATCCGCGGCCTCGCCACGCAGCCTTCGAGGTGGTCGTCGACCAGCCCCATCGCCTGCATGAACGCGTAGACGGTCGTCGGCCCGACGAAGCTCCAGCCGCGCCGCTTGAGCTCGTTCGCGAGCGCACGCGACTCGTCCGTGTGCGGGAGCCCCATGAGCGCTTCTCGCGTCATGCGCCTCGGTCTCGCGGACGGCGGCGGCTCGAACCGCCACACGAACGCGGCCAACGAGCCCGCCTCCTCGACGAGCTCCTCGGCACGGCGTGCGTTGTTGACCGCCGACTCGATCTTGCCGCGGTGGCGGACGATCGACGCGTCGGCGAGCAGGCGCTCGACGTCCCGCTCGCCGAACCGGGCGACCCGAGTGAAGTCGAAGCCTGCGAATGCCTGCCGGAACGCCTCGCGCTTGCGCAGGATGGTGAGCCACGAGAGACCCGACTGGAACCCCTCGAGCGTGAGCTTCTCGAACAGCCGCACGTCGTCGGTGACGGGCATCCCCCACTCGTCGTCGTGGTACGCGCGGTACGCGGCGTCGCCACCGCCGCCCCACCAGCAGCGGACGACGCCGTCCTCTCCCTCGACGAGCCCGTCGGCGAGCGCCACCTGCGGCTATCCGCGCTCGGCGCCCGCGCGCACGATCTCCATCTCGAGGTCGGCGAGCGGGACGCCGCCGGAGGCCGTCACGAGCCACGTGTCCTGCATGTACAGGCAGTCCTCGCCGTTCTCGGCGATCGCGTGCGGGTGCATCGAGAGGACCATGTTCTCCGCGAGCTCGATCTCGACGCCTTCCCCGATCTTCGGGAACTCGATCATCGTCATCCCGATCGAGTGGCCGGTGACGTGCCCGAGGTGGTACCCGCGGTCGTGAAAGCCCTTCGAGACCGCCATGTGGACGTCGTGGCACGTCGCCCCGGCGTGCATGGCGGTCTTCGCGGCCTCGTAGTACTCGGCGTACGCCTCCGCCATCGCGACGGTGTCGGAGGAGAGCTCCGTGTCCGGCGCCGCGAGCGCGCGCGACACCTCGACCCAGTGCATCCCGGGGCCGGCGATCTCGAGCGAGGGAAGCACGAAGTCTCCGAGCACCTCGTCCTTCCGCGCGATCTTGAACTCGGGGAACGCGACGCCCGAGCGGCCGGGCGCGGTGAGCACCATGTTCATCGTCAGCCGTCCGCAGCCCTCGGCGACGAAGTACTCCTCGGCGGCCGCCATGACCTCGGCCGCCGAGCGGCCGGGCGCATACGCGTCCGCGAACAGCTCGAACCCGCGCTGGTTGATCCGCACGGAGTCCTTCACGCTCGCGAGCTCGGCCTCGCTCTTCACCGCCCGGGCGAGGTCGAACTCGACGTCGAACGGCACGACCTCGAACGCCGCGAGCTCGCGGAAGTCGCGCACCGTCATCACGTAGTCGAGCCCGTAGACGCCGATGCGCCGCCAGCCACGGTCCTTCGCGTGGTCGGCGATCGCGCGGCCAGGGTGCGGGTCGAAGCGCTGCTCGACCTGTGAGGTCCCGTGCTCGCCGACGTAGCGCGCCTCCGCCGGGAACACGACGAACGGGTCACCCTCGGCGGGGAGGACGACGTAGGCGTAGCGGTGGACGATCTGGAACCCGGACAGGTACGTGACGGCCCCCTCGAACCCCGAGTACTCGCTCCCCGACACCACGAGGCCGTCGAGCGTGTGCTCGGCCATCGCGGCGCGGACGTTCGCGAGCCTGCGGTCGAGCTCGCTGCGTGTGTCTACGGCTGTTGCCATGAAGCCTCAACTCCCTTGATCAGTGCGACGACGGCGTCGTGGAGCGGGGTCGGCACGCCGAGCTCGCGGCCGAAGCGGACGATCCCGCCGTTCAGATAGTCGATCTCGGTCGGCCGGCGCGCCTCGACGTCCTGGAGCATCGACGCCTTGTGCCCGTACGCGACGTCGGGCCGGGCCGCGTGGTCGATCAGCTCTTCCGGGTCCTTGTCGAGGACGATCCCCTGCGCATTCGCGACAGCGGTGCCTTCTGCGACGAGCCCCGAGACGAGGGCGCGCAGGTCGGGCCGCTCGCACAGGCGACCATGGGTCAGGCCCGTGAGCGCGCCGATCGGGTTCGTCGAAGCGTTGAAGATGACCTTGCGCCATTGCGGCGGGCGTGCATCCGAGACCGCCGTGGCGGGCATCCCGGCGCGGGTGCATGCGTCGGCGAGCGGCTCGATCGCCGCGAGCTCGACAGGGCTCGGCTCGAACGGCCCGAAGGTCGTGTCGCCCTTCACGTCCCACTGGACGACGCCCGGCTCGAGCAGCTTGCCCGCCGGGAAGGTCGTCCCGCGGATCACACGCTCGGCGTGCTCGGCGAGCGTCTCCTCGTTCCCCACGCCGTTCATCACCGACGCGACCGCGCCGCCGTCGCGGAACACGTGGGCGGTCGCCGCCATCGCGGCACCGGCGTGCATCGCCTTGGTGGCGACGATCCCGAAGTCGCACGGCGGGATCGCGCCCGGGTCGCTCGTCGCACGCGGGCGCCCGGTCACCTCGCCGGCGCCGACGAGCCGGAGACCGTCCCGCTCGATCGCCGCGACGTGCGTCTCGTTCAGGTCGAACGCCCACACCTCGGCGTCCTCGAGCGTCGCGAGGTTCGCCGCGAACAGCGATCCCACGGCGCCGCAGCCGACAACACAGATCCTCATGGCGACTCCCCTCGTGCGACGACAGGACGTTGCGGACGCAGGCGACCGAGTGAGAACTCGCGCCCGCCCGTCAGACCGGACGGGCGCAGGACGAGCACGAGCCCCATGAGAAAGCCGACGACGACGATACGCGTCCCGGCGGGCAGATCGATCGTGCCGCCGGCGACGTCGAGGCCGTTCTCGGCCTCCGCCAGCAGGGAGTCGAGCCCCGACACCGCGAGCGCACCGACGACGGCGCCCCACAGGCTCGTCATGCCCCCGATCACGAGCATCGCGAGCGTGATGAAGGTCAGATCGAGGTAGAGCGAGTCCGCGCCGGTCGGCAGGAGGTGGACGTACAGGCCGCCGGCGAACCCTGCCAGGACGCCGGAGATCGCGAACGCCATGAGCCGTTGGCGGTACACGGAGATCCCCACCGCGCGCGCCGCGGCGGGATCGTCCCGGGCCGCCCGAAGCTGCCGCCCGAAACGGCTTCGCTGATAGACGAACGCGGCGAACACCACCAGAAGGGCGCCGACTGCCGCCTGCAGCAGATCGGTCGTCTCCGGAACCGAGGAGAACACGTTCAGCCCGGGCCCGATCTTGTCCGTGTAGCGAAGCACGTTGTTCGTGATCTCGAGAACGGCAAACGTCGCGATACCGGCCGCGAGGCCCGACAGGCGCATGAGCGCGAGACCCGCCAGCAACGCGAACACACCGCCGGCCGCCGCGGCGATCACCAGCGACGGGACGTTGCCGACCGTGGTGTCGCGCAGGAAGCCCGCGAGGTTCGGCATCGTCGCGGGCTTCTCCTCGG
>DASXAW010000138.1:0-18752 GCA_036406535.1 Gaiella sp.
GTCGACGGCGCAGACGAAGGCCGGAACCGCCGCGTTCCCGTCGAACGCCATTGCTCCGGCGTTCTCGGCAGCCGACCTGGCCGTGAGGCCGGGGGCGAACTGGCTCACGAACGGCGGCGACGTATCGAACAATCGCTACTCGTCGCTCAACCAGATCAACACCACCAACGTCTCGCAGCTCAAGGAGGCGTGGCACGTCCATCTCGACGGCTCCGGCAAGGCCGCGAAGTACTCGGCCGAGGGGACGCCCGTCGTCTACAACGGCGTGATGTACCTCCCGACCGGCAACAGCGACGTCTTCGCGATGAACGCCGCGACGGGGGAGCGCATCTGGACGTACCACTCGGGCATCGACCAGACGATCAACACCGCGTGCTGCGGGTGGGACAACCGCGGCGTGGCGATCGGTGACGGTAAGGTCTTCGTCGCGCAGCTGGACGGGACGCTCGTCGCCCTCGACCAGATGACGGGCGGCGTGATCTGGAAGATCATCGTCCACAACTGGAAAGAGGGCTTCACCCTCACCGCCGCTCCGCTGTACTACAACCCCTCCACGACCCAGGACAGCCCGGAGAAAGGGCTTGTCTACGTCGGCTCGACGGGCGGCGAGTACATGAGCCGCGGGAGCGTCTCCGCGTACCACGCGAGCGACGGCAGCCCCGCGTACCGCTTCTTCACGACTCCGCAGCCGGGTGAGATCGGCGGCCAGACCTGGGCGGCCGGCCCGCTCGGATTCGCGACCGGAGGCGGGACCGTCTGGAACACGCCGTCGGTCGACCCGCAGACGAACACGATCTACTTCTCCACCGGGAACGCGGCGCCGTGGACGAGCCGCGGGCCGGGCCTGAACCTGTTCACCTCGTCGATGGTCGCGATCGACGCGATGACCGGACAGGTTCGCTGGTGGTACCAGATGGTCCACCACGACCTCTGGGACTACGACTGTCCGAACGCGACGATGCTGTTCGACGTCCCGATCAAGGGAGTCATGCGCAAGGGGATCGGAGAGGCCTGCAAGACGGGCTGGCTCTACCTGCTCGACCGGACCACCGGGCAGCCGCTGATCGGCATCACGGAGAAGAAGGTGCCGCAGTCGAAGGCCATGAACACGTGGCCCACGCAGCCGATTCCGGTCGGCGACCGCATCAACCCGCAGACCTGCGCCAAGAAGTCGAACTACAAGGGCAAGGCAGCGAAGTTCGCCGGCAAGCCGGTCGTGGTCGGCTGCCTCTGGGATCCGCCCACCATCGACCACGCCGTCGCCATGGCGCCGAGCGCGCAGGGCGGCGTCGACTGGAACCCGGCGGCCTACAACCCCGACACGCACTACGCGTACTTCTGTGCCGCGGACAGCGACTTCGCGATCCAGGCGATTCCGGCCGCGAAGCTGAACGCGGACTACCTCGCGGGCAAGTCGAGCGCCGGTGTGAACTTTGCCGGCATCACGTTCAACCAGGGCTACATCACCGCGATTGACGTGACGACGAACAAGGCCGCGTGGCGCGTGAAGTGGCCGCGAACGTGCTACAGCGGGATCTTCACGACCGCGGGCGGGCTCGTGTTCGCCGGCCGCGGCACCGGGGAGTTCGACGCGTACGACGCGCAGACCGGCAAGGAGCTGTGGAAGACCATGCTCGCCGCGAACGTCGCGGCGCCGGGCATGAGCTACAGCGTCAACGGCAAGCAGTACATCGCCATCTACGACGGCGGCACCGCGTTCACGTTCGAGTCGCCCGGGAAGCACGGGGACGACGTCTACGCCTTCGCATTGCCGTAGCGCAAAGAGGGAGTGGGGAGCGGCGGCGCTTCGTCGCCGCTCCCCCGCACATCGCGGTGGCCCAGCGAGTGTGGATCGACCGGATTGAAACAGGGCCGCACGGGAAATGAACCACCGAGAGTGTCACGACGAACGGCGGAGGGGTCACGCATGAGGAAGAGGCTGAGGGTCACGATCATTGCGGCGACGGCGAGCCTCGTCGTCGGTATTGCGGCGGGTCTCGCGACCGCCGGCGACTCCGACACGAGCGGCAGCCGCGGGGCAACGAAGCTGACACCCGGCTCCTACAAGATCGCGACGAAGCTCAACACGAAGCTCGAGGTGCCGCGCCCGAAGGGAGCGACGAAGGGGACGGGGACGTTCACCGGCACGCTCAAGGTCGTCAGCGCGACGAAGGCATCGCTGACCTGGAAGCTCTCGTACTCCGGCCTCACGGGTCCCGGCCTCGCGGCCCATGTGCACCTGGGCGCACCGGGGAAGGCCGGCAAGGTCATCGTCCCGCTGTGCGGACCGTGCCGTTCGGGACGCGGCGCGACGACCTCGGTCACCGCCGTCGCGGCCGCCGCGATGATCGCGGGCAAGACCTACGTGAACGTCCACACGAAGGCCAACCCCAACGGGGAGATCCGTGGCACCGTCAAGGCGGCCTCCGCCGGCGGAGGCAATGCAGCCAACCCGTACGCGAACATGACGGTCGCCGTGACGCCTGCGCTCGTCGCGAAGGGCAAGCAGCTCTCGGAAAACTTCGGCTGTGAGGCGTGCCACACGCTCACCGGCGCCAAGTCGACGGGCCCGACGTGGAAAGGCCTTGCGGGCCGCACCGTCCACCTGGACAACGGCCAGGTCACGAAGGCGACGGACGGCTACCTGATCAACGCGATCGAGCAGCCGGACGCCGAGATCGTCGAGGGGTACTCGTCGGGGATCATGACCACGGCGATCGGGAACATCCCCGTCTCGCAGGCGAAGGCGATCGTCGCCTACATCAAGTCGGTCAAGTAAGCGCGCACGTGAGACGAACCCCTCACGCGACTCCGAGGAGGGCGGCGGTCTTCGCCGCCCTCCTCGCCATCCTGGTCGGCGCCGTCGCGACCGCCGCGCCCGCCGCGGCCACGAAGGCGACCGTGAAGATCGTAAAACTGAGCCCGCTGACGATCCGCGGGAGCGGTTTCAAGCCCACCGAGCGGGTCACGGTCACGCTCAGCGCGGGCGCCGCAGGGACTGCACGGGGCACGGCGACCGCCGCCGGCATCGTCATGGTCTCGCTCCCCAAGGCGAAGGTCACGGCGTGCACGGCCTACACGCTCCGGGCCGTCGGCTCGGCCGGGACGAGGGTGACCTTCAAGCGGACCGTCGCGACATCGTGCAAGCCCGCCGCGGCCCTGAAGTTCACCGGCACGGACGTCGTCGTCGCCGGCACGCACTTCCGCCCCGGCGAGAAGCTCAACGTGACCCTCGTGGAGGGCGGCGGCCCCCACAAGCGGCCGGCAACCGCGAGCTCCGCGGGCGCATTCAGCGTCAACTTCGGCGCGCTCCCGATGAACGACTGCACGGCCTATAAGCTGACGATCACGGGTTCGCTCGGAAGTCGCTTCAACCACTCACAGGAGGCACTCCCGTGCTAGGACGTCTCACAATCGCCTGCGCAGTCGGCATCGCAGCTCTCGTCTCGCTCCTCTGCGCGTCGGCGCGACCGGCATCCGCGACCACGGGCGTGGATCCGCTGCAGAGAGTCTCCGTCAGGATCCTGGACGGCCGCATCGTCGTCAGCCCGAAGCGCGTCGAGCGGGCCATTACGATCTGGTTCCGCGTCGTCAACAAGGGCACGAAGAAGCACAACTTCGTCGTCTCCGGGCTGAAGACGAAACCGCTCGGGCCGGGTCAGGTCGACCACATCGTCTTGTCGTTCGAGGACCGCGGGAACTTCGGGTACCGCTGCGCCCTCAACTGCAATCCGCGGCTCATGCGGGGACACGTCGTGGTGTTCTCGGGGCTCGGCGAATAGGCGGCGCACAGCCGGTGGCGGGTCGCCTCCTCGCGGCGACCCTCCTCGCATCCCTGGGGCTCCTTGCGCTCGCCGGCTGTGGCGACACCGGGGCGGCGAAGCCGGCCCGCGCTGTGGGCTGGCCCCAGCCAAACGGCGACGACGCCAGCACACGTGCCGTTCCCGGCCCGGCGGCGCCAGCCACCGCCGACCGGCTGCGGGTGCGTTGGCGCTTCCGGCTCCGCGGGGAGCCCGGCTTCTCCGGCATCGACGCCGCGACGCCGGTCGTGGCGGACGGGCGGGTCTACCTCCAGGATCTGAACAGCGACGTCTACGCGCTCTCGCTCGCGGACGGACACCTGCTCTGGCGCCACCCCTATGGACGTCCGGACGGTGGCCCCAACGGTGTCGCGGTGGCGAACGGCGTCGTGTACGGCAACACCGACACGAGCGCCTTCGCGCTGTCCGCACGCACGGGAGTCGAGCGCTGGCGGACACGGCTGACGCGACAGGGGAACCCGGTCACGATCGCACCGCTCGTCGCCAACGGCCTCGTCTACACGAGCTCGACCGGTCAATCGCCCGGCGGCCGGGGCACGCTCTTCGCCCTCGACGCGAAGACCGGAGCGGTGCGCTGGCGGTTCGACACGATCGTCGGTCCCTGGCGCTTCCCGCGCGAGGCCTCCGGGGGCGGCGCATGGCACCCGCCCTCGGTCGACGCGGACGGGCGCATCTACTGGGGGACCGCCAATCCATACCCATGGGGCGGGTCGCGCGCCAGGCCGAACGGAGGGATGTACCCGGGGCCCGTCAGGCACACGGACTCGCTCCTCGTCCTCGACGGCAGGACGGGAAAGCTGATCTGGAGTGACCAGGTGACGCCACACGACGTGCGTGACTACGACTTTCAGCTTCCGCCCCTGCTGGCCGGCGACCTCGTCGTCGGCGCGGGGAAGGCGGGACGGGTGATCGCCTGGGACCGCTCGACCGGCACACGTCGCTGGGAGACCGCCGTCGGGATCCACCGGAACGACCGCGGGCCGCTTCCGAAGCGACCGGCGCTGGTCTGTCCGGGTCTGCTCGGCGGCGTCGAGACGCCGATGGCGTCGGCCGACGGGCGGGTCTTCGTCCCGGTGGTCGACCTCTGCTTCCGCGAGAGCGCGTACGGGACGAGCGGCTTGAAGTTCTACGCGACGGACTATTCGAAGGGCACGGGAGAGCTCCTCGCCCTGGAGGCGTCGAGTGGGCGACGACTCTGGGCGCGACGGTTCGGGTCACCGAACTTCGGTTGCGCCACGGTGGCGGGCGGGGTCGTCTACACGGCGACGTATGACGGCCGCGTCTACGGCCTCTCGACGGAGAGCGGCTCGATCGTGGCGCGGGCGCGCATGCGGGCCGGGGTCAACGCCTGCCCGGCAGTTGCCGGGAACACCCTGCTCGTCGGTGCGGGAGCCGACCACCCCGACTTTCCGGCACCGGTCTTCGAACTCGTCGCATACCGGATGCCGGAGGGCTAACGTCGACCCAATGGACGACCGCCGCCCGGCACGGGATCTGACGCGAGAGACCTTTCTCCGGAGGAGCGCGCTCGGCGCGCTGGCCGCCTCCGGGTTGTACGGCCTCGTCGACACGCTCGCGCCGTCGCCGGCGCGGGCGCTCGCGACGGGACCGCGACATCCTGCGGAACAGCACCTGCTCCGCGGCGTCCGGATCGTGAGGGAGAACGGCGTCGAGGTCGTGGTGCCACCGCGGCACCACCAGATCGTGACGGCGATGCTCCGTGTCGGGCCGAACGAGCGGGAGCTTCGAGCGGCGCGTGCCGAGCTCGAGCGTGTCCTGGCGGGTCTCGACAGGCGATTCGCCTCGACACCGGCGGGCCTCGCCACGACCGTCGGCTGGGGTCGTTCCTACTTCCACGACTTCCTCCCGCGGCTGCGCGACGGCCGGCGCTTCCCGCACTACCTGCCGACCGACGTGCAGGCGTCGAAGCAGGATGGCAAGCGTCGCGAGGCCGTGCTGGACGCCGTCCGCTTCCCGAGCGATCCGGCGTCGACGCGGCTCGAGCAGAACCACGTGTGCGTGCTCTTCCGCAGCGATTCCCTCGCGCACATCGCCGAAGGCGCGCGCGAGGTGTTCGACGCCCTCGACGGCGTGTTCGCGATCACCAGCATTCGCAAGGGGTTCGTCGGCGGCGGCGAGACCGGCGGCCGCAGCCTGCCCAAGCAACTCGCGCTGCGGGCCGGCCTCCCTACCGCCCGACTGATCCCCGACAACGCGCAGCTGTTTCTCGGCTTCACGTCGACGCAGCGGAGCGCCCTCGGGCCCGACCCCATCGCGAACTTCGAGACGCTGCCCGGCACGACCGATCAATGGCCGAACGGCTACTTCCGCGGCGGAACCACGATGCACGTCTCGCATCTCCACGAGGACCTCGACACGTGGTATGCGCGTTTCTCGTACCTCAGGCGCGCCTGGGCCGCGTTCAGGCCGGGCCTCGCCGTGCCAGACGGGACGTTGATCCTGCCGGAAGGCCCAGGGGAGATCCAGGATCTGCCCACCGTCGTCGCCGAGGCGCACGACAAGGGCCTCGTCGGCCACAGCGGCTCGCTGCAGCCGGCGACCCGGCTCGCCGACCCTGTCACCGGCAACGACGGCGTCCGCTATCCGAGCGGAACCGCACTGATCCAGCGGGCCGACTTCAACACGCTCGACAACCCGTTCTTCTGGAGCGCGCGCCCCGAACACGACGAGATGGCGAAGCACGCGGCGCCGGGCCTCCACTTCGTCGCCTTTTCCGCGACGTCCGAGCTCTTCCATCGCGCTCGTCTCGCGATGGACGGGCGCTATTCCGCTGGCCGCACGACTCCGTTCCGCGCGCGAGCCGAGGAGCAGGGCCTGAACAGCGTGCTGCGAACCACCCATCGCCAGAACTACCTCGTGCCGCCACGCCGCCACCGTTCTTTCCCTCTGGCAGAGCTTCTCTAGGACGCGTGGGTGTCCCCTACGATGCCTCGATGAGTCCTTGCGTGGAAGGCTTCGGGTGAGCGCGCCCGGGGCGAACGAGATGCCTGGGCCTGCCGGCGCCGTCGAGACCGGAGCCGCGGTCGCCGAGCGCCTCCTGGCGAATGTGGAGACGGTCGTCGTCGGCAAGCGAGAGGCGGCTCGACTCGTCATCGCGGCCTTCGCGTGTGGCGGGCACGTCCTGCTCGAGGACGTGCCGGGAACCGCGAAGACCATGCTCGCCCGCGCCCTGGCGGGAAGCATCGAGCGCGCCTCGGTCTCGCGGATCCAGTGCACGCCCGACCTCCAGCCGACGGACGTGACGGGACTCTCGATCTGGAATCCGCCCGCGCGGGCGTTCGAGTTCCAGCCCGGCCCGATCTTCGCCAACATCGTCCTCGTCGACGAGATCAACCGGGCGCTTCCCAAGGCGCAGTCCGCGCTCCTGGAAGGCATGTCCGAGCTCCAGGTGACCGTCGACGGTGCGACGAGGCCGCTCCCGGATCCGTTCCTGCTCATCGCGACGGAGAACCCGATCGAGCAGGACGGCACCTACGCACTGCCGGAGGCGCAGCTCGACCGCTTCCTCGTCCGCACGTCGCTCGGGTACCCGAGCGTGGAGGAGGAGGTCAGGATCCTCGACGAGCAGATCCATGGGCATCCACTCGGACGGCTTCGCCCTGTCGCCGAGCTCGAGGACCTGCGGGCGCTCCGGGAGGCGGTCGACGAGGTCTACATCGATCCTCTCGTGAAGCGCTGGGCGGTGGATCTCGTGCGCGCGACGCGTGAGCTGCCGTTCCTCGAGCTCGGCGCGTCCGTGCGTGCGAGCTTGGCGCTCGATCGCCTCTCCCGTGCCTGGGCGCTCGCCCATCGCCGCGACTACGTCGTCCCGGAGGACGTGGAGGAGCTCTTCGAGCCTGTCGTCGTCCACCGCCTGCTGATCGGTGAAGCCCTCCTCGTCGACGAGGGCGCTTCGCGCGCCGACATCGTCCGCCGCGTGTGGGAGGGCTGTCTCGAGCGCGCCCCACGACCCGCGCCCGACTGGGATACTGCGGCTCCACGCCCGGTATGAGCGTCCGCGGCGGTCGGCCGTTCGCGCTCGTCCCGCGTCGTCGATTCCGTGGCATCCACCCCGGATCGGTGCGCACGCCTCAGCGCGGCGAGGGCGACGAGGCCGCGGGCTCGCGGCCGTATCGGCCCGGAGACCGCCTCAGCTGGATCGACTGGGGCGCCTCGGCGCGTCTGTCGGCCGCACGGGGGAGCGACGAGCTCGTCGTGCGCGAGTTCTTCGCCCAGCGGGCGCCGCGGGCCGTGGTCGTCTGCGACCGCCGGCCGTCGCTGGGTATCTACCCCGCACCGCTGCCCTGGCTGGACAAGACGGCGGCGATCGCCACCGTCGTCGAGCTCGTCGCCGCGAGCGCACGCGCAGCCCAGGGCGACGTCGGCCTCGTCGCCTTCGGCGCCTCCGGTCCCTTCTACGTGCCTCCGGGGAACGCGCCGTCGAGCGCGTGGCTGGTCGACCGCGCCACGGGCCGGGCCGACGCGCCGCCGGACGCCCTCGTGCGCTCGCTCGAGCTGTTCATTCGCCGACGTGCGGCAGTCCCCGTCGGCAGCTTCGTCTTCGTCGTCTCCGACTTCCTCGACCCGCTGCCGGGGCGACTGTGGATGCGCCTCCGCGGGCTCGGGTGGGACGTCACGCCGGTCCTCGTGCAGGACCCCGTCTGGGAGCAGTCGTTCCCCCGCATCGGCGGCCTCGTCGTGCCGTTCGTCGGGCCGGGGTCGGCCCGGGGAAGCGACGTCTGGATCACCCGTCGGCGCGCCAGGGAGGCCGCCGATGCCAACGAGCGGCGCCTGACGGAGACGATCGGTCGGTTCCGGCGCCTCGGCTTCGACCCCGTGGTGGTCGGGACGAGTGACCCCGGCGAGATCGCCCGACTGTTCCACGGCTGGGCCGCACGGCGCCGCGTGCTGTTGCGGCGAGGGGCATGAGGCTCCTCGCCGTCGGGATCGTCGCCGGCTGGCTCGCCGTGGGCGGGGCGCAGGCGGCTCCGATCCGTGTGCAGGCCGACGCGCAGCCGGCCAGGGCCGGGGTCGGCGACGCGATCCGCTACGTCGTCGTCGCTCGATTCCCCGCGAGCGCCGTTGACGCATCGAGCGTCCGTATCTTCGCGGATGCCGGTGCGCTGGTGCAGACCGGGCCGGCCACGACGACACGCAGGGTCGACGGCTCGGCACTCGTCGTCACGCTCGTGCAGCACGTCGCGTGTCTCGACCTTCCCTGCGCGCCGGCCGCGGGCGCACGCCGCGTCCGTCTGCCGGCCCCGCGCGTGACGGCCGAGCTCACGGACCGCGGTGTGGCGATCGGTCGGACCGAGCCTGTGACGGTCGTCGTCGAGCCCCGAGTCGCCGGTGCCGACGTCCGCGCGGCCACGCCGCCGTATCGCCAGCAGACCGCGCTTCCCGCCGCGGACGGCCGCGCCGGCGGCCTCTCCGGGCCGTTCACGGCTGCGGCCGCGGTGTTCGCCCTGATTGCGGTGCTGCTGGCGGTCGTCGCCCTCCGGCCACGATCCCGTCCTGACGCCCACGAGGCCGAGCTCGCCCGGGCGGTGCGGCTTCTCCGCGAGTCGGCCGGGCGACCGGTGTCGGACCGCAGACGGGCGGCCGATCTCGTCTCGCGGGTGACCGGCTCGGTCGGCGCCCGGTCGATCGCTGCCGATGCCGCCCGGCTCGCCTGGTCCGAGAGCTCACCGAAGGCAGAGGGCACGGTTGCCCTCGCCGAGCGAGCGGAGGACGCCGGGCGATGAGAGCCGACGCGATTCCGCTGGCGGACCTGGGACGGCTGTCGGACGCAGCGAGGCGGACGCGACGACTGCGCCTCCTCGCCGCCGCGGCGTGCGTCTCCGCGGCGGCTCTGTCGCTCTTCGTCGCGCTCCGAATGCACCCGACGACGACCGCATTCGTGCCCGAAGGGACGAACGGCACCGTCGTCCTCGACGTATCGGCGAGCATCTCCGACGAGACGTACACGCGGATCGCGCAGACGCTCGAGCAACTGGCGCGGTCGCACGGCAGGTACGGACTCGTCCTCTTTTCCGACACGGCCTATCAGGCGCTGCCCCCGGGCACGCCGGCGACGCAGCTCCGGGCGTTCGAGCGGTTCTTCGTCGTGCCAGGGCAAACGACGCCCGGAGGCGCGCCTCTCCCTCCGAGCAATCCCTGGTCGAGTCAGTTCAGTGCAGGAACACGGATTTCGACGGGTCTACTGCTCGCGCTCGACGTCGTCCGCTCCCATCGCGTCGACCGGCCCGCAGTCGTCCTCGTCAGCGACCTCGACGACGATGCCGGAGACATCGAGGCGCTGACGAGCGCTGCGCTCGCGTACCGCAAGCTCGGCATTCCCCTCAGGGTGATCGGTCTCAACCCGTCGCAGGAGGACGAGCAGCTCGTGAAGCGGCTGCTGGCGGAGCCGAGCGACCTACGGCCTGCATCGGCGAGCGGCGCGGAACGATCTCGTGTCGAGGGGGCGTCTCCGCTGCTCCTGGTCCTCTTGGCCCTCGCCGCCGCGGCGTCCCTCGCGCTGCTGCTCGTCCTCACCGACCGACTTCGCTGGACGGCACCGTGAGACGAAGGTGGCTCGTTGCAGCCTCGGTCGTCGCGTTCGGCGCGGCTGCCGGCAGCGTCGCGATCGCCCACGACGCGCGCGCATGGCGGGACACCCTGCAGAGCGGCGACGCCGCGTATGCGCGCGTTCCCGCCCGGGCGCAGTGGGCCGCGGACACGTGGCTCCCGGGTGACCCGGTCGGGAGGGAGGTGGGCGCGTCTCGCGATGTCGAACTGCGCCGCGCCGTCCAGCTCTACGTCGCGGCCGTCGAGGCGCGCCGGGGGTTCGATGCGGGTGAAACGCGCGCGCGCGTCAGGTCGGCCGCGGAGAGCGCGCTCGCGGGTGTCGCGGCAGAGGCGTCTCCTGTGGCGGCATCACAGGCCAACGATCTCCTCGGGGTCCTCCAGGCCCTGGCTCCGAGGGGCACGGGAGAAGAGCTCGCCGTCGCATCCTTCCGCACCGCGGTTCGCGCCGATCCGTCGAACCTCGACGCGAAGATCAATCTCGAGCTCGCACTCCGACGCCTTCGAGCCACGCAGGTCCGGCACGGACCGGGCACCGGCTCGGGCGCCCGAGGCACCGGCCGGCGCGGCGCGGGCTCGGGCACGCCCGGACGGGGGTACTAGCGTGGTCATGGGCCTCGTCCTGCTGTCGCCGCTCGCCGGCCTTGTCGTCCTCGGTGCGGCGGTGCCCGTCGGCGTGGCGCTGCTCGCCGCTCGTAGGGGCAGGCAGGTCGCGGCGATCCTGGGGCTGACGCCGGCGCCGCTCGGGCTCAACGTGCCCCGGGCAGCCTGCGCGGTGACGATCTGTGTGCTTCTCGGCCTCGCTGCGGCACAGCCCGTGGTGCAGACGACCGGGAGCGAGCGCGTGCGGCGCTCGTCGGAGGTGCTGTTCGTCGTCGACGTCTCACGGTCGATGCTGGCGTCCGGCGGGCGCGATGGCCCGACGCGCCTCGAGCGCGCAAAGGACGTCGTACTCGCCCTACACCGGGCCGTGCCCGATGTCCCCGCGGCCGTTGCGGGCCTCACCGACCGAGTCCTTCCGTACGTCTTCGCGACGTCCGACGACGGCACCTTCGAGAACGTCGTTCGCCGTTCGGTTGCGGTCGAGGCGCCGCCGCCGCAGGACGTCGCGCGGAATGCGACGAGCTTCGGCGCGCTCGCCGCCGTGCAGTCCTCGGGATTCTTTCCGTCGTCCGCCAGACACAGGACGTGCGTGCTCGTCACCGACGGAGAGACCGCGCCGTATTCGTCCGCGGACGTTGCCGCGGCGCTCGGCGGAGGACGCGGCTGCTCGCTGCTCGTGGTCCAGGTCTGGGCGCCCGGCGAACGCGTGTACGGCGCCGATGGACGGCCGGAGGCCGCCTACCGGCCGGACGGCACCGCGAGATCGCTCGTGCAGCGGCTGGCCCAGGTCACGAGCGGTCAGTCCTTCGACGCCGCACAGGCGCCGCAGGCCGCGCGCGCGCTCCGGCTCCTCGCCGAAGTCGGGCCGACCGAGCGCGTGACCGCCGTCGAACGCCAGCGGCGGCTCGCCCCCGCGCTCGCGGCCATGGCCCTGGCGCTCGCGGTCGCGCTCGCGCTGTCAGCGCGACCGGAGGAATTTCGCGCGAGGGCGCCGCACGCATACTCTGCTGATATGCACCCGACAGATCGAGCCGCGTGACGGGTCGCGTTCGGGCTGCCGGCCTCGCGTTGCTTGCGGCGGCAACGCTCGCATCCCTCGCCGGCGCAGCCCCGGGTGGAACGCCGCGGGTGGACGGTGACTGGACGTCGTTCGGTCGGACGCCGGCGAACGACCGGCATTCTCCTCTCACGCAGATCACGCCCGCGAACGTCTCGCACCTCGATCGGGCATATGAGGTGGACTTCCAGAAGCTCGACCCGGACGTTCGCCGCGGTCAGCAGTCCTACCCGCTCGCAGTCGGCGGCAGGCTGTTCGTGACCACGAACGACGACAACGTCTTCGCGCTCGACGGTGCGACCGGCAAGGTGCTCTGGCAGTACAAACCGCGGAACAGCGGGTTCTTCAAGAACTTCGGCATCGTCGCCAACCGCGGCCTCGCCTACTGCGACGGCCGGCTGTTCATCGCGCAACTCGACATGAAGCTCGTCGCGTTGCGGCCGAGCGACGGCAAGGTGCTGGGCGATGTCGCGATGAGCCAGGACGTGTGGAACGCATCCACGAATTACGGCTACTCCGAGACGAGTGCGCCGATCTGCGCCAACCACCGCGTGCTCATCGGCGCCGCCGGCTCCGAGTACGGCATCCGCGGCTTCGTGATGGCGTACACGACCGACCTCCGTCCCGCGTGGCCCAGCCCCTTCTGGACGATCCCGCCCGACCTCCAATCCTGGCGACGGACGTCGCGCGTCGTCGGCGGCGGTGCCGTCTGGACGCCCGTGACCGTCGACTCGTCGACGAACACCGTGTACTTCGGGACAGGCTCCGCCACCCCGCTGTACTTCTCGGCCCTGCGCCCCGGTGTGAACCCGCGGACCGATGCCCTCGTCGCGGTGGACCTCCAGACGGGGCGCCTGAAGTGGTGGCAGCAGCTCATCAGCGGCAACCAATGGGCATACGACGTCTCCCAGCCTCCACTCGTCTATCGGGGCAAGGTCGGCGGCTCCGTCCACGACGTCGTTTCCGTGGCCACCATGGAGGGCGTCTGGTTCGCGTTCGACGCGGACACGGGCAAGCCGTTCCACGAACGCGTGAAGGTGATCGACCGGGTCGAGCACCCGCCCCTTCGCCCGGGCGAGCCGGTGACGGTCTTCCCGTCGTCGCTCGGCGGGCTGAACTACTCGCCTGCGTCGTACGACCCGGCCACGAACTACGTCTTCAACGCCGCGTCCGAGACGGCCTCCGTGCTCATCCAGCAGAAGCTGACGCCGACGCAGAAGCGGCGCAAGCTCCTTCTCGGAGACGTCTACCTCGGTCTCGAGAACGGCAACTTCGGCGCGGCGCTCGCCGGCTGGCACGACCACGGATCGATCAGCGCGATCGACGTCGCCACCGGAAGGCGCGTGTGGAAGTTCCGGACGCCCGAGCCCGAACGCGGTGGTGTGACGACGACTGCGAGCGGTCTCGGGTTCGCGGGCGGCGGAGACGGCGTGCTGCGTGCTTTCGAGCTTCGCAACGGCAAGGTGCTCTGGACGTTCAAGACGGGCAATCCGATTGCGGCCGGGCCGACGATCTTCTCGAGTGGCGGCAAGGAGTACGTCGCCGTCACGGTGGGCGGCACGCCCACGTCCTCGAACGGAGGCACCGTCTCGCAGCTCTTCGTCTTCGCGCTCGCTCCCGGGCCGGCGTCGGCGTCCGGCCGGACGCGCGAGACGGCGAGCATCCACCCGGCGGCTTCATGGCCCGTCACGAGCGCCGCGCGTCGCGAACCTGCCGCGTCGAGCGGCGTCGGCGCGGCCGGCGGAGGCGCTCGGATCGCAGTGGCGGGGGGCGCCGTGCCGCTCGCGCTCTGGCAGGCCGACAGCTCGAACGAGTCCAGGGCCACGGGCCGCCTGCTTCTACGCGGCAAGCCGGTCGCGGGAGCCGTCGTCGCCGTCGATCGCTATCGACTACCCGGTCGGACCGACGCGCAGGGGCGCTTTTCGGCGCCCGTGGACGTCACCCTTGCTCGCCGCCACCCCCTCCATGTCGCCGACGGCTCCCAGGCGACGCGCGGCGGCCGGCCGCTGACCTCCGCGGAGAGAAAGGCACTCACGCAGGCGTCCGGCGGCGTGTCCGTCGGCTACCGGCTCCTCGATCTCCGCGCGAAGCCGACATCGCGCGGCGTGCTCGTCACCGGCCGTGCCGTGCGCGCCGACGGGGCCCCGGCACCCAGTGTCGTCCTGCTCTCGTACCGCCTGCAGGGGACGATCACCGACGCGGATGGGAATCCGGTGCGCGGCGCAACGGTCGTCACACGCACCACCGACCGCGACTTCTGGACGTTCTCGGAGCCATCCAGCGCGAACGGGCACTACGTCTCCTACTTCTCCGCCTCGGACGAGTCGGGGAGCGATCCCGTGGCGCTGAGCGTGCAGGTCGCGGTCGGGAACGTCTCGTACAGCTCGGGCACCCGGAACGTGTCGTTCTCGCGGCTCCACAGCGCGACGATGGACGTGAAGCTGCCGGCGAGGGGCGCGAACCTTCCGCTCCCCTCCTCGACGCCCGAGGAGGGCGCCTTCTACCGCGGCCTCTTGGTCGGCGTCTCGGGGCCCGCGGGAGTGGTCAAGCCCCTCTCGGCCCGCTGGCCGGCGAGGGACGGACGCTTCTCGTTGCTGTTGCCGCAGGACGTTCGCGGGAAGGTCCTCCGTTTCTGGGAAAGCGACTTCGCCGCGTTCTCGGGCACGACGGCGAGTCCTGGCGGCGCTGTCGATCTCCGCGGCTGGCCGAGGAAGCTCTCGCCTCGCGTGGCGCGCGACGTTGCCTTTCTCACGGTCGCCAGGTAAGCCCCCGCCCGCAGCCTCGTCGTCGAGCTCCCGGCTAGGGTGAGCGCGGAGGCTCGATCGAGACGGGCTCGTCGAAACCCGAGTACGCGTGCCGCATGAAGTGCGCCGGCGCCGTCATCTCGAGGGCGAGCGTCCTGTACGTCTCCTTGTCGATCGACGCGGTGTACCAGGCGGGCACGCTTCTGTCGACGAACGAGACCTGCCACACCGGGCGGCCGGCGACGGCGCCGCTGCCGATCAGCGCTGCGCGGCTCGGAGCCGCTCCCCACGTCGGCGTCGGCTGTTGCAGGGGCGTCTGCGGAGACTCGACCCACTGCTTCCCCGGGTCGCGATCCCACCGCCGGTCGCCGACGACCACGGCACGTGCGCCGTCCGCGATGTCGTACGAGAGGCGATTCGGCGCCTCGAGCCGCCACAGCGTGCGCGTCGTGTGCACACGGCCCGACGACAGCCGCTCGTCGATCGTCACGGACCGAAGGTTGCGGAAGACCCGGGTCGCCCGGCGCGCGATCAGGGTGGCCGACGGGGGCGGCCAGCGCGACGGGAACGCGAACTGGACGTTCGACGACCGGCCGTCGGGCCTCCGGATCGTGAGGACGGCGGCTCGCGGACGCCCCACCACGCCGACGCCCGCGCGATAGCAGCCCGGGCCGCACGCGACCGCCTCGCGGCGAGCGCTGCGGTCGGACCGGACGCCAACGGCGACATCGAGGCCGTTCGCGCCGTTGCCGTTCTGGTCGATCACGATCGCCATCACGCCGATGCGGCCGGCTCCCGCCGGGCGCGCCGCGAAGCCGACGGCCAGGTCCTCGTCCTCCCGCGCCGAGACGAACGGACCGGTCGGGATCGCCGAGCGACGCAGGGGCGCCGACTGCGCAACCGGCGCCGGCGGCGGGACAAGGCGCGTCGCGGCGACGGAGCTCCGAGGCGGCGCGAGGTTCACGAGCAGCCCCGCGGCTGCCAGCACCACGACCACGAGGGAGAGCTCGGGCGCCGTGAGCTTGCGGAGGAGCGGCACGTTCACGCTGGGATCCGAGCGCAGCGCGAAGAGGCGGCTCGCGAGCGCGAGGCACAGCGCGCCGAGGACGAGCCCCGACTTCACGAGAAGGGTGCGCCCGTAGCCCGTGTCGACGACGGAGGAGAAGCTGTCGAACTCGGCGAGAGCCGTCAGGACGCCGGTACCGAGCACGACGAGCACCGTCGGCAGCGCGAGCTCGGCGTACCGGCGAACCGGCACCGCGCTCGCCGAGCGCACGGCCGGCGCCGCCGCGAGCACGAGCACGAGATGCGCCAGCGCCCCCGTCCACGCCGCGGCGGCGAGCACGTGCACGGAGTCGGCGAGCGGCGCCCACCAGTCACCGCTCGTGCCCGCGTGCCCCCGATAGGCGATCAGGACCCCGGTCGCGGCGAGCGGTACGAGAGCGACCAGCGGCACCCGCGCGACGACGAGCGCCGCCGCGACGAGGAGCGCCACGATCATCGCGACGGTGAGAGCGCCGGGCCTGCTCCCTGCGACGTCCCACAGCGCACCCCCCCGAAAGCCGGATGCGAAGTCGCCGTGGACGCGGTCGGCGGCGAGAAGCACGAGGGAGATCGTCGCCGCGACGACCGACACGCCGATCCCGAAGAGGACCGGGGCGGCGACCGGCGCGCGACGCCAGACGAGGCGCTCGCTGAGGATCCCGCCGAAGGCGAGCGCGAGCCCGCCGAAGAACAGCCAGTCGGCGGCGGCCTCCGGCCACTGCGTCGGGCCCGACGAGGCGGTGACGGCGGGGAGCGCCCCGCTCGCGCCGAACGAGTACGGGATCGACCCCTGGGTCGGATGCCCGTCGTCCGACACCAGCGACCAGGTGAGCAGGTAGATGCCACGCAGGTCGCGAGGCAGCCGCTGCACGATCGTCGCGCTGCGCTCGACGGGCGGTGGCAGCGCGACGCGCGTCCCGTCGGTCCGCTGGAGCGAGATCTCTGCGCTGCCGCGCACGAAGTTCTCGTTGAACCGCAGCACGACGTGCGCCGGGGCGGAGCCGAGGCGTGCGCCGGCCGGCGGGTCCGAGCCGACGAGGTACGCATGGGCGGTCGCGGCCGCAGGAAAGGCGCACGCGACGATCGCCGACACGGCGAGCAGCGCGACCCGGTGCCGGCGTCCACGACGACGATGTTCCATCTCGACGCAATGGTAGGAGCCGACAGGCTTCCCGCCGCCGGGGCGCGTACCCCCTCGGGGTATGATCGGCGGCGATGGCCACGCACGGCTACGACAAGGAGCGCATCACGAACCGCCTGCACCGGGTGGAGGGACAGGTGCGCGGGATCGAGCGGATGGTCGAGGACGACCGGTACTGCGTCGACATCCTCACGCAGATCGCCGCGGTCCGCACGGCGCTGGAGAGCATCGGCTACGAGATCCTCACGGACCACGTGAACCACTGCGTGAGCGACGCGCTCGCGTCGGGCGACGTGGCGCAGGCGACCGAGAAGAGCAGGGAGCTGCTCGCCGCCGTGCAGCGGTTCGCCAAGACGACCTGAAGCCCCGCTCCGACGAGTTCCGGCCGCCGCCGCGGTCGAACCTCTGGTGACCGCTCTGGCAGAGACGCCGCGCTGGCATCCTGGGCGCGTGGACCAGCAGCTCGCGATCTGTATGCGCGGGGTCGTCAAGCGCTACGGGCCGATCACCGCGGTGGACGGCCTCGACCTCGAGGTGCCAGTCGGCACGTGCGTCGGCCTGCTCGGCCCGAACGGCGCGGGGAAGTCGACGACGATGCGCCTCCTCACGGCGCAGTCGATCGCGGACGAGGGCGAGCTCGAGGTGCTCGGCTACGCATTGCCGGACGAGTCGAAGCAGGCGCGGGCGCGCTGCGGCGTCGTGCCGCAGCTCGACAACCTCGACACGACGCTCACCGTCGCGCAGAACCTCCTGGTCTTCACGCACCTCTACCGCGTCCCACGTGCCGAGCGGCGCGATGCGATCGAGCGCGCGCTCGAGCTCGCGAAGCTCGTCGACCGCCGCGACGATCGCGTCGACAAGCTCTCCGGCGGGATGCGGCGGCGGCTGCTGATTGCCCGCGCCCTCGTCCACCGACCGCAGCTCGTCCTGCTCGACGAGCCGACCGTCGGGCTCGACCCGCAGGTGCGGCAGGAGCTCTGGGCGCTGATCGACGCGCTCCGGAGCGCGGGGACGACGCTCCTCATGTCCACGCACTACATCGAGGAGGCGGAGCGCCTCGCGGACACGGTGCTGATCATGTCGCACGGCACCGCCGTCGCCGCGGGGCCGCCGTCAGAGCTCGTGCTCGAGCATGCGGGCAGGGAGGCGCTCGAGGTCTACGGCGCGCCGGCGCGGCTCGCGGAGGTCGAGGCG
The DNA here is from genome assembly GCA_036406535.1 of Gaiella sp. Classification (GTDB taxonomy): domain Bacteria; phylum Actinomycetota; class Thermoleophilia; order Gaiellales; family Gaiellaceae; genus Gaiella. The sequence continues at coordinate 18,169 of DASXAW010000138.1, forward strand.
GAGGCTCTCTCGGCGGGCCTCCGCACCCGTCGGACGGGGACGAGCGTCTCGATCCTCGGGATCGACGGGCGGAACGGCTTCCACCACCTGGAGGGCGAGCGCCGGCCCGCGAACCTCGAGGACGTCTTCGTGCTGCTCACCGGCGAGGAGATCGGGTAGTGGGCATCGACGAGGCGCGTGCTCCACGGCTCGGGCGCCTCGAGCGCTCGGCGCTGACCGGCGTGCTGGTCCGGGAGGTCGTGAACTTCTCGTCGTACTGGAAGTCGTCGACGTTCTCGTCGACCGTCGAGCCGACGATCTACCTCCTCGCCTTCGGCTTCGGCTTCGGCTCGCTCGTCAGCACGATCGGCGGCTACGACTACGTCGACTTCGTCGGCACCGGCACGGTCGCCACCGCAGTGCTCTTCTCGAGTGCGTTCCCGGCGATGTTCGGGACGTTCGTGAAGTACCAGTTCCAGCGCACGTACGACGCGATCCTCGCGGCGCCGGTCGACACGGAGGAGCTGGTCACCGCGGAGTCGATCTGGATCGCCCTGCGCGCGGGTGTCTACGGCTGCGTCCCGATGGTGGTCGCGATCTTCTTC
>DASXAW010000139.1:0-2642 GCA_036406535.1 Gaiella sp.
TCGGGCTCCCTCCAGGCCGGGCTGGGCGCGATGCTCGCCTACGATCCGCTGACCGATTCGGAGGCGAATGCCGCGGCGATGGACGAAGCCGCATCCGGGATCGCGACCGGCGCCGTCACGATCGCCTCGCGGGCGGTCAGCGTCGACGGCATCGACGTCGAGCGCGGCGCCTACCTCGGCCTCGCCGACGGCGAGCCGATCGCCGGCGGGACGAGCTTCGACGCGGTCGCGAGCGCGGTGGTCGAGGCCCTCCTGGGAGAGCCGCGGGACGTCCTGACCTTCATCACCGGCGCCGACGAGCCGGAGCTGGGGCGGCTCCTGGCGCAGGTCGCCGAGCGCCATCCCGAACTCGAGCTCGAGGTGCATCCGGGAGGCCAGCCGCACTACCCGCTGCTCCTGTCGGCCGAATAGCGGGATTAAGGTGCGCGGATGGCCGCGCCGCCCGTCCGAGTCGCTCTCGTCGAGGACAACCACGTCTTCCGTGAGGCGCTCGAGCTCCTACTGGGGCTCCGTGCCGACATCGACGTCGTCGGCTCGGTCGAGGACGGCACGGAGGTCGTCGAGATGTGCAAGCGGCTCGACCCGGAGGTCGTGATCATGGACTTCCGGCTGCCGGCGCTCGACGGCGTCCAGGCGACGCGGCGGCTGCGGACCGCGTGCCCGGACGTCGCGGTCGTGTGCCTGACCGCCTCCGCGAACCTGCGCGAGGTGGACGCGCTCTACGCGGCCGGCGCCGTCGCGTGCCTCACGAAGGACGAGCACCTGGACAAGATCGTGGACGCGATCCTGAGCGCGGCCGGCCGGGGCGAATGAAGCTCACCGCGTCGAACACCGGGATCGTCCTCGACTCGACCGCGGACTTCCCCGACGCGCCGGCCCGCTTCCCCAGCTGGCGGGTCGTCCCCCTGTACGTCCGTTTCGGAGGCCACAGCTATCGCGACTACGTCGACATGGGACCGGCCGAGTTTTACGAGCGGCTGCGCACGGCCGAGGAGCTCCCCACGACCTCGCAGCCGACGCCGCAGGACTTCGCGTCCGCCTACGAGGAGCTGAGCGGCCTCGAGCGCCTGTTCGTCCTGACCGTCTCGGCGAAGCTCTCCGGAACGTATGCGAGCGCGCAGCAGGCTGCGGACGAGACGGCCGGTCGCGTCCGCGTGATCGACACGGCGAGCGCCTCGGCCGCGATCGCGATGCTCGGCCTGGCGATCCAGCGCCGGCTGGAGCGGGGGACGACGGACGAGGAGATCGACGAGCTCGTCAACCGCGTCAAGCACGAGTCGGGCCTCGTCTTCACGCTCGACACGCTCGAGTACCTCGCGAAAGGCGGCCGGATCGGGCGCGCGGCCGGGTGGGCGGGACAGCTCCTGAACATCAAGCCGATCCTGACGCTCGCCGAAGGCGAGGTTCTCCCGCTGAAACGCGTACGGGGAAATCGGAAGGCGATCGCGGAGTTCGCGACAGCGTTTCGCGAGGGCACCGTCGACGACGAGGGCCTGCGTGTGGGGATCGCGCACGCGGATGCGCCCGAACGGATGGCCGCGCTCGAGGCGCTCGTCCGCGATGTCCGGCCGCGGGCCGAGATCGAGGTCGCGACGACGCTCGGCCCGGTGGTCGGCACGCACGCCGGCCCGGGAACGGTCGGCCTCTTCTGGCTTCAGGACTGACGAGCCCATCGCTACTATCGCCGCGGGAAAACCAAAAGCTTCGGGGTCCAGAAGTAACGCACTGAAGCCCAGTTCTCAAAGGAGGATGATGTCTCGAATCGCACTCGCCGCCGCCGGTCTCGTCGCGGCGCTCGCGCTTGCCGCCCCGATCGGAGCGACCAGCAGCGCGACGAAGCTCAACGGAACCGTCGGTCCCGGCTTCACGATCACCTTGAAGAAGGGCACCGCCAAGGTGAAGACGCTCAGGCACGGCAAGTACACGATCACGGTCAACGACAAGTCGAACATCCACGACTTCCACCTGAAGGGTCCCGGCGTGAACAAGGTGATCACGACGACGCCGTTCAAGGGCAAGAAGACCGTCACCGTGACGCTGAAGAAGGGGACGTACCGCTACGTCTGCGACCCGCACGCCGCCCAGATGAAGGGCAGCTTCAAGGTCACGTAGGGCTTACCGCTCGATCCAGGGGGCGCGCAAACCGCCCCCTGGAGACCGGGCACCGAGCGCGAACGCCTCGCTCGGCTCTTCCTCGCCGTTCAGCAGCCGCTCCGCGTACTCCGCGAGGGCCGGGCCGTGCTTGAAGCCGTGGCCCGAGCCTCCACCGAGGAGCCAGACGTGCTCGTGCTCGGGGTGCGGCGCGACCAGGAAGTTCGTGTCCTCGGTCAGCGAGTACGGGCACGAGCGCGTTCCGACGAGCGGCGCTCCGGCGAGCGCCGGAAAGCGAAGCGCCAGGTAGTCGCGCGCCTCGGCCTCTTTCTCTTTCGAGGCGACGCGCTCGCCCGCGTCCGGGTCGAAGGCCGGGCCCTCGCGGTCGGGGCTCGCCTTGAAGCCGCGCCCGTCGAGGTCGCCGACGCCGTAGACGCCGACGTCGAAGTCGACCCACGCCGGTACGTCCGGCGCCTGCCAGCCCGCGGGCGCGCCGAAGAAGTAGACGTCCTGCCTCGTGACGCGTAGGTCGACGAGGCTCGGGAAGAGGC
>DASXAW010000140.1:0-12572 GCA_036406535.1 Gaiella sp.
TTCCCGGCCGGGTCGCGCTCGACCTCGAGCGGAAGGTCGGAGAGGCTCTCGGCGAGCCACGAACGCCCCGTCGCCCACGTGTCGGTCCACGCGACGCGCTGCGCGCCGTCGTCGTTCCCGGTGAGCGAGCGCAGCTCCTCCAGACGCGAGACGACGCGGGACGGATCGAGGGCCACGACGCCCGAGCTTAACCCCCTTCCGCGGCCGAAGGTGTGGTAAGGAATGCGCCCAGATGACGGCCGTCGCAGTCGAGACGCGTCAGGCGCGAATCGTGCCCGCCCTCGGACGGCTGGCCACCTTCGTCCTCGTGGTCGCGCTGCTATGGGGAGCGTGGGAGGGCTACAAGTGGGTCTGGGAGACCACCGGCTGGACGTGGCCGTTCGTCGTCGACGACACGACGATGCCGCACATCCACGACATCCTGAACGCGTTCCGCGAGCCGGTCACCGCAGGCGGCCCCGCGCTGATCCATCCACTGCTCGACGCAGCGTGGTTCACCGCGAAGGAGGCGCTCGCCGGGTTCGTGCTCGGGGCGGTGTTCGGCTTCGCGCTCGCCGTGGCGCTCGTCCACTCGCGCCTCCTCGAGCGGGGGATGCTTCCCTACGTCGTCGCCTCGCAGACCGTCCCGATCCTCGCGATCGCGCCGATGGTCGTGATCGGTCTCGGCTCGAAGGGGGTCGAGGGCTGGAAGGCGGTCTCGGTCCTCGCCGCCTACCTGACGTTCTTCCCGGTGGCGATCAACTCGCTGCGTGGGCTCAAGTCGGCAGATCCGCGGGCCTTCGAGCTGATGGACTCGTATGCGGCCAACCGGTGGAGCGTCCTGTGGCGGCTCCGGGTGCCTGCGTCGATGCCGTACCTCTTCACGGCGCTCAAGATCTCCGCGACCGCAAGCGTGATCGGGGCGATCATCGGCGAGACGCCGGCCTCCATCCAGGAGGGCCTCGGCGGCGCCATCGTGAACTTCAACCAGTACTACTCGCTGCAGCCCACCGCGCTCTGGGCGACGAACATCGTGTGCGCCGCGCTCGGGCTCGTGCTGTTCGGCCTCGTCGCGCTCACCGAGCGGCTGATGCTCCACCGCGCGCCGGAGCACGTCGCATGAGCCGTAGGCTCGACGGAGGCGACCCATGAGCGGAGGCGGCTCTGCCGTCGGAGCGGGTCCTGGCGAGTCCGCCGCGAACGTCGTCTCGATCGAGGGGCTCACCAAGTCGTTCCGCACCGGCGTCACCGCGCTCGCCGACATCGACCTCGAGGTTGCTCCGCGCGAGTTCGTCTCGCTGATCGGCCCCTCCGGCTGCGGGAAGTCGACCCTTTTGCGGATCATCGGCGACCTCGTCACGCCGACGTCCGGGACCGTCCGCGTGAACGGGAAGACGGCGCACCAGGCGCGCGTCGACCACGACTACGGGATCGTCTTCCAGGACGCGGTGCTCTTCGACTGGCGGACCGTCGCCAAGAACGTCTCGCTGCCGCTCGAGCTGCTCGGCTGGGATCGCGCCCGCCGGAAGCAGCGTGTCGCGGAGATGCTCGACCTCGTCGAGCTCACCGGGTTCGAGTCCAGCAGGCCCTGGCAGCTCTCGGGCGGGATGCAGCAACGGGTCTCCATCGCCCGCGCGCTCTCCTTCGATCCGGCGCTGCTCCTGATGGACGAGCCTTTCGGGGCGCTCGACGAGATGACGCGTGAACGCCTCAACCTCGAGCTGCTCGGGATCTGGGACAAGGCCGAGAGCACGATCGTCTTCGTCACGCACTCGATCCCCGAGGCCGTGTTCCTCTCCACGCGGGTCGTCGTCATGTCCGCCCGGCCAGGTCGGATCGCGGAGATGATCGAGATCGACCTTCCGTATCCCCGCAACGCGATGACGCATGAGGAGCCGCGGTTCTTCGAGCTCGTCACCGCTGTGCGGGAGGCGCTCGCCGCCGGGCACGGCGGGCGCGCGCCGCGAGACACCGCGCCCGCCGCGGAGGAGCGATGACGAGCACCGTCGTCGAGCCGATCCCGCGCGGATTCGGCCGCGAGATCGGCGGCCGGGTGCGGGACTGGGTGCCCGCGATCGTCGTGTTCTTCGTGGCGATCGCCCTCTGGCAGGGGCTCACGACGCTCTTCGACGTCGAGACGTTCCTGCTGCCCAAGCCGTCCGACATCGCGCAGGCGTTCTGGGACGACAAGGGGACGCTCTGGGACTACGGCGTCTACACGTTCAAGGAGGCCGCCGGCGGCTTCGCGCTCGGCTCGGCGTTCGGGATCCTGATGGCGCTCGTCCTCGCCCGCTTCCGCGCCGTGGGCAGCGCGCTCCTGCCGTTCGCGATCGCGGCGAACGCGATCCCGATCATCGCGTTCGCCCCGATCACGAACAACTGGTTCGGGCTGCTCAACCCGTTCTCGAAGATGGCGATCGCGGCCGTCCTGTGCTTCTTCCCCGTGATGGTGAACACGCTCCGCGGCCTCACGAGCGTCGACGTGCGCTCGATCGAGCTGATGCGGTCGTATGGCGCCGGCGAGCTCGCGACGTTCCGCTCGGTGCGCATCCCGAACTCGCTGCCGTTCATGTTCACGGGGCTGAAGGTCGCGGCGGTGCTGTCGATGATCGGCGCGATCGTCGGCGAGTACTTCGGCGGGCCGACGAACGCCCTCGGCGTGAGCATCTTGAACGACACGCAGCTCTTCAACTTCCCGCGCGCGTGGGCCGGAATCGCCTTGGCAAGTGCCTTCGGAATCGTGTTCTATGGAGCCGTCGCCCTCGTGGAGCGGCTGACGACGAGCTGGCACCCGTCGTCGCGCGGCTTCCGCGGAGAGTGACGGATTTCGGAATGGCGATACGAACCGGAGGAGGACGACGTTGAGGCGGAAGCGGATCGGTTTCGCCGCAGCAGCGGTCGCGTGTGCCGCGTTCGCGGCGTGGGTGGCGGTGGCGACAGCCGCACCGGCGCGGCCGGCGGCGACGAAGGTGACCCTGCAGCTGAAGTGGGTGACCCAGGCGCAGTTCGCGGGGTACTACGCGGCGCTGGAGAAGGGCTACTACGACAAGGAAGGTCTCGACGTCACGATCAAGGTCGGGGGGCCGAGCATCACGCCGGAGACCGTCGTGGCGGGCAAGCGGGCCGAGTTCGGGCTCGACTGGCTGCCGAACCTCTTCGCCACGCGGGAGAAGGGGTCGAACCTCGTCTCGATCGCACAGGTCTTCGCCCGCTCGGGGATGACCGAGCTGACCTGGAAGAGCAGCGGCATCAACACGATCGCCAAGATGCGCGGGAAGAAGGTCGGAGTCTGGTGCTGCGGCAACGAGCCCGAGCTCTTCGCCGCGCTCCAGAAGAACGGCATCGACCACTCGGACTCGAGCGACGTGACGATCGTCAACCAGCCGTTCGACATGCAGCTCTTCCTGAAGAACCAGGTCGACGCTGCTGCGGCGATGACGTACAACGAGCTCGCCCAGGTGCTCGAGACGAAAAACCCGAAGACGGGCAAGCTGTACACGCTCAAGGACCTGAACGTGTTCCGCATGGCCGACCCGAAGGTCGGGACGGGCATGCTCGAGGACAACGTCTTCGTGCGCTCCGACTGGCTCGCCGACAAGGCGAACCAGGACACGGCGGTCAAGTTTCTCAAGGCCTCGTTCGAGGGCTGGATCTACTGTCGTGACCACCAGCAGGACTGCGTGAACATCGTGCTCAAGAACGGCTCGCTGCTCGGCCGGGGCCACCAGACGTGGCAGATGAACGAGATCAACGCGCTCACCTGGCCGAGCCCGCGTGGCATCGGCCTGCCGCCGCCCGGCGCGGTCGCGCAGACCGCGAACATCGCGAAGACCTACGGCGTGATCAAGAAGGCGCCGAAGGGCGCGACGAACTACACGTACGCCGCGAAGGCGCTCGCCCAGCTGAAAGCCGCGGGCGCCAACGTGACGGGCGCGAAGTGGAAGAAGGTGACCGTGAAGGTGACCGTGGGCGGCAAGTAGCCCGCCGGAGGGAAGCGACCGAGGAAGGGAGATCCGCGATGTCCGTGTTGATCAAGGGCGGCCGTGTCGTGACGGCGACCGACGACTACGTCGGCGACGTCTTCGTGGACGGCGAGCGGATCTCCCTCCTCGGCGAGGACCTGGACGTGACGGCGGACACGACGATCGACGCGGGCGGGAAGCTCGTCCTGCCAGGGCTCGTCGACCCGCACACGCACCTCGACATGCCCTTCGGGGGCACGACGACGATCGACGACGTCCAGTCGGGCCAGACGGCCGCCGCGTTCGGGGGCACGACGTGCCACGTCGACTTCTGCATCCAGCCGCCGGGGTCGACGTTCGCCGCCGCGCTCGACGAGTGGCGCGCCAAGGCGAACGGCAAGCAGGTGATCGACATGGGCTACCACATGGCGATCACCGACCTGAAGGACGGCGGCTCCCTCGAGGAGCTCGCGACCCTGCCCGACCAGGGCGTCACCTCGTACAAGCTCTTCATGGCGTACAAGGGCGCGCTGATGGTGGACGACGAGACGCTCTTCCGGAGCATGGAGGTCGCCGCCGGCTCCGGGGCGCTCGTGATGGTGCACGCCGAGAACGGCGACGCCATCGACGTGCTCGTGAAGCAGGCGCTCGCCGCGGGGAACACGGCGCCGCACTACCACGCGCTCACCCGTCCGCCCGAGACCGAGGGCGAGGCGACGAACCGGGCGATCCAACTCGCCCGTGTCGCAGGTTGCCCGCTCTACGTCGTGCACGTCTCGTGCAAGGAAGCGGTCGAGCCGATCGCGCTCGCTCGCGAAAAGGGCTGGGACGTCTGGGGCGAGACCTGCACGCAGTACTTCTTCGTCGACCAGACGTTCCTCGAGCGGCCCGACTTCGAGGGCGCGAAGTACGTCTACACGCCGCCGCCGCGGCCGAAGGCGAACCAGGACATCCTCTGGAACGCCGTTCGCACCGACATCCTCTCGGCGATCTCGACCGACCACTGCGCGTTCCTGTGGGACGGCCAGAAGACGCTCGGCAAGGACGACTTCTCGAAGATCCCGAACGGCGGGCCCGGGCTCGAGAACCGGCTCCACATGATCCACCACTTCGGCGTCGGCGAGGGCCGGATCACGCTCAACCGGATGGTCGAGCTCCTCTCGACGAACCCCGCGAAGCTCTTCGGCCTCTACCCGCGCAAGGGGACGATCGCCCCCGGCTCGGACGCGGACCTCGTGATCTTCGACCCCACGAGGAAGAAGACGATCACCGCCGCCGACCAGCACTCGAAGACCGACTACAACCTCTACGAGGGGACCGAGGTGACGGGCGACGTGGAGACCGTGCTGATCCGCGGGACGGTCGTCGTCTCCGACGGGAGGCTCGAGGTCGACCCTGGGTTCGGGCAGTTCGTCGAGCGCGCGAAGTTCGGCCAGGAGCTGCGCCCGGCCGTCGCGCCCGCGTAGCGAAATCACGCTCCCGCCGCGCCGGATGGAGGCGGTCGTGTCCGAGATCCTCCACGTCACGAACGGCGACAGCACGGCGGAGACGCTGCGGAGCACCGCGCTGGGCGGGACCGTCCTGCCGTGGCGGGACTCGCTCCACGTCGGGCCGCTCCCGTCGACGCCTCGGCCCGAGCTCCTTCGCCGCCGCGCGGCGTTCCTCGCCGAGAGCGGTTGGGGCGGCGGCGAGGAGATCCGCGACTCGCTGGCGGAGCGCGACCGCCGGCTCGAGCGGGCGTTCGCCGACGGAGAGCCGGTCGTGCTGTGGTTCGAGCACGACCTCTACGACCAGCTCCAGCTGCTCGACATCCTGGCGCTCGCCGGCGAGGCGGGTGCGACGCCCGAGGCGATCGTGGTCGGGGCGTTCCCCGGAAGGCCGTCGTTCCGCGGCCTCGGCGAGCTGACGGCCGACGAGCTCGAGTCGCTCTGGCCCGCCCGGCGTCCGGTGCCCAGGGCGACGCTCGAGACCGCCGGCGCCGCCTGGGGTGACATACGGCAGCCGACTCCGGAGGCTCTCGCGCGGCGGGTGGAGCACGACGCGCAGGACCTTCCGTACGTCCGGGCGGCGTTGCTCCGTCTGCTGGAGGAGCTGCCGGCGCCGCGTGACGGACTCTCCACGACCGAGCGAACGGCGCTACGGGCCCTTGCCGGAGGAGCTCGCACCTCCGTCGCGGCCTTCGTCGCCGCGCAGGACCTCGAGTCTGCGCCGTTCCTCGGAGACGCATGGTTCTTCGTGACACTCGCGGAGCTCGGTCGAGGCCCACACCGCCTCCTCGAGACGGAGGAAGGCGAGGACCTGCCCGTCCCGGTCCCCGAGAGCGAGCATCGCTTCGGGCAGCTCGCCGTTCGCCTCACCGACCGCGGCCGGCGCGTGCTCGAAGGCGAGGCGGACCGGGTCGAGCTGCTCGGCGTCGACCGCTGGGTCGGCGGCACGCATGTCGTCCCGGCTGCGGTCTGGCGGTGGGACCCGGGCAGCCGGCAGCTGCTCGCGCCGTGACCCTCAGGGCACGAGAACGAGCTTGCTCGCCTCGCCGGAGGCCTGACGCCGCCAGGCGTCCGTGACGCCGTCCAGCGCCGCGCGCTCGACGTCCAGCCGGATCTCCCCTGCGACGCCGTGCCGGACGAGCTTCGGATAGTGCTCGGCGAACACCTCCTCCGGGACGCCGAAGGCGAAGTGACCCTTGATCGTCAGGTTCTTGCCGCGCACGGGGCCGGATGCGAGCTCGGCGGTCGGCCCCGCCGACTGCCCGAGGCTCACGACCGTCGCCCACGGAGCGGCCGCCTGCACCGCCGCCGCAAACGGCTCGCCCCAGAGGGCGTCGAAGACGTAGGTCGGGCCCTCTCCGCCCGAGGCCTCGCGGAACGAGGCGGCGAGGTCGTCGACGGCACCGATCTGCACCGTCGCGTCCGCGCCGAGAGAGGCGGCCTTCTCGAGTCGCTCGGCGTCCCGTCCCGCCGCGACGACGCGCGAGGCCCCGAGGAGCTTCGCCGCCTGCACGGCGACGAGCCCGACCGAGCCCGTCGCGCCGAGCACGAGCACGGTCTCGCCGCCGCGGAGCGGCGCCCGCCATGCGAACGGCAACCAGCCGGCGAGCCCTGCGATCCCGAGGCCGGCCGCGAGCGCGGGGTCCGCGCCGGCGGGCACCTCGACCGTCACGGCGTTCCCGACGGCGGCCCGCTCGGCCATCCCGCCGTCACGGGCGAGCCCGAAGCCGCCGCCGAAGATCCACACCGTGCGCCCGTCGGCCGTCCTCCCGACCGCCTCGCACCCCGGCACGTACGGCAGCGGCGGATGCCCCGCGACGTAGGCGCCGGATGCGACCGCGAGGTCGACGGGATTGATCGGCGCCGCCAGCACCTCGACGACCTCACCCTGCGGATCGCCGGTCTCACCCGGCCGGGGAGCCGAGCCAAGCTCCTGAATCAGCGCCGCCCGCATCCCCGAAACCTAGACGGCGCGTCGCTCCGTGCGCGGCCGGCGCGCTCGGGCTGCTCGAGGAGGGCGCGCAAGAGAATGCGGACGGCCCTCACGTGCCGTCCGCATTCCCCCGTCAGCCGAGCGGGCAGAGCGCCCGCGGCCCGGCTAACCCTTGTTGAAAGGGTGCATCAGCGGGTTCATGCCGGAAAACACACCGGCCGGGTTCGGGTACCAGGCCCAGACGTGGAGCGTCACGAGGTCCGGGTGCCAGAAGCCGAACGCCGCACCGCTCTGCGGGCTCTTGGGCGCGCACGCGTCCTGGCTCTCCTGGAACACGAAGGTCCCGTCCTTGTAGTGGCATGCCGCGCCGAACGAGCCGTACGTCGCTCCGGGTAGCGGTGCCTTCGCGGGCTTCTTCGGAAAGACCCACTCGAACGCGACGAGCTGCCAGTTCGCGCCGCGCTTCCCGTAGACGAGGATCGGCGGCTTCGTCACGTCGAACGTCGTGATCTTCGGGTTCATGAAGTGCCAGCCCATGTCGGGGATCATCTGGGTGATCACGCCGTAGCCCTGTTTCTTCGCGAGGGCGAGGTTCGTGGCGTACTTCGCGGTGGCCAGCCGCGCGTCCGCGAGCTGCGCGGCGAGCGCTTGGGGCGCTGCGCCGCCCATCGTGGCCATGTCGTGACGATGGACGGTCGGCCCGGCCGAGGCGAGCGCGGCGAAGATCGCCGCCGTCACCGTGGCGAGCGCGAGGATGGTGATTCGACGCATGGTTGGGCTCCTCTCTGGATGCAGAGCCGCCGCTGCTCTCTAGGCGGCGACCGGCTCGGGGTCTGGTCGGACGACGACCGTGTCGCCGACCTTCACGATCTCGTCGACGGGCAGCTCCGCCGCGGCCGCATGGCGACGGATCGCCTCGGGGCTCGAGGCCTGGTAGACGCAGACCGTTCCGACGCGTCCGTCGGTCTCGGCCGTCACGTAGCTGCGGATCCAGCGGACGTCGTCGCTCATCCGGTCGCCCTCGACGGTCGAGCGGGCGGCGGCGTCACGCAGGTCGTCCGCCGTCCGCCAGCCGCCGCGGCGCAGGATCACGTACGTCTCCATGGCTCACTCCTCCGGTCGATGACCCGAAAGACGCTAGGGCGGCCGTGCGAGAGCCGAATCGGCGGAAATACCTAGGTTGCGGCCGGGCGTTACCGGTCTTCGAACAGCCCGATACGTGCGGCGGCGGCTGTCGCCTCGCCGCGTGTCCTGACGCCGAGCTTGCGGAGGATCGACGAGACGTGGTGGTCGACCGTCCGCCGCGAGACGAAGAGGCGGTCGGCGATGTCGGCGTTGCGCATGCCGTCGGCGACGAGCCGGAGGACGTCCATCTCACGGGCGGTGAGCTGCGCCCCGTTGGCGCGAGTCGTCGCCCTCGGGCCGCGGGGAACGCTCGCTCCGCCCTCGCGCAGCCGACGGGCGACCATCGTGGCCGCCGGGCCGGCGCCGAGTCGGCGCAGGTCGGCGAGCGCCCGTCGGCGCACGTCCTCGTCGTCGACCTGTCCGAGCGCGAATGCCGCCTCGTACCGGCAGCCGAACTCCGTCCACAGCTCCGCCGCAGCGTGCCAGTCGCCCTGAAGCGCCAAGGAGTAGGGGTCGTCGCGATTCGCGGACTCGGGTGCGGTGAACCCGGCGAGGCTGCGCCAGTACGCCAGCCGGCAGACAGCGGAGTCGTCGCCCCGCCGGATCGCGGCGTCGAGAACCGCCGCCGTCGCGGCGTCGACCTCCGCAGCGCCCTGCTCCAGACAGGCCACCTCGGCGGCGGCTGCGGCGAGGTCGACGATCGCCTCGACTTCCTCGTCGGAGACACCGGCTGCGCGCGCGCCGCAGATCGCCTCGTGGGCACCCGGGTCACCGCGGCGGGCCCGGACGAGCGCGAGCACCAGCAGCGCCTCGTGATGCGGCCACGGCGAGTCGCGCGGGTCTTCGAGGAGACGCGCCGCCACCTCGGTCGCCTCGGTCCAGCGACCCTGGTCGAGGAGCGACCGAGCCTGGATCGCAAGGATGTTGAGCCGCCAGAGATCCTCCGTGTGCTCGGTGGCGTGGTCGAGCGCGGCTTCGAGGTATGCGTCGGCCATGGCGAAGTCGTGTCGCGCGACGCTCGAGGCGCCGAGGTTGTTCAGCGCGCGCGCGACCTGCTCGGAGTTGCGCTGCCGCCGGCCGAGCTCGACGGCGTCTTCGAGCGTCGCGCGCGCGGCGTCGAAGTCCCGACCGAGATCGGCGGTGCCGAGCGTGACGAGCGCATCGAGGGCAGTGGCGGGGTCGTCGCAGCGCTCCGCGAGGTCGATCGCGCGGCGGGCGAGGTCTTCGCCGGAGGCAGCCGTGTCGGAATCGCCGAAGGCAAGCTCGATCCAGGCTCGCGCGGCGTAGACGCTCGCGAGCTCGGAGCCCGACTCCACGTCGGCGACGAGCCGGGTCGCCTCGGCGACGGCGTCCTGCGCTTCCTGGTTGAGCCCCCGGCAACCGAGGTACCGCGAGAGCTCGCCGAGCGCGCGGGCCTCCTTCGGCCCTTCCCGGGCGCGCCGCCGGCAGGCGATCGCCTCCTTGATCGCGACGATTGCCTCCACCTGGTCGTCCGCCAGGTAGCACGCGCGCGAGCGCCCTTCGAGCAGATCGGCTCGCTCGCCGTCCGACAAGCCCTCCGCAAACCGAAGCGCACGGGCGTACTGCGCCGCCGCCTCCCGGTACGCGCCTGCGCGGGCGGCGTGCTCCGCGGCGGCAGGGGCGTAGCGCAGCACCGCCTGGCCGTCCGCTGCGCAGTCGGCGTGGTGCGCGAGGCGTGCGACGTCGGGGGCCCCGTCGAGATCCGCGAGCGCGAGGAGGACCGCGCGGTGGAGCGCGAGCCGGCGCGTCGGCGACAGCGACTCCTCGACCGTGACGCGCGCGAGCTCGTGACGGAAGGCGATCGCGTCGTCCTGCGCATGGAGGACGCCGGAGCCGAGGCACTCGTCGACCGCGTCCGCCGCTTCACCACAGACGGCGACGGTCAGGGCGGCATCGAGCGACGGAGGAGCGACGGCTGCCGCCTCGACGACGGTGGTCGCGGCAGGGCTCAGCTGCGCCACGCGTGCGAGCACGGCGTCGCGGACCGTCTCGGGGATCGCCGCGCCGCCCGCGGCGAGAACCTCGGTGACGTAGAAGGGGTTGCCGCCGGTGAGACGGTGGAGCGCTGCGGCGTCGAGCGGGTAGCCCTCCGCAAGCCGGCCGACGGCGCTCGGCGAGAGCGGCTCGACCCGCACGCGCATCACCGCCGCGGCGGTCGCGAGCTCCCCGAGCACGAGTCGCAGGGGGTGCGAGCGGTCGAGCTCGTCGTCCCTGTAGGTCGCGATCACGATCGCCCCGGCGTCGCCGATCCTCCTGCCCAGGACACGGATGACGTCGAGCGTCGCCTCGTCGGCCCAGTGCACGTCCTCGACGACGACCACGACGGGTGTCACGCTCCGCGAGCCGAGGAGCGCGGTCGCGATGTCGTGGGCGCCAGCGTCGGCGCGGATCGCCTCCGCCAGCCGCGGTGGCGCCGCCTCCGCGAGCTCGAGAAACGGACCGAGGGGCCTCGGTGTCAGCAGCGGGTCGCAGCCGCCGCGCAACGTCGCCGCGTCGTTTCCGAGCTCCTCGCAGAGCCGCCGGACGAGCGCGGTCTTGCCGATCCCGGCCTCGCCGCCGACGAGGACGAGCCGGCCGGTCCCGGCGACAGCGCCGTCGTAGGCCTCGAGAAGCTCGGCGAGGACGTCGTCTCGCTCGAGGAGCCCCGGCGCGGCGGAGGGCAGCGCTATCGCCATTGGCGAATGTTCGCGCCGCGGGGTGGTTCGACGCAAGCCCGGGACGTCGTCGCCGCGGCGCTACGATCGCACCGCGAGCGAAGCGAAGGAGCGTGGAGATGGCAATCGTCGAGGCGGACCCGAACCTGGGAGCGCAGATCGTCGCGGACGCGAAGGAGCACGTCCTCTACTCCTGGTCCGTGCAGAGCCAGATCGACCCGATTCCCGTGGCCGGTGCGCAGGGGCGGCACTTCTGGGACTACGAGGGAAAGCGGTACCTGGACTTCGCCTCACAGCTCGTCAACGTCTCGATCGGGCACCAGCACCCGAAGATCCTCCAGGCGATCAAGGATCAGGCCGACCAGCTCTGCACGATCGGCCCGCCGCTCGCGAGCGAGTCCCGGTCGACGCTCGGCCGCATGCTCGCGGAGGTCACCCCGGGTGACCTCTCCGTCTCGTTCTTCACGAACGGCGGCGCGGAGGCGAACGAGAACGCGGTGAAGCTCGCCCGCCTGTTCACCGGCCGCAGCAAGATCATCGCGCGCTACCGCTCGTATCACGGCGCGACGAACGGCGCCGTGACGCTCACGGGCGACCCGCGCCGCTGGGCGGTCGAGCCCGGCATGCCGGGCGTCGTGCGGATGTTCGACCCATACACGTACCGCTGCCCCGCCGGCCATCCGGACCCGTGCCCCGTGTGCACCGGCGCGCCGCATCTCGAGGAGATCCTCGAGTACGAGGGCGCCCACACCGTCGCGGCGGTGATCCTCGAGACCGTCACCGGAACCAACGGCGTGATCCCGCCCCCCGACGGCTACCTGCAGGCGATTCGCGAGGTCTGCGACCGCCACGGCATCCTGCTGATCCTCGACGAGGTGATGGCCGGCTTCGGCCGCACGGGCCGCTGGTTCGCGTGTGACCACTGGGACGTCGTCCCGGACATCCTCACGGTGGCGAAGGGCATCAACTCCGGCTACGTGCCGCTCGGCGCGATGATCGCGCGCGGCGAGATCGTCGACGGCATCCGCGACCGCTTCTTCCCCGGCGGCCTCACGTACGCCGGGCATCCGCTCGCGTGCGCGTCCGGGGTGGCCTCGATCGAGGCGTTCAGAGAGGAGGGCGTGGTCGAGAACGCAGCCGCGATGGGCGGCTGGTTCGGCCGTGAGCTCCGCGGGCTGGCAGAGCGCCATCCGTCGATCGGCGATGTGCGCGGGCTCGGCTGCTTCTGGGGGCTCGAGCTCGTGAGGAACCGGGAGACGCGCGAGATGCTCGTTCCGTTCAACGCGTCCGGCGTGGCGTCGATCGAGGCGTTCCGCGAGGAAGGCGTCGTCGAGAACGCCGCCGCGAGGGGGGAATGGTTCGCGGACGCCCTCAACGGGCTCGCCGAACGCCACCCGTCGATCGGCGACGT
>DASXAW010000141.1:0-8135 GCA_036406535.1 Gaiella sp.
CGCACGTACAGCTCGTTGTCGACCTTGACCGGCTGGTGGACCGTGGCGGCGGTGCGGCCGTCGGGCACGAGGTGGCGACCCGCCCGAGCGGCGTCGCGGTCGTCGCGCGGGGGCGCCGGCGCCCCGAAGCGGTCGGGCGCCGCGTCGTAGCGGTCGAGATAACCGGGCGCGACCGGCGTCGTCGAGAGGTCGACCGACGAGGCGAGGAGCTCCATCACGACCTTGCGCGACAGCCGGACGCGCTCCGAGTCCGTCCGGACCTTCATCCCCGCCTCCGCCTTGCGCGAGCACGCGGGGGCGAGCACTCGTGCGCCCTCGAGCTCGACGACACAGACCCGGCAGACGTTCGCCGGCCGGAGCGTCTCGCCGTAGCAGAGCGTGGGCGTGTCGATGCCCAGCTGCTTGCAGGCGTCGAGGATCGTCGCTCCTTCGAAGACGCGCACCGGCTCACCGTCGACCTCGAGCTCGACCATGCGCCGCGGCGCGAGGAGCTCGCTCACGTCGCGCCTCCGAACACACCGAGCCGGCCGATCGCGGACTCGACCGCGCTCGACGCCGTCTGCCCCAGGCCGCAGATCGATGCGTCGCGCATGCACTGGCCCACCTCCGCGATGAGCGCCAGCTCGCGCTCGACGCCGCCGCGCGGTTCCCCGGCGAGGAGGCGTGCGAGCGCCTCCTCCTGCCGCACCGTGCCGACGCGGCAGGGGACGCACTGGCCGCACGACTCGTCGCGGAAGAAGGCAGCGATCCGCATGAGGAACCGGCCGAGGTCGACCGTGTCGTCCAGGACGAGCACCACGCCGGAGCCGAGGGTGGAGCCCGCAGCCTTCGTCCCCTCGAAGGTCAACGGCACGGCGAGGTCGTCGGGCGAGAGGAAGCTCCCGGCGGCGCCGCCGAGCAGGACTGCCTGGAGCGCCCTGCCGCCGGAGACGCCCCGCGCGAGCTCGAGGACGTCACGCATGGTCGCACCGAAGGTCACCTCGTACGTCCCCGGTCGCTCGACGTGGCCGGAGACGCAGAGGAGCTTCGTTCCGGTGGACTGCTCCGTCCCGACCTCGGCGAACGACGGGCCCGAGCAGAGCACGACGTCGAGGACGTTCACGAGCGTCTCGACGTTGTTCACGACGGTCGGCTTGCCGAACAGCCCTTCCTCGACCGGGAACGGGGGCTTGTTGCGCGGCTCGCCGCGACGCCCTTCGATCGACTCGAAGATCGCCGTCTCCTCCCCGCAGATGTAGGCGCCCGCGCCGCGCCGGAGCTCGATGTCGAACCCGAAGCCCTCGCCCATCACGTCAGGCCCGAGGAACCCGCGCCGCCGCGCCTCGGCGATCGCGTGCTCGAGCGCGTGCAGCGCCTCGGGGTACTCGCCGCGCAGATAGACGTAGCCGTGCTCGCAGCCCGTGGCGTACGCGGCGATCGTCATCGCCTCGACCAGGGCGAACGGGTCGCCCTCGAGGAGCGCGCGGTCCTTGAACGTGCCCGGCTCGGACTCGTCCGCGTTGCAGACGAGGTAGTGGGGGCGCGCCGGCTGCCTGGCGACGGCCTCCCATTTCACGCCCGCGGGGAACGCCGCCCCGCCGCGACCGACGAGCTTCGAGTCCTTCACCTCGCGGAGCACCCCCTCGGGGCCGAGCTCGACCGCGCGGCGGAGCGCCGCGTAGCCGCCCTCGGCGCGGTAGTCGTCGAGACTCCGCGGATCGACGACCCCGACGCGGCGCAGCAGCCGGAGCGAGCCGTCCCCGGCCTGAGGCAGCGCGGCGGCAGGAGCGGGCGCGGGCTCGCCGCCGGCGACCAGTGCGAGGACCGCGGACGCGCTCGTCGGGGCCTGAGCACGCTCGAGCGGCGTCTCGCCGGCCTGCGAGAGGAGCGCCGCCGGGGCCTGGTCGCAGCGGCCGAGGCACGGGCTCCGGTACCACGTCGCAGAGCCATCCTCGCCGGGCGATCCCTCGGGGCCGAAGCGCTCCTCGAGCTGGGCGACGAGCGCCTCGGCGCCGTGGCAGCGGCAGGCCACGTCGTCGCAGACGTGGACGACGCGGGCGGGCTGCGGCTCCAGCGCGAGCAGGGCGTAGAACGAGGCGACGCCGTACGCGTCGGCCGGCGGCACCGTCAGGCGACGGCAGAGCTCGTTGAGGCCGCCGGGGCTGATCCAGCCGACCCTCTCCTGCAGCGCCCACAGCGCAGGCAGGAGCAGGTGCCGCCGGGCGCGGGCGTCGTGCCCGGTCGCGGCCGTATGGCCGTCGCTGCCGTCGATCCGTGCGCCGCCGTCCCAGCGCGAGGAAGGCGTCCCGAGCACCGCGTCGAGGGCCGCGCGCTCCGCAGTGGTCGGCTCGGCGTGCGGGACGAGCCGGAGGTCCATCAGGCGGTCGCGACCTCGCGCTCGAGCTTCTCGACCTTGATCGCGGACGCCTTGAACTCGGCCGTGCCCGACTTCGGGTCGGTCGCGTCGATCGTGAGCACGTTCACGTCGACCTGCTCGGGGAAGTGGAACGACATGAAGGCGAGCCCGGGCCGGAGCGACGTCTCGACGCGCACCGGCGCCTCGACGGAGCCACGTCGCGACGACACGCGAACGACCTCGCCGTCGACGAGGCCGAGTCGGTCGACGTCCTCGGGCGAGAGCTCGAGCGCCTCGCCGCGATGGAGCGGGGAGCGGTAGCGATTCGACTGCGCGCCGGTGTTGAACGACTCGAGCCGCCGCCCCGTCGTGAGGCGGATGGGGTACTCGTCGTCGAGCGCCTCGAACGGCGGGCGGGCCTCCACGACGCTGAACGGGGCGCGCGGGCCCTCGACGGGCTCCGCCCAGAGCCGCGCGTGGAGGAACAGGGCGCCCGGATCCTGTTCGTCGTAGCAGGGCCATTGCAGGCCGCGGTGCTCGTCGAGCCGCGAGTACGACATCCCGCCGTGCATCGGCGAGAGGGAGCGGCACTCGTCCCAGATCTCCTCCGCGGTCGGGTCGCCCCAGTCGTGGCCGAGCCGACGCGCGAGCTCCGAGAGGATCCATGTGTCGTCGCGCGCGTCGGCCGGCGCCTCGAGCGCCTTGCGGACCCGCTGCACCCGCCGCTCGCTGTTCGTCACCGTCCCCTCGGCCTCGCACCACGAGGCGGTCCCCGGGAGCACGACGTCCGCCATCTCCGACGTGCGCGTCGGGACGATGTCCTGCACGACGAGGAACTCGAGCCCCTCGAGCAGGCGACGGGCGCGGGTCGCGTCGGCCTCCGACTGGGCGGGGTTCTCGCCGATCACGTAGAGCGTCCGCAGGCGACCCTCCTCCATCCCCTCGAACATCTGGGTCAGGTGCCAGCCGTGGCGCGGGACGATCGGCGTCCCCCAGGCCGCCTCGAAGCGCGCGCGGGCGTCGGCGTCCTCTTCGATGTCCTGGAAGCCGGGCAGCTTGTTCGGGATCGCGCCCATGTCGCCGCCACCCTGGACGTTGTTCTGCCCGCGCAGCGGGTTGAGGCCTGAGCCGTACCGGCCCACCTGGCCGCAGAGGAGCCCGAGGTTGATCAGCGCGAGGACGTTGTCGACCGCGTTGTGGTGCTCGGTGATGCCGAGCGTCCAGCAGACGATCGCACGGTCGGCCCGGGCGTATGCGTGTGCGACCTCGCGGATCGCCTCGGCCGGGACGCCCGTCAACCGCTCGCCCTCGGCGAGCGTGAACGGCTCGACCGACGCGGCGTAGGCCTCGAAGCCCTCGGTGGCGCGCTCGACGAACGTCTCGTTGTGGAGCCCCGCGTGGATGATCTCGCGGGCCATCGTGTTCGAAAGGGCGACGTCGGAGCCGACGTCGAGCCCGAGCCAGCGGTCGGCCCACTGGGCGGAGCTCGTGCGCCGCGGGTCGATCGTGAACAGGCGGGCGCCGTTGTGGACGCCCCTCAGCAGGTGGTGGAAGAAGATCGGGTGCGTCTCGCGGGCGTTCGACCCCCAGAGGAGGATCACGTCGGTCTCCTCGATCTCCCGGTAGGACGACGTCCCGCCGCCCGCTCCGAACACCGTCGCCAGACCGACGACGCTGGGCGCGTGTCAGGTGCGGTTACACGAGTCGACGTTGTTCGACCCCATCACCTGACGCGCGAACTTCTGCGCCAGGAAGTTCATCTCGTTGGTCGCCTTCGAGCACGAGAAGATGCCGAACGACGTCGTGGCGTCCTGGGCGCGTGCCTCCGCGAACCGCTCGGCGACCAGGTCGAGGGCGTCGTCCCACGACGAGGGGCGGAGCGTGTCCCCTTCCCGGACGAGCGGCGTTGTGAGGCGACCGTTGCGCGTGGACATCCTCGACTCCTTCCGACGCTGGCGCGGTCCAATCTACCCCCGCCCTGCCGACGACGCGCGGGTCAGCGCGCGGCCAGCTCGGTGAGCCTCGCAGGCGTGTCGGCGTCCACCAGGAGCTCCTCGTCGACGGCCACCGTGCGGACGTTGACGCCCCGGAGGGACAGCTCGCCGGAGGCGACACGCCGCTCGAGCTCCGGCAGGAGCGAGCAGGGATAGGCGCCCGGCAGCGGGACGCGCTCGGAGGGCACCGCACACGCCTCTCCGAGCGCCCGAAGCACGCCGGACGTGACGAGCGGCACGTCGACCGGCAGCGCGACGGCGACCTCGTGGCGCGCGGCGCGAAGCCCTGCGATCACGCCATGGATCGGCGCCCGTGACGCCGTGCCGTCGTCGAGCACCGGAAACGGGAGGCCGTCGGCGGCCTTCCCGACGACGAGCACCTCGTCGCACGCCTCCTGGAGGATCCGCCGACCGCGGTCGGCCAGCGTCTCGCCGCGAAACCGAGCGAGCGCCTTCGGCGAGCCGAAGCGCTCCGAGCCGCCGCCGACGAGCAGGAGCCCCGTGATGCGCACGTTGCATTTCGCAACGTGCGGGCGCTGCACCGGCTCTTCGCTCACGCCGTGACGCGGTGCGCGTGCGTGTACACGGTGCCGCGGCCGTCGCGGACGAACCCGCACAACGTGATACCGCGGTCGTCCGCGAGCTCGACGGCGAGCGACGACGGGCCGCCGACCGCGACGAGCACCGGGCAGCCCGCGACGGCCGCCTTCTGCACAAGCTCGAACGAGAGCCGCCCGCTGACACACAGAAGACCGCGCGCGAGCGGAAGCGCTCCCTCCCGGAACGCCCACCCGACGACCTTGTCCATCGCGTTGTGCCGGCCGACGTCCTCTCGCAGGCAGAGGAGGTCGCCCTCGGGAGCGAACAGGCCGGTGGCGTGCAGGCTCCCGGTCAGCGCGAACGCCGCCTGGGCGGCGCGGAGCGTGTCGGGGAGACGTGCGACGACGGAGAACGGCACCACGACGTCGCTCTCGACGCGCGGCGCGTCGACTGCGACCGCCTCGAGCGCACCCTTGCCACAGACCCCGCACGA
This sequence comes from Gaiella sp., assembly GCA_036406535.1. Taxonomy (GTDB): domain Bacteria; phylum Actinomycetota; class Thermoleophilia; order Gaiellales; family Gaiellaceae; genus Gaiella. Next base: position 5,363 of record DASXAW010000141.1, read on the forward strand.
CGACGACGTGTAGAACGACCGCCTGATCCGCTCGAGGTCGGGGTCGGGCGACTCGACGTCCACCGTGTTCGCGGCGAGGTCGTCCGGCAGCCGCGCCGCGAACGGTCTCAGCCCTTCGGTCAGACAGAACCCGAGCGCGAGCTCCTCGTCGTTCCCCGGCGTGCGCATCGTCACGGCGACCGCCTCGCCGTTGACGCGGATCTCGAGTGGCTCCTCGACCGCCAGCCGGTCGCCCTCGACCGCGCGATCCGGCAGGCGCATCACCTCGATGCGCGAGGTCGCGTGCGGGACGGGCTCCACGGCATGAGCGTAAACCGAGAGCACGGCCTCGGACGATCGGGAGAGCGGTCGGTTGGCATGCTGCGCCGGTGTCCGACCCGATCACGGCGCTGATCGACGCAGCCTCGGCCGGCGACGAGGATGCGGTCCGGCGGCTCCTCCACGCCGGCGCCGACCCCGACGCCGCGGATGAGCTCGGACGGACGGCGGTGACGCACGCGGCCTACGCCGGGCAGACCGCGGTCGTCCGGCTCCTCGTCGGGGCCGGGGCCGATATCGACCTCCAGGACGCGACGCGCGCGAACTCGCTGCTGTCCACGGGTGAGACCGGCTTCGCCGACGTGCTCGACGAGGTTCTCCGGGCAGGGCCCGACCTGACGCGGACGAACCGCTTCGGCGGCACGGCGCTGATCCCGGCCGCCGACCGCGGCCACGTCGAGGTCGTGCGGCGGCTGCTCGAGACCGAGATCGACGTCGACCACGTCAACGAGCTCGGCTGGACGGCGCTGCTCGAGGCCGTGATCCTGGGCGACGGCGGCCTGAGGCACACGGAGATCGTGCGGCTGCTCGTCGAGGCAGGGGCGGACGTCTCCATACCCGACCGCGAGGGCGTCGCCCCGCTCGACCACGCGCGCGCCGCCGGCTACGGCGAGATCGTGGCCACCCTCGAGAAGGCGGGGTGACGGTGTAGGGCGGCGCCCGGCGTGCCGGGCGCCGCCCGCTGCCTCAGCCGGCCAGGATCAGCTGGGTCTCCGCGATCAGCTGTTCCGACGCGGCCGGGTCGACGCTCTGCGGCGTCTTGTCGGCGGTCTGGTCCGCGAACGCCCGCAGCTGCGAGCGGTAGGCAGCGACGTTCCCCTGAGCGAGCTTCGTCGCGGCCTGGTCGAGGTGCTTGCGCAGTTGGCCGGCGGTCTTCGTGTCGACGAGCCCCTGCTGCGCGTAGTAGTCGAGCAGGGCCTGGAGCTGCGCCAGCGTCGCCGGGAGGTCGTACCGCGCCACGAGCGGGTCGTGATCCGAAGCGCCGCGCGGCCCGTCGCCGGCGAAGTCCGCCGGCCAGTCGGCGTTCAGGTGCGCGACCCGTGCCAGCTCGAGCTCGTCTCCGAGCCGTGGGGTCACGAACTGGTGGTCGAGCGTCTGCGCCTGGCCCTCGAACACGTACGTGTACGCCGAGGCGGGCACCTGCGCGACCAGGGTGTCGAACAGGTTCTCGAGCCCGAGGTCGTAGAGCGAGGCGAGCTGGTCGCTCGCCGGCACGAGCGGATCGTCGGGTCGAGGGAACACGTTCAGGTCGCCGCCCGCATCGACGCGCGCCTGCGGGTCGGAGGCCTGGATCGCCGCGACGATCGCGGCGAGGTACGTCGCCTGCTCCGTCCGTTGCCCGACACGGGTGTCCGGGCCGGACGAGAAGTGGTTCGAGACCGCGTAGAGATCGACCCACGCCCCGAGGCCGATCCCGTTCCGCCACACGCGGAAGTGCCCGACCTGCGGCGCGCGCGTGTAGACGTTCGAGCCGTCGACGCCCGTCGAGAGATCGACGTCGGAGGGGAGGTCGGCGTTGAGCGCCTTCGGGTTCGAGACGTCCGCGTTGTACGCGAGGGCCGCGCCGCGGTACGAGACGGCCGGCGACGAGCCGAGCACCGGGTCGTCGGCAGCGACGGGCAGGAGCTGGACGCGGTCGGTGCGGTAGAGGAAGGCGGCCACGATACCGCGGTCGTCCGCGCCGTCACGGTCGAACGCGGCGTCGTACGACGGGCCGCCGACGTCCGCGATGCGGAGCGCGAGCTCCTGGAGCGTGTCCGGCTTGCCGTCGGCGTTGTTCGTCGCGCCGCACTGGAGCGTCCCGGACGCGACGGTGCAGATGTCCTGGTCCTCGGCCTCCTGCACGAGCAGGACGTCCGGGGCATGCAGGTCGTTCGCCACCTCGGACGCGAGCGCGCCGAGGTGCTCGTCGTAGGCGGCCTGGCTCTCCGGCACGTAGTCGAACGGCGGAGCGACGCCCGGACAGCCGCCGTTCCCGGTGAAGTCGCACCCGTCGAACGGGTCGTCGCGGAAGTCGTAGAGGTTCTCGACGTTGAAGTTCGCGATCGAGTACGCGCCGCTCCGGTCGAACGCGGGCGGCGGGGAGTTGAGTGACGGATCGACGCCCGGCGTGAGGTCCGGTTGCTGTGCTGGGTTGATCCGGTACTTGTCGAACGAGAAGTCGACGCCGCCGACGACTGCCGCATCGAGCGTGTCGAAGACCCTGGCGGGTGGCAGCAGCACGAGGTCGTCCCCCGCCGTCGCCTTCACGCCGAGCGGGCCGAGCAGGATCCGGTAGCCGTTCCCGTCGTCGACGAGCCCCGGCTTGTTGTCGAGCGGGTGCGCGTCGCGGAACGCCCGCCGCGTGTAGGGGTTGCTGCGCTGCGCGATCTCGGAGTCGCCGCGCACGAGCCAGACCTCGCTGTCCGCCGTCGAGGCGAAGACGTCGCGGCCGCCTGTGACGAGGGCGCCGGCG
>DASXAW010000142.1:0-5200 GCA_036406535.1 Gaiella sp.
GAGCTCGGTCACCGGCGTCCTCATCCAGCCGGACACGCTCGACATGACCTCGACCGAGGTCGGCCTGATCGCGTCGGTGTACCTCGTCGGCCAGGTGGTCGGCGCGCTCGTCTTCGGAAGGCTCTCGGACCAGCTGGGCCGCAAGCGCCTGCTGATGGTCACGCTCCTTCTGTATCTGTTCGGCACGGGGCTCGCCGCGTTCACGGTGAACGACGGCGGCTGGTTCTGGCTCGTCTGGTTCTACGGCACCCGATTCATCGCAGGGATGGGGATCGGCGGCCAGTACGCGGCGATCAACTCCGCGATCGACGAGATGATGCCCTCGAAGTACCGGGGCCGCGTCGACATCTGGATCAACGGCACCTACTGGGCCGGGGCGATCCTCGGCTCGTTCGCCTCGCTCGTGTTCCTGAATGCGTTCGACCCGAACGTCGGTTGGCGCCTCGCGTTCCTCATGGGCCCGGTGCTCGCGATCGTCGTGATCGTGGTGGGGAGGACGCTGCCGGAGAGCCCCCGGTGGCTCATGACCCACGGCCGCATGGAGGAGGCGGAGGAGGAGCTACGGAAGATCGAGGACGCGGTGCGCGCGTCGGGCCAGGAGCTCGAGCCCGTCGACGACTCGCAGGCGCTCGAGCTCGTTCCCGAGAAGCGGTACGGCTACGTCACGTTTCTCGGCCTGGTCTTCCGCACGTATCCGAAGCGCGCGGTCCTCGGCGCGACGCTGATGATCACCCAGTCGTTCCTCTACAACGCGATCTACTTCACCTACGGTCTGGTGCTCGTCCAGTTCTACGGCGTGTCCGCCGACAAGGTGCCTCTGTACGGGCTCGCGTTCGCGGTCGGCAACCTGTGCGGGCCGCTGCTCCTCGGGCCGCTCTTCGACACCGTCGGTCGGAAGCCGATGATCTCGGGCACGTACATCATCTCGGGCGTCCTGCTCGCGATCAGCGGACTGATGTTCGACAAGGGCCACCTCGACGCGACGACGCAGACGTTCTGCTGGATCGTCATCTTCTTCTTCGCCTCGGCAGGTGCGAGCGCCGCCTACCTCACGGTCAGCGAGACCTGGCCGATCGAGATCCGCGCCGAGGCGATCGCGGTGTTCTTCGCGATCGCGCAGATCTTCGGGGCGTTCGGCCCGGCCTTCTACGGAGCGCTGATCGGCGACGGCACCAGTCGGACGGGGCTCTTCGTCGGCTACGTCATCGGGGGAGCGATCATGGTGCTCGGCGGGATCGTCGAGCTCGCGATCGGGATCAAGGCGGAGGGGAAGTCGCTCGAGGCCATCACGAAGCCGATCACGGCGACCGACAGGGCGCCTGACGGAGTCCCCGAGCTCGCCTAGCCGACGGACGAGGAGGAGAGATGGACGCCTACGATGTGATCATCATCGGCACCGGGGCCGGCGGCGGCACGCTCGCACGGCATCTCGCGCCGTCCGGCAAGCGCATCCTCCTGCTCGAGCGGGGCGACTGGCTGACGCGCGAGCCGCAGAACTGGTCGGACAAGGACGTGTTCGTGGACAACCGCTACGTCTCGCCGGAGACGTGGTACGACGGGGGCGGCAAGGCCTTCCAGCCGGGTGTCCACTACTTCGTCGGTGGGGCGACGAAGCTCTACGGCGCGGCGCTGTACCGCCTGCGCAAGGAGGACTTCGGCGAGCTACAGCACCACGACGGCCTCTCGCCGGCGTGGCCGATCTCCTACGACGACCTGGAGCTCTATTACACGCTCGCGGAGCAGCACTACCACGTCCATGGCGCGCGGGGCGAGGACCCGACCGAGCCTCCTTCGAGCGCGCCCTACCCGCATCCCGCCGTGTCGCACGAGCCGCGGATCCAGCAGCTCGCCGACGACCTCGCGGCGGCGGGCTACCGGCCGTTCCACGCGCCGTGCGGGATCATGCTCGACGAGTCGAATCCGCCGTTCTCGACCTGCATCCGCTGTGCGACCTGCGACGGCTTCCCGTGCCTCGTGCACGCGAAGTCCGACGCCGAGGTGCTCGGCGTTCGGCCGGCTCTCGAGCATCCGAACGTGACGCTTCGGACGAACGCGAAGGTCGTCAGGCTCGAGACGAACCCGGAAGGCACCGCCATCACCGAGGTGGTCGTCGAGCGGGACGGAGGGGAGGAGCGGTTCTCGGGCGACGTCGTCGTGGCGGCATGCGGTGCGGCCAACACGGCCAAGCTGTTGTTGCAGTCGGCGACCGACAAGCACCCGAATGGTCTCGCCAACGGCTCGGATCAGGTCGGGCGCAACTACATGTTCCACGACTCGACCGCCGTCCTTGCACTCTCCCGCGAGGAGAACGGGACTGCGTATCAGAAGACGCTCGGGCTCAACGACTTCTATTTCGGCGACGGCGACTTCGAGCACCCGCTCGGCAACGTCCAGATGGTCGGCAAGTCGACGGCTCCGATGTTCCGCGGCGAGCGACCGCGTGACACGAAGCTGGCTCCGGACTGGACCCTCGAGCGGATGGCGCGCCATGCGATCGACTTCTGGCTGTCGACCGAGGACCTCCCGCGACCCGACAACCGGGTCACAGTCGACCGCGACGGCAAGCTGACGATCACCTATACGGAGACGAACCTGGAGGCCAAGAAGCGGCTCTACGAGAAGGTCAAGTCGATGCTCGGGCAGCTGGACATGAACCCGGGCCACCTCATCCACCGTTTCGCGTACATGAAGAACGACATCCCGGTCGCCGGCTGCGCGCACCAGGCGGGCACCTGCCGGTTCGGTACCGATCCGCAGACGTCGGTGCTCGACGTGAACTGCAAGGCGCACGAGCTCGACAACCTCTACGTCGTCGACACGAGCGTCTTCCCGAGCATCGGCGCGGTGAACCCGGCGCTCACGGCGATGGCCAACTCGCTCCGGGTCGGCGACCACCTGCTCGCGCGGCTCGGCTGAGAGCGGCCGGGAGATGACGGCACCGGCCGCGCCGTCGGGGGAGCAGCTCGAGCTCTCGCTCGGCGAGCAGCGGGCGGTCGTCGTCGAGGTTGGCGCCGGCCTCCGCACGTACTCCGTCGGCGCGCGCGAGGTACTCGACGGGTACGCCGTCGACGAGCTGTGCGCGTCGGGGCGCGGCCAGGTTCTGATGCCGTGGCCGAACCGGATCGAGGACGGCCGCTACACGTTCGACGGCCGCGAGCACCAGCTCCCGCTCACGGAAGTTGCTGCGGGGAACGCGATCCACGGCCTCGTCCGCTGGTCGAGCTGGACGGTCGTCGACCAGCAACCGCACCGGGTCGCGCTGGAGCACGTGCTCCACCCGCAGCCGGGCTATCCCTTCACGCTCGCGCTCCGCATCGAGTACTCGATCGGAGCGGATGGGGTGACCGTGCGGACGACGGCGACCAACGCCGGCGACGCTGCGTGTCCGTTCGCGAGCGGGATGCACCCGTACTTCACGCTCGGCGCGCCGACCGTCGACTCGCTGACGCTCACGGTGCCCGCGCGCACCGTCGTCCCCTCCGGCGCGCGTGGCCTGCCGGAGGCCGCGCGGGACGTCGAAGGCACGGACTTCGACTTCCGCCGGCCGCGGGTGCTCGGGACGACCCGGCTCGACACGACTTTCACCGACCTCGACGCGGACGACGACGGGCTGACGCGGGTGCGCCTCCTGGACGAGGGCAGCGGGGTGGAGGTGACCGTCTGGGCGGATGACGCATACACACATCTCCAGCTCTTCACCGGAGACCCGCTGCCCGACGTCAACCGGCGGAGCCTCGCGGTCGAGCCGATGACATGTCCGCCGAACGCGTTCCGCACCGGCGAGGGAATCGTCAGGCTCGAACCCGGCGCCTCGTGGTCGGGCGGCTGGGGGATCGGCTAGCGCTGACCGCCGAAGATCGTCCACCGCCGCCCGCCGGCGGCGCGGCGTGCGATGAGCCGCTGGAGGGCCAGCGTGCCCGCCGCGCCGACGACGAGCATCGCGACGTTCGCGGCGAGGACACCGACCGCGCCGCGCGCCTGGTCCGCCTCCCCGAGACCCGCCGCGACGCCGAGATACGCGGCCGCGGGGATCGTGGTCACGGAGACCGCGACCCCGACGCCCGAGCTCGCGCGCGTCTCGAGCGCGAGCATCCCGGCGATGCCCGCCGCGAGCGCGACGACGATCGTCTCGTTGCTGACGTCCGTCAGCGTCCCGACGACGGTCGCGTCGAAGTCGAAGTCCGAGGGGATCACGCCGAAGAGGTCCTGCAACGAGGTCGACGCGCACGCCGCACCTGCGGCGAGGGTCATCCCGATCAGGAGCGTCACGAGCGCGCGCGCGGCAAGCCCGATCCGGCGGTCGACGAGCCCGACCCCGACCGCCGTGATCGGAAGGAGGTCGGGGCTGATCGCCATTGCGCCGACGATCAGGATCGCGTTCGCGTCGAGCACGCCGTAGCCGCCGACGACGCCCGCGACGAGCATGAACGCGATGTAGCGCGCGAACGGACGGGCGTTCCGGCTCGCCATCCCGAGAACGTCCTCCCAGACGAGCCCGGCCTCGGACCCCGCGACGGTCGACTGCCCGAGCACCTCCTCGCGGGTCAGCGTCATGTCCTCCTCGGAGACGCCGTGGCCGCGAAGCCTGCCCATCACTCCGTCGACCGCGCGCGCGTGCACGACCGCCGCGACGACCGCGTGGCCCGGCGGCATCGCCTCGACGAGCCGCACTCGCGTGACATCCTCGCTCGCGTCGAGCCATTGCGCGACGGAGACCATCCTCTCGGCGTCGCCGAAGACCTCGAGCCTGATCATCGAGCGCGCCCCACCCGACAGTGGTACGGCGTCCGCCCTGCGAATCATCCTGCCGGGGTGCGTTTGCGCGGCGTGACGGGCGTTTCCCGCTGCCCCGCGGGTTCGTCCGATCCGGGTGATGAACCCCGTCGCACGCTCCCGGATGATCGTTCGCGTCCCGCGTGACCATGCTTGCCGACACCGCCGTCGACCTCTCGCGGATTCAGTTCGCGACGACGGCGCTCTACCACTTTCTCTTCGTCCCGCTGACACTCGGCCTCGCTCCGCTCGTCGCGGTGATGCAGACGCTGTGGCACCGGACGGGCGATGCCGCGTGGCTCCGGCTGACGAAGTTCTTCGGGACGCTGCTCCTGATCAACTTCGCGATCGGCGTCGCCACCGGGCTCGTCATGGAGTTCCAGTTCGGGATGAACTGGGCCGTCTACTCGAAGTTCGTCGGCGACGT
>DASXAW010000143.1:0-39936 GCA_036406535.1 Gaiella sp.
GCGGTGCTCGCGCCACACCTCGTCAACTACGGGTTCGTCCGCTACCTGATGCGGAACGACTGGAAGGTGATCGAGGTGCCTGTCGAGGAGTACTGGGGGCTCGCCGTCAACGCGGTCACGCTCGAGCCGGGCAAGGTCGTGATGAACGCAGGCTCGCCGACGGTCGTCGACCGCCTCGAGCGCGAGGGGATCGAGGTGATCCAGGTCGACTTCTCGGAGAGCCACCGCTTCGCGATCGCGGGTCTCCACTGCGCGACCCTCGAGCTCGTGCGCGATCAGCCCGACGACTAGAGCGCTCGGCGACCGTAGGAGCCGAGCCCCGACTCGAGTCGTCGCAGAGCACGTCTCGCCGCCGCGCGCAGATCGCGCGCCAGGCGGTCTAGGTCGTCCTCGCCGGCGAGGACGCGGCGGCGCACCTCGTCGATCAAGGCCCGGTGGACGCCGATCAGCGCGTTCGCGACGACGCGCGCCTCGACATCCTCCGCCCGAGCGCCCGTCTCCTCGGCGAGAAGTGACGCGAGCGAGACTGTGTACCGCTCGAAGACGTGCTGCTCGCGCGCGAGGAGCGCCGGGCTCTCCGTGATCACCCTCGTGATCGTGCGCAGCTCCTCGAGCGCCGCATGCCGGTCGTCCCCGACCCGCGATGCGAACACCCCGCGCGGCGTGAGGAGGAACCTCCCGAAGGCGTCCACGACCGTCTTGTCCGGCGCGCGTTCACGAATCGAGCCGAGAAGCTCCTCCTCGAACGACTCGAGACGGGAGTAGAAGAGGTCCTCCTTCGTCGGGAAGTAGTTGAAGACGGTCTTCTCGGCGACCTCCGCCGCGCGAGCGATCTGCGCGACCGTGACGCGCTCGAACCCGTGCTCGGCGAAGAGCCGTCTCGCGGTGGCGGCGATGTGCTCCCGCGTGCGCTGCTTCTTCCGCTCCCGCAGTCCCTGTTCGGCGGCCATCGGGCTTATGTTACTGTCACAGTAAGTTTACGTCCACTGGTGTACGTCTTCGAATCGGACACCTCCGAGCGGAAGGAGCGACGCATGGCATCTGAGCGGGGCGGGCTGGACAGGGAGATCCTCGTGCTCGGAGCGGTCGTGGTGCTCGGCACGATCATGACGATCCTCGACGTCACGATCGTCAACGTCGCGATCCCGACGCTGGGCGCGGAATTCGGCGCGTCGATCTCGACGATCCAGTGGGTGCTGACGGGCTACATGCTGGCGTTCGCCAGCGTCATTCCCCTCGCAGGGTGGTTGACCGAGCGCTTCGGCGCGAAGCAGGTCTGGCTCGCCTCCCTGACGCTCTTCCTCGTCGGCTCCGCGCTCGCCGCCGCCGCGTGGTCGATCGGCTCGCTCATCGCGTTCCGCGTCGTGCAGGGACTCGGCGCCGGGACGATCCTCCCGGTCGGGCAGACGATGCTCGCCCAGGCGGCCGGGCCGCAGCGGATGGGCCGCGTGATGAGCGTGATCGGCGTGCCGATGCTGCTCGGCCCGATCCTCGGCCCGGTGATCGGCGGGGCGATCGTCGACACGGTCAGCTGGCGCTGGATCTTCCTCGTCAACCTGCCCGTCGGTGGGGTCGCGATCGTGCTGGCACGGCGACTGCTGCCCGACGCCCAGCCGCGACTCGGCCAGCGCCTCGACCTGCGCGGGCTGGCGCTCCTCTCCCCCGGGATCGCGCTCTTCCTCTACGGCATCTCGGAGGCAGGAAGCGAAGGCGGCTTCTCGAGCGGGCCGACGATCGTCGCGACCCTGCTCGGGCTCGTGCTGGTCGCCGGGTTCGTCTGGCACGCGCTCCGCAGGGGCGAGGATGCGCTGATCGACCTCACGCTCTTCACCCGGCGCGGGTTCGCGGTCGGCGCGACGACGAACTTCGTGCTCGGGCTCGCGCTGTTCGGGGCGCTGATCCTCCTGCCGCTCTACTACCAGCTCGTTCGCCGCGAGAGCCCGCTCGACACGGGCCTGCTGCTCGTCCCTCAAGGGCTCGGCGCGGCGGTCGCGATGCCGCTCGCCGGCTGGCTGACCGATCGCTACGGCGCCCGGCTCGTCGTCCCGGTCGGGATGGTGATCGCGCTCGTGGGGACCCTGGCGTTCCTCACGGTGACGGAGGACACGTCCTACGCCCTGCTCTCCGGCGCCCTGTTCTTGATCGGCGTTGGGCTCGGCAGCACGATCATGCCGTCGATGGCCGTCGCCTTCGGCTCGATCCCGAGGGATGCCGTCCCCCGTGCGTCGAGCGCCCTGAACACGATCCAGCGCATCGCCGGCGCGATCGGCACGGCGCTCTTTGCGATCATGCTCCAGCGGCAGCTCGAGAGCGGCGTGCCCTCGCTGCAAGGCGGCATCGCGGAGCTCGCACGCCTCGGGCCGGCGGCGCAGGCGCGGATCGCGCCGGCTCTCGCAAACGCGTTCGGCCAGACGTTCTGGATCGCCGTCGCGCTGATCCTCGTCGCGCTCGTGCCGGCGCTCCTGCTCCCGAAGACCGGTGGGACGGAGGCCGAGGCCGTCGCCGAGGAACCTGCCGAGCGCCGCGCGGCCTGAGCGTGACGCCGAGGTGCCGGTAGTAGGGTGGTCCGATGGAAGCGCAGTCGGCGAGCGTCGTCGAGACGCTGGCGAGCCTGAGCCTGTTCGGCGACCTGAGCTATCCCGAGCTCGAGGCCGTCGCGCACACGTTCGAGGAGGAAGCGTTCGCGACGGACCAGCGTGTGCTGCGCCAGGACGTGTCGGGCGGCAGCTTCTACGTGATCCTGAGCGGGGAAGCGCGCGTCGTGATCGACGGTGAGGAGCGGGCGGTGCTGACGCGGGGAGACTTCTTCGGCGAGATCTCCGTCCTCACCGACACGACGCCTACCGCCGACGTGGTTGCGTCGACCGTGCTCCGGTGCCTCGTCGTGCCGGCCCACGAGCTCAAGCCGCTGCTGCTGAGCCGGCCGAGCGTCGCGTACCGCATGCTCCAGATCGAGGCGAGACGGCTTCGCATGGCCAACACATGGGCGGGGTAGACGAGAGGCCCTTCCCGCCAGGCAGCTACGACGTCGTCGTCGTCGGCAGCGGCCCCGGTGGCCTCCAGGTGGCCTACTCCCTCGCCCGGGCGGGCATCGACCGCTGCGCGGTGATCTCGCGTGACGACCGGCCCGGCGGCATGTTCCGCCGCTTCCCCGTCTACCAACGCCTGATCAGCTGGACGAAGCCCGACGCGCCGGTCGCCCGCGGGACGCGCGAGTACGAGTGGTACGACCACAACAGCCTGCTCGGCGACGTCGAGAGCCATCAGGCGCTGACGCCGCTCTTCATGGACCGTGCGCTCGACCTGCCCGCCCGCGCCGAGATGGAGTCGGCGCTCGCCGAGTTCGCGACCCGCGGGGGCGTGGAGGTCAGGTACGGCTGCGCCTGGGAGTCGACCCGGATCGAGGACGACGGCTTCGTGCTCGTGACCTCGGACGGCGAGTATCGCTGCCGCGTCTGCGTATTCGCGCTGGGGATGACCGAGGCGTGGAGGCCGCCGATCCCCGGGCTCGACGCGGCGCCGCACTACGTGGAGACGGATCCGCCGGAGGGCTACGAGGGGAAGCGGGTTTTCATCGTCGGCAAGCGAAACTCGGCCTTCGAGGTCGCGCAGGGGCTCCTTCCGTGGGCGAAGACCCTCGTGCTCGCGTCGCCGCGGCCGGTGGACACCGCAGTGCTCGCGTTCTCGCCGCTGCGGCTGCGGTACCTCCAACCGTTCGACGAGCACGTCCGCGGCGGCTCGGGCAGCCACGTGGTCGACGCCTCGATCGAGCGGGTCGAGCGAGACGACACCGGATACCGGATCCGTGCCCGCGGGACGACGTGGAAGGGCGAGCTGGCCTTCGAGGCGGACGAGGTGATCGCTGCAACCGGTTTCCAGGCGCCGCTCCGGGATCTTCCGAGTCTCGGCGTCGCAACGGTCAACGACGGACGGCTTCCGGCACAGACGCCGTACTGGGAGAGCGTCTCCGTGCCGGGCATCTTCTTCGCGGGGAACGTCACCCAGGCCTCGTCCGGACTGCGCAAGCACGGCGTCTCGCCGAGCTCGAGCTCCGTCCACGGGTTTCGGTACAACGCGCGGCTCGTGGCGCAGAGGATCGCCGAGACGGTCTTCGGCAAGCGCCGTGAACGACGTACGCTCGAACGCGGCGACGTGGTGCCGTTCCTCGCGGGCGAGCTGGCCCGGGCTCCGGAGCTCTGGAGCCAGAAGGCGCACCTCGCGCGAGTCGTCGGCTTCGACTCGGGGGCCGGGATCCGAGACGAGGGCATCGTCCCGCTCGCGGAGTTCGTCGACCGCGACGAGGGCGACGCGTGCGCGGTCTCCGTGGAGTACGACGCCGGCGGTGCAATCGTCCCCGCGCTCTACCTGCGGCACGACGGCCGCCTCTCGGAGCACGTCCTCCCGCCGCACCCCCTGCACGCCTTCGACGGGGACGACTACCGCGAGGAGCTCGGCGCGCGGCTCGAGGCGCTCTTTGCCTAGGTGCCAGCCGAGCGCGCGCCGCTCGTGACGGCCGACCTGCGATCGCCGCGCGGGCCGACGAGATACCACGCCTCGACCTCGCCCTTCCCCTTGATCGCGATCGGTCCGCGCGGCACGCACTCGAACTCGTCGCGCACGAGCTCGTACGTCGCGCGGGTGATCTGGATCCGTCCGGGCGTCCCGTGCGACTCCATGCGGCTGGCCGTGTTCACCGCGTCGCCCCAAAGGTCGTAGAGGAAGCGCTTGCGGCCGATCACGCCCGCGACGACCGGCCCGGAGTTGATTCCGATTCGCAGCTCGAGCCCCAGGCGCCCGACCAGGTCGTCGGCGCACATCGCGTCGAGCATGTCGAGCGCTACGTGCGCGAGCGCGGTCGCGTGGTCGGGCCGTGGAGTGGGAACGCCGGCAGCGACCATGTAGCAGTCGCCGATGGTCTTGATCTTCTCGAGCGCGTATCGCTCGGCGAGGCCGTCGAAGCAGCTGAACAGCCGGTCGAGGTAGCCGACGACCTCGGCGGGCGTGAGCCGCTCCGACCACGGCGTGAAGTCGACCACGTCGGCGAAGAGGATCGAGGCCGAGCCGAAGTGGTCGGCGATCGGCTGTGTCTGGGCCTTCAGCTTCTCGGCGATCGACCGCGGCAGGATGTTCAGGAGGAGGTTCTCGGACTTGGCCTGCTCCTGGCGGAGCGCGTCGAGGGCGTCGCGTCGCTGCTTCGCGAACACCGCGAGGAGCGTGAACACGATCGCGCCGCCGACCGTGATGTTCAGCGCGAGCATCGTGCCCGTGAACCACGTCGGGAGCGTCTCGCCGACAGGGCCGACGAGCTCGCCGGCGATCCCGGAGCCGAGGAACACGACGACCCAGGCGACGAACCAGCGAATCGCCGACCTGACGTCGCTGAACACGAGGGCGCCGAGCGGCGCGAGGATCCCCCAGAGGCCGACGCCGCCGGCAGCGAGGAACCCGCCGAGAGGGATCATCGAGAGCGTCGGCGCGAGCAGGATGTCCACCTGGCCGACGCGCAGCAGCCAGGGGAAGTCGCGCGTGCGGGAGAACACCGCGATCGCACCGAGCAGGACGGCGAAGTACACGAGGGGCACCACGCCGACCCACGCGCCGAGCGCGAGATACAGCGTCCCCCACAGCGCGGCGACGGGGAGGATCAGCGCCGAGATCAGGACGAGCAGCGCCTTCCGCGCGCGCAGGTCCTCGTCGTCGTGCGGATCCGCGCCGACGACCGAGAGGCGCTCGATGATCCGATCCGCCACAGCTCGGATCCGTTCCCAGGGGCGCATCGCCTGGACGTTACTCGTGGCTAGGACTCGTCCTCGAGCACGCGCCTGGCGATCGCGAACGCCGTGTTCGCCGCCGGAACGCCGCAGTAGATCGCGCAGTGGAGGAGCACCTCGCGGATCTCCTCGGCCGTGAGGCCGTTCCGGAGCGCGGCCCGAAGGTGCATCTCGAGCTCCTCCGTCCGGTTCGACGCGACGAGTGCGGTGAGGGTGATGCAGCTCCGGGTCTTCCGGTCGAGGCCCGGTCGCGTCCAGATCTCTCCCCACGCATAGCGCGTGATGAACGACTGGAACTCGGCGGTGAGGTCGGTCGTCGCGCGGATCGCCCCGTCGACGTGGTCGTCACCCAGCACCTCGCGGCGAACCTCCATGCCCCGCTCGTACGCGTCGTCGCTCATCCGGCCCTCCAGTCTTGCGTCGCGCGATATCGGTCGAGCGCCCGACCGACGAGCTCGCCGGCAGAGCCGAGGTAACCGGCCGGCTCCGAGGCTCGCTCGAGCTCCTCCGGGTCGACCTGAGCCGTGACCGCCGTGTCGTCCGCCAGCTCCGCTGCGAGTGATTTCCCGCTCGTCGCGCAGCGCTTCGCCGCCTCGCCGACGAGCCGCTGCGCCTCCGGGCGACCGAGCGAGGGTGCGAGGAAGTAGGCGAACTGCTCCGCGAGGACGAGGCCGTCCGTTCGCGCGAGGTTCTCGGCCATTCGCTCCGGATGCGCCTCGAGCCCCTCGAGCGTCTCGCGCAGGGAAGCCGCGGCTCCGCCGGTGAACGCGAGTGCCCCGCTCAAGGCAAGCCACTCGGCCTGCCAGGCGCCCGCGGCGCGCTGGTGCTCCTGGGGTTGGGCGGCCGTGAGGATCGAGGCGTGGCCGTGCACCGTTCGCGCGCAGGCGCTGGTGAGCACCGCCCCTACCGGGTTCTGCTTCTGCGGCATCGCCGAGGAGCCGCCACCTGCGCGCTCGCTCACCTCGCCGACCTCGGTCTGCGCGAGCAACGTGACGTCGAGTGCGATCTTGGCAAGCGCGCCGGCGGCGATGTCGAGCGCAGCGCCGAGCTCTGCGACACGGCCGCGGAGCGTGTGCCACGGCACGGGAGCCTCGGGGAGCTCGACCTCCTCCGCGAAGGCGCGTGCGACGGCGGGCCCGTCCGGACCGAGCGCAGCGAGCGTGCCACCGGCGCCCCCGAGCTGGGCCGCGAGACGGTGTGTCCGGACCGCGCGCAGCCGTCCGCGGGTCTCGACGACGCTGAGCAGCCAGCCGGCGGCGACGAGCCCGAACGTCGTCGGCACGGCCTGCTGGAGGAGCGTGCGGGCGGCCATCGGAGTCTTCCGGTGGGTCTCGGCCAGCTCGGCGCAGCCGGAGGCCACGGCGTCGAGCTCGACGAGGATCCTGTCGAGCGCGTCACGCGAGACGAGCATCGCCGCGGTGTCCAGCACGTCCTGGCTCGTCGCTCCCCAGTGCACCCAGCCGCCGGCCTCCGGACCGGCTTCCGCGACGAGCGCACGGACGAGCGGTTCGACGGGGTTCGCCACGCGCCGACCCTCCTCTGCGATCGACGCGATGTCGAAGCGGTCGGGCTCGCAGCAGGCAGCGATCTTCTCCGCTGCGTCGACGGGGATCACGCCCACTCGAGCCTCCGCGCGCGCGAGCGCGCTCTCCGCCGCGAGCATCGCGGCGAGCCAGGCACGACCCGACACGGCGTCGCCTACCCGGGCGGGGACGAAGATCGCGTGGAAGAGGGCGTCAGACGGCAAGGAAGACCGTCTGGCGGTCGCCCTGGAGCCTGATGTCGAAGCGGAAGCCGTCGCCGTCCGGGACGGCGACAAGCGTCGCCGCGTCGGCCGGGTCGAGCGAGGTGAGGAACGGATCGGCGGCGTTCGCCTCGACTTCGTCGGGAAAGTAGATCCGCGTGACGAGCTGCTTCAAGAGGCCGCGCGCGAACACGGCGACGTCGACGTGCGGCGCCTGGGGTGCGCCGTCGGCGCTGCGGACGACGCCCGGCTTCATCGTGGTGAACGTGAATCGGCCGCCCTCCTCGGTGCCCGAGCGGCCGAGGCCGTTGAAGCCCTTTTCGTCGCCCGCCTGCCAGAGCTCGACCATGGCATCGGGGACCGGTTCGCCGTTGCCGTCCGTCACGGTCCCCTCGATCCGGATCGCCCCGGGCGTGCCCGGCGGGACGAGCTCGTTGCCGATCGTGTCTAGCAGGGCGAAGGAGAAGAACGGCCCGACGGTCTGCGACGGCGTGCGGCCGGCGGTCGGCACGACTAGTGCTCCAGCGGCGTCGCCCCCGCGCCGCCGACCACGATGTCGAATGCGAAGCCGTGGGCCCAGTCCGGCTCGGTCAGCGCGAGGTCGAACCTGCTGACC
The DNA here is from genome assembly GCA_036406535.1 of Gaiella sp. Lineage (GTDB taxonomy): Bacteria > Actinomycetota > Thermoleophilia > Gaiellales > Gaiellaceae > Gaiella. The sequence goes on from DASXAW010000143.1 coordinate 8,132, forward strand.
ATGCGCTGGCGCGCCGCGGGGTCGCGCACCGACTGGAAGATCGGGTCGTACTCGAAGAGCGGATCGTCCGGGAAGTACATCTGCGTCACGAGCCGGTCGGTGAACGCGCGGCCGAACACCGAGAAGTGGATGTGGGCGGGCCGCCAGGCATTGTCGTGGTTCTGCCAGGGATAGGAACCGGGCTTGATCGTGACGAACCGATAGCGGCCGTCCTCGTCGGTGAGGCAGCGGCCCGCGCCCGTGAAGTTCGGGTCGAGCGGAGCGGGATGCTGGTCGACCTCGTGGACATAGCGGCCGGCGGCGTTCGCCTGCCAGATCTCGACGAGCTGGTTCGAGATCGGGCGGCGGTCGGAGTCGAGCAGACGCCCGCTGACGACGATCCGCTGGCCGATCGGTTCGCCCTCGTGCTGGCACGTGAGGTCGTGATCGAGCTCGCCGACCACGCCCTCGCCGAACGCGGGCCCGGTGGGGTCGGAGAGCGTCTGCGGGAGAATCACGAGCGGTTGCTTAGGCCCGCGCAGCCGCGTCGCGACGTAGTCCGGATAGAGGTACGGCGGGTCCTGGTCGTCAGGAGTGCGCTCTGCCGACGGGGTCGTCTCGCTGCTCGTTGCAGGCTCGGTCATCCTCCGCCAGACGCTATCGCACTCGCAATGCGCCGTTGACGCGATCAGCCGTCGAGCGCGGCGACGTAGCGGTCGGCGGACGGCCGGACGGCCGCCTTCCCGTCGTCGACCACCCGGCCGTACCAGGCGCACTGGATCCGGGTGAACGGTGTGACGCAGACGAACGCGACCTGCTCTCCGTCGGGGCGGCGGCCCTCGGCCACCCCGACGGAGATCTCGTCAAGAGCGTCGCTCAGGGCTCGCCGACCGGCGCTGCCGTCGGCTTCGCCGGGTGACCCTGCCTGCCCTGGCCCTCATGCGGCGCCTCGACGGTGAGGTTCGGCAGGATCCTGTCGAGCCAGCCCGGGATGTACCACGTCCGCTCACGCAGCAGCGTGAAGAACGACGGGATGAGCGTCATGCGCACGATCAGGGCGTCGGTCAGGATCGCCACCGCGAGCAGGATGCCGAACTCCTTCGAGACGCGGTCGCCGCTCAGGATGAACGCGGAGAAGACCGTGCCCATGATCACCGCAGCCGCGACCACGACCCGGCCGATCGCCGCGATGCCGTGCTCGATTGCCTGCTGAGTCGGCAGCCCGTGGACGTGCTCCTCGCGGATGCGGCTCATGAGGAACACCATGTAGTCCATCGAGAGGCCGAACAGGATCGCGAACGCGATCGGTGGCACGAACGTCTCGATCGGCCCCGTTCGGTCGAGCCCGGTCAGCCCGAGCAGCCAGCCCTCCTGGACGATCAGCGTGAGGACGCCGAAGCCGACGAACGCCGACAGGATCGTCGTCACCGCGGCCGTCAGCGAGACGACGATCGAGCGGAACGCCATCGCCAGCACGAGGAACGTGACGCCGATGATGTACAGCAGGAACAGCGGCGTCCGCTCGGTGATCCGCTGGCCGATGTCCTTGAACGCGGCCGTCTGGCCGGACACGTAGGCGACCGCCTCGCTGTTCCCGACGGCCTCTGGCACGACCTGGGAGCGCAGGCGATCGACGAGATCGTCGGTCTGCTCGTCCTGCGGCGCCGTCGTCGGCGTCACGAAGACGATGCCGACGCTCTTCGAGTCGTTCAGCTGTGGCTCACGCACCGAGGCGACGCCCTGCAGGCCCTGGACGTCGTCGTAGACGCGCTGCGGCGCCTGTGTGTCGCCGTTCGTCGCGACCACGATCGGGATCGGGCCGTTGAACCCGCGCCCGAAGCCCTCGGCGAGCAGGTCGTACGCACGCCGTGCGGTCTGCTCCTTCGGCTGCGTGCCCTGGTCGGAAGCGCCCAGCCGGACGACCGAGGCGGTCGCCGCCAGCGCGAGCACCCCGATCAGCACGACGGGGAACACGATTCGCGCGTTGCCGGTCACGAAGCGGCCCCACCGCGCGACGAGGGTCTTCTGGCGTGCCGCCTCGGAGTCGTCGAGCGGTCGCAGGAACGGGACCTTCAGCCGGTCGACCTTGTGACCCAGGAGCCGGAGCACCGAGATCAGCATCGAGTTCGCCAGGAGCACCGTCGTCAGCACGCCGAGGGCGCTGCCGATCCCGAGCTTCGTCACGAAGTCGAGGCCGAAGAACGCGAGCCCGGACACGCCGATCGCCACCGTGGCGCCCGCGAAGAGCACTGCACGGCCGGCGGAGGCGCCCGCCTCGGCGGCGGCGTCACGGGGCGACAGGCCGTCGTGCAGGAGCTGGCGGAACCGGGTGACGATGAACAGCGAGTAGTCGATCCCGACCCCGAGCCCGATCATGCTCACGAGGATCGGGGTGATCGTGTTGATGTCGGTCAGCCCGGCGAGGATGAAGAGCAGCAGGAACGCGGTGATCAGCGCCACGATCGCGAGCACGATCGGGATGAACGCCGCGACGAACGTGCGGAAGACGATCAACAGCACGATCAGGGCGGCCAGAAGGCCCAGCATCTCCGAGGTGCCCTGCTCGATCGGCGGGAACTCCGCCTCGCCGTTGTACTCGACCGTGACTCCGACGGGCGCCAGTGCGTCGCGGACGTTGTCCTCGACGTTCACCACGGAGTCGCGGTCCTTGTCGTAGATCACGCGGTCGAACTGCGCCTCCGCGTACGCGATGCGGCCGTTGTCGGAGAACGTCGCGTTGCTGAACGGGTTGCCCACGCTCGTGAGGCCGGCGGTGTCGGTCGACGGCTTGAAGTCGGACGAGCTGCGGAGCTTGGCCATCTCCTCCTGGATCGCGGCCTTCCGCTCCGGCGTGTCGAGCCGCTGCCCCTCCGGGGCCGCGAGCACGATGTTGAGGACGCTGCCCTGCTCGGACTTGAACTGCGACTCGATCAGGTCGGTCGCCCGCTGGGTGTCGGAGCCGGGGATCTCGAACTCGTCGCGCAGGCCGCCGCCGATCGTCGCGACGAGGGCGACCAGGACGACGACGATCCCGAGCCAGCCGCCGAGCACGCGCCACGGATGCGTGGCGCAGAAGCGCGCCCAGCTCGCCAGCGTGCCGGTCGCCAGTCGCTCGTGGGCGGCGCGCCGCCCGTTGGCGGGCGGTCCCGCAGATCCCTCTCCGTGTGCCTCGCTATGTGTGCTCATGGTCAAACCTCGTTTGCAGTCGGACGTCTCGGAGTGAGACTCCCCGCCGGCCCGGAACTCATCGACCGCGCCTCGGGAGTAGCCTCGTCCACGTTCACGCAGCTAGCTTGACGAGACGTGCCCGGCATGCGGGTACGGCTAGCCGCACGTCGGCGGAGCGGATCCCTTCACGTTACGCGAGACCGGTCAGGCGGCGCCGACTGCCGGGGCGCGTCGTCACTCGCCTGGACGCTCGGGTCGAGCACGTCGTTCAGCTCGGCGAGCAGCGAGACGAGCAGCTCACGATCGGCACGGGACATCCCGGCGAGGCCCTGCTCGAGCGTGTCGACGAGACGGGCGCGCCGCTCGGCGACGAGATCGACCGCCCTCGGGGTCGCGACGACGAGCACGCCACGGCCGTCGCTCGGGTCGGGCTCCCGGCGGACGAGGCCGAGGGCGACGAGCGCGTCGACCGTGCGGCTCGCGGTCGCATCCGTCGTGCCGATCCGCTCCGCGAGCGCCCGAAGCCTCAGCGGGGAGTCGGCGACGAGTACGGAGAGCGCCAGCCGTTGCGTTCCCGCGAGCGGCGGGTCGTCCACGTCGTGCGGACCGCCGCGGCGGCGCACGAGCGCGATCAGCCGCTCGAGCTCGACGGCGAGACGGGCCGGATCCGACCTGCGAGTCACCGGCTTCTCGCGGTTGCGCCCGCCGGCTGCTCGGGGAGGAACTCCTCGCCGAGCTCGTCGAAGAGCGCGCGACCCGGCTCGGCCGGAGCCTCGTGGACGGAGCGGCGCAGCTCGCGGCGCTCGACGAAGAACGTCGCCGCGAGCGCCAGCAGCATCAACGGGACGCCGATGGCGAAGACCGGCTGAATCGCTGCGCCGAGCGCGTCGCGGAGCGCCGCGGCGACGCCCGCGGGAAGCGAGGCCGCCCCACCGGCCACGAGCGAGCCGGGCGAGGCCGCGCCGCCCACGTCGGCCAGTTGCGCGGAGGAGAGTCGGCCGGCCAGCTCGTCGTGCAGGTTGCTCGTCAGCATCGCGCCCATCACCGTGACCCCGATGGTGGCACCGATCGTGCGGAAGAACTGCGTGCTCGCGGTCGCGACCCCCATCATGGTCCGCGGCACGGCGTTCTGGACGACGAGCACGAAGGTCGACGTCCCGAGACCCAGACCGAGCCCGACGACGACCATGTCGCGCGTCGTCTCGCGGAGCGTCGAGTGGACGTCGAGCCGCGAGAGCAGCCAGAAGCCGACGGCGAGCACGACGGGGCTCGTGAGCAGCACGGCCTTGTACCGGCCGGTGCGCGAGACGAGCTGGCCCGCGGCCACGCTCGCCCCGATCAGCGCGAGCATCAGCGGCGTCAGGATCGCGCCGGAGTCGGTCGCGCTCTCGCCGAGCACGCCCTGCACGAAGAGCGGGACGTAGAGGATCGTCCCGAACATCGCCGCGCCGATGAAGAACAGCGCGACCTGGGAGGCGGCGAATGTCCGGTTCCGGAAGAGGTCGAGCGGCAGGATCGGCTCGCGGGCGCGTCGCTCCCACAGGACGAACACGGTCAGGATGGCCGCGCTCGCGGCGAACAGCCCGACGATCTCGACCGACGCCCATGGGTACTGCGTCCCGCCCCAGACCGTCGCGAGGAGACCGGTCGAGAGGCCGGCGGTGAGCAGCGCCGCGCCCGTGTAGTCGATCGAGTGCTCCCGGTGCGTCGGCTCCATCGTGAAGCCCTTCTGCACGACGACGAGCGCGAGCAGCCCGAAGGGCAGGCTGACGAAGAACGCCCACCGCCAGCTCGCGTTGTCCGAGATCCAGCCTCCCGTCGCCGGGCCGACGACCGAAGCGACGCCGAAGACCGCCCCGGTCAGCCCCTGCCACTTGCCGCGTTCCCGCGGCGCGATCAGGTCGCCGATCACGGCCATCGCCAGCGGGATCAGGCCCCCGGCGCCGAGACCCTGGATCGCGCGACCGAGGATCAGCACCGTCATCGACGGCGCGAGGCCGCTGACGACCGCCCCGATCATGAACAGCACGATTGCGAGCAGGAAGAACGGGCGCCGGCCGTAGACGTCGGAGAGCTTTCCGTAGAGCGGGACGGTGACCGTCGAGGTCAGCATGTAGGCGGAGAAGACCCACGAGTAGTGGTCGAAGCCGCCCAGGTCGGCGACGATGTCCGGGAGCGCGGTTGCGACGATCGTCTGGTTCAGCGCCGCGAGGAGCATCCCGAGGAGCAGCCCCGCGAAGACGATCAGCGTGCGCCGCTTGCCGAGGAGATACGCGTCGTTCGAGGTGGCGCCGCTCACCCCCGTTATCTTACGTTACGTAACGAAAGCAATGTCGGGGCGGCGGCGTGCACGAGCGGGTCCTGCCCGTGCCGCCGCCGTCGAGACCGCGGCTACGGCTCGCGTCAGCGGAGCTGCTCGAGCCGCTCGCGGTACTCCTCGCCGGTGATCTCACCGCGGGCGAACCGCTCGGCGAGGATTCCCTGTGCGCGATCCATGTCGGTCGGGTGGTGGCGCCAGCGTCCGCCGCGGACGACGAACCAGACCACGAGGCCCAGCAGGACGAGCCACAGGAAGGCGAACGGGAACCAGTAGCCGTGGTGCTCGCCGTGCGAGGCCACGACCGTTGTGAGTGCAGTGAGTGTGCTCATGCGGCCACGGTACGGCCGGCGAGGGGCGCTCCGAAACGCCCGCGAGACGGAACTTCGCCGTCCTCCCGGAGGGGGATCCGGCTCCTCCCCGCGGGCGACTCGCGCGGTGGAAACGGCCGCTACCGTCGGCTTCGTGGCCACTCCACGGGCTCGCTCGCTTCTCTTCGACGCCGCCGTCGCGGCCGTCGCCCTTGCGATGTCGCTCGGCGCCATGGGCCACGGTGGCTGGAACCACGACGACACGGCCACCGGCGGCCACCGGCTGGACGCGCTCGGCGTCGCGCTGGCCCTCGCGATGGCGCTGCCGCTCGTTGCGCGGCGCATCTGGCCCGTGGAGGTGCTCGCCGTGGTCGCGCCCGCAACGGGCGCGCTCTACGCGCTCGACTACGGCTTCCCGCCCGCCGCGTTCGCGGTCTCGCTCTACACCGTCGCGCGGTGGCCCGACGCGACGCGTCCTGCGATCCGCAACGGCGTCCTCGCCGGGAGCGTCGCCGTGCTGCTCGTCCCGTCGCTCGTACGCCAAGGCATCGGCCCGGGCGTGTTCGCCGGCACGGTCGTGTGCGGCGTCGCGTGGCTCGCCGGCGACCGCATCCGCCAGCGTCAGGAGCGGATCGCGGCGGCCGCCGAGCGCGCGCAGCAGGCCGCACGCGAGGCCGAGCGCGAGCAACGGCTCGCCTCGGCCGAGGAGCGAACCCGGATCGCGCGCGACCTCCATGACTCGGCCGGGCATGCGGTCAACGTGATCCTCGTCCAGGCGGGCGCCGCCCGCCTGCTCCTCGAGCAGGACCCCGCGCGCTCGAGAGCCTCCCTGCGGACGATCGAGGACGTCGCACGCGAGACGCTCGTCGAGATCGACCAGCTCGTGCGTGCGCTGCGCGACCCGGGCGGGAGCGACGGCGTCGAGCCGCCGGCAGGGCTGGCGGCTCTGGACACGCTCGTCGGGCGGTCGCGCGCGGGCGGCCTGGACGTCGAGGTCGGGCAGACGGGCGAGCGCCGGCCGCTGCCGCCCGGTGTCGACCAGGCCGCCTACCGGATTCTCCGCGAGGCGCTGACCAACGCGTCGCGGCACGGGACGGGGACCGCGCTTGTCGAGCTCTCGTACGGCTCGTCCGCGCTCGAGCTCGTGGTCACGAACCCGCTCCCGGCAGGGGCCGCCGAGCAGCGGCCGGGTCACGGCATCGTCGGCATGCGCGAGCGGGCGGCGCTCGTCGACGGCTCGCTCGAGGCCGGTGCGGAGGGCGGCAGCTTCCGCGTCAGGGCGAGGCTTCCGTACCGTGAGGCGTCGTGACGGCGCCCCCGATCCGCGTCCTGCTCGTGGACGACGACGCGCTCATGCGCGCCGGGCTCGAGGCGATCTTCTCGAGCGACGGAGCGATCGAGGTGGTCGGAGAGGCGTCCGACGGTCGCGTTGCCGTCGAGCGGGTCCGTGCGCTCCGTCCGGACGTCGTCCTGATGGACATCCGCATGCCCGACGTCGACGGGATCGCGGCCACACGAGAGATCGTGTCGGTCGCGCCGAACGCGCGCGTGGTGATCCTCACGACGTTCGAAGACGACGAGTACATCTTCGGCGCGCTCACGGCCGGCGCCTCGGGGTTCCTGCTCAAGCGGACGAGCCCCGAGCTGCTGATCGAGGCGATCAAGGCGGTCGCGGCGGGCGACTCGCTCCTCTCGCCGTCGGTGACCCGGCGGGTGATCGACCGGATGGCCGCGCTGCCCTCGGGCGAGGCGGTGCTCGACAGCCGTGTCGACGCCCTGACGACGCGGGAGCGCGAGGTGCTCGAGCAGCTGGCCCGGGGCCTTTCGAACTCGGAGATCGCGGGCGTGCTCGTAATCGAGGAGTCGACGGTGAAGACGCACGTGAAGCGGATCCTCATGAAGCTCCGCCTCCGTGACCGCGTGCAGGCGGTGATCTTCGCGTACGAGAGCGGCCTCGTCCGGCCGGGCCCGAAGCCCGAGCCCTGACGTGCTCGAGCGTCAGTCGAGCGACGCGACGAGCACGATCACGAGCGCCGCGAGCCCCGCGAGCGCGACCGCGGCGACGTTCGCCGCGAGCAGCCACGTCAACGTCCTCGTGGAGCGCTCGGGTGACGCGGCGAGGGCTGCGTCGCGGTCGGCCGGACGGCCGACCGCCTCGCCGAGCCGCGCGATGATGTAGCCGTTGAGGCTCGTGCCCTCACGCTCCGCCGCCCGAGCAAGCTCGCCGTGGAGGCCAGGGGGCATGCGTAGCAAGAGACGCCCGCTTGGTGTAGCGGGCTTCGGACGGGACGACTCAGCGACGGCTGAGGGGGACGGCTGCGCGCTCACCCTTCACCCATCGTAACGCCGCCTGCCGAAGCGCACAATGGCACGGGTCAGGGCTCCACGAGGGAGCTCCGGAGCTTCGCGAGCGCCGTCGAGAGGGTGCGCGAGACCTGTGCCTGGGAGAGTCCGAGCTCCTCGGCGACGCGCTGCTGGGTGAGGTCGCGGTAGAAGCGAAGCGCGACGACCTCGCGCTCCCGCCGCGTGAGGCCCCGGAACGCGCCGCGGAGCGCAAGCCGAGTCTCGCTGCGGCCGAGTGCGCCGTCCGCGACCGCGACGCCGCTCATCTCCTCGTCGAACGCGACGGCGCCGGCCGATGCCGTGAGGATCCGGCGTGCCTGGTGACGTCGCAGCTCGCCTACGATGGTCGGCACGGCGTACGCGCCCAGGTCGTCCCCGCGGGCCGTGTCGAAGCGATCGACCGCGTTGATCAGGCCGATCGCGCCGTCCTGGACGAGGTCCTCCGTCTGATCGGGAGACCGGGAGAATCGGCGGGCGAGCGCCTTCACGAGCGGCAGGTTCTGCTCGATCGCGCGTTCCCTCGCCGTCCGGTCGTTCGCACGGTGGTACCTCGACAGCAGGTCGAGCGTCTGGAACGTCGATGTCAACGTACCTCCACCCCCACTTCCTTCTCACACCTTACAGCGCTATCGGATCCATGTGAAGCGTCAACTCTGCGAAATTCGCGGATGAAATACTGGGAAAGACCGCATAGATCATTTCTAGATGCGTCCGCGCCTCGATCGTCCTGCCGTCGTCTGCACGGCGGCCGTGTCGCTCGTCACGGCGGTTGCGGCGTTGGCACCCTCTCCCGCACGGGCGGACGACGGCCTCCAGACGCAGCTTCCGACGGTCGGCGCGGTCGCCGCGACCGTCACCGAGGCGACTGCGGGCGCACTTGCGGCGGTCCCCTCGGACACGATTCCGGCAGTCGAGGCCGTCCCGGGGCTCGAGGCCGCCCCGGCCGAGGACACCGACCCGGCGGCAGAGCTAGAGGCAGAGCCCGAGGCAGAGCCCGAGGCGGAGTCCACGGATTCGGCGCCCTCCCCCGTGCCCACGGCGGCCGGCAGCCCGGCTACGACGACCGCGCACGGGGAACCGGCTTCACAGAGCGCCCCGGCGGCCGATATCACCGCCGGACCGGCCGATACCGGGGCCGATACTCCCCCGACGGCGCCCGTGCCGGCCCCTCCTACCCATGTTCCCGCCCCCACCGGCAGCCCGGCGAAGGTCACGGCCAACGTCAACGTCAGCGTCCGGATCGGAAGCCCCGGTGACAACGGGGCGGTCACGCAGGTGAACGTCGATGCCGCACCGCCCCCCACACCTCTCTCGCTCGCCGCCGACGAGACCCCTGAGCCCGCAGACGCAGCGCAGGCCTCGACGCCTCAGGGCAACGGGGCCCCGGCCACCGGAGGGACCGCTTCCGTCCCGCCTGCGACCGTCGACTCGGACACGTGGTACTGGAGCTGGGACTGCCTCGGAGCGCCGTCCATCTCTGCGATATCACCGGGAGGTTCAGCGGCCGGTACCTTCCCGAGCTCGTGGACATGGATATGGAACTGCGGAGATAATCAGACGCAGTATCAACCAGAAACACAATCGGGATATCGCCAGATCAATACCAATATCGCAATTCGGATATCGAGCCCGGGAAACGACGGTTCGGTCAACCAGGTCAATCTGGCGGCGGGTGCAGCGATCGCGCTTCCCGCGCCGGTACAGGGCGGGCCGCTCGTCCCGAACCCCGTGCTCGTTTCGCCCGGTGCGGACACCGGCTCGGCGGCGGCGCCTGCACTCGACGAGCCGGCTCAGATGCCTGTCGCAGCGGCCGATACCACTGATACCACCGCTCTCGCGCCCTTCGCGGCCCCGCACACGTCCGACGCGACCCCGATCCCCCGTCTTCTTCAGACGGCGCCGCAGGCGGACGGCGGTGTCGTGCCGGTCGGCGGCTCGTGGGTCTTCGGCGTCCCTCTGCAGACCGCCCCGAGCCCTGCCCGCACAGCCCTGCCGACCGCGGTCTGGGCGCGGGCGGGCGTCTGGCACTCTGCAGCGCCCTCGCGCGCCACGGCGCCCGGGCCGGCCGAGCGAGCTCGGCCCGCCGAGGTGGTGCCCCGTGAGCGCCTCCCGTCTCCGGGCAGGGCCCCCGCCGTCTCCACGTCCGGTGTGAGCGCCGCCGCCGCAAGCGGTGGCGGCGGCTCCTCCGGCTCGGGGCTGCCCGTCCTTCTCTTGCTTCCGTTCGTCGCCGCGCTGCTCGACCTGGCCCGGCGCGTCGCACTCGAGCATGCGACGTGGCCGACCGGGCACCGGCGACGCGCACCCGACAGGCCCGGCTAGTCGCTCCTCCGTCCACGCACACCGCGGGGCGCCGGCTCCGCGACCAACGACGAAGGAGAATGTCGATGAAACGCCTGTCAGCCCTCGTAGCGACCGCGGTGCTCGCGCTGTGCTTCGGCGCGGGCCAGGCGGTCGCGGCCGAGGGCGATTCGGGCGCCGGCCAGGGAGCGGGCCAGTCCGCGTCGAGCGGACAGTCCGCATCCGGCGGAAGCGGCGCCTACCAAGTGGGGCCGAGCAACAGCGCGGGCTCGATCCGCGTGCTCAGCCCCGGCGACAACGGTGACGTCTCGCAGTCGAACAACGTGACTGCCGCTGCCGTTGCCGCCAACGCCAACAACACGGACCAGACCGTCGACCAGACCCAGACGGGCGGCGGCTATGGATCCAGCTACGCACAGATCGCCGCACAGGAGGCTCAGAACGCGCAGAAGGCCGACGCGGACGCAACGGCCAAGCAGTACGGAGCGAAGAACGACGCGCTCTCGATCCGCGTGCTGAGCCCAGGCGACGACGGCGACGTTGACCAGTCGAACTCGGTGGGCGCCGGCGCGCTCGCCGCGAACGGCAACACGACGGACCAGACCACCGACCAGACGCAGTCGGGCGGCGGGATGGGATCCGACGCAACGCAGATCGCGGGCCAGGCGGCCGGCAACCACCAGAAGGCGGATGCGGATGCGAAAGCCGTCCAGGTGAAGCCGAGCAACACGGCCACCTCGATCCGCGTGCTCAGCCCCGGCGACGACGGTGACGTCACCCAGTCGAACAACTCGACCGCGCTCGCGGCCGGGCTGAACGGCAACAAGACGGATCAGTCGATCGACCAGTCGCAGGGTGCAGCGCCGATGGACGCCGTGAAATCGCCGGAGGCGGAACGGGGGACCGCCCCGTCGTACGGCTCCGACTCGACGCAGATCGCCGCCCAGGCGGCCGACAACAAGCAGTCGGCCGACGCCGACGCGACGGCCGTCCAGGTCAAGCCGACCAACACGGCCTCGTCGATCCGGGTGCTCAGCCCGGGCGACGGCGGCGACGTCACGCAATCGAACAACGCGACCGGGCTCGCGGCCGCGCTGAACGACAACAAGACGGACCAGTCGATCGACCAGTCGCAGGGCGGTGCCTCGTACGAGCCCGCCAAGGAGGACGGGAAGAGCGTGCATCCGTCCGGCTCGAGCTACACGCAGATCGCCGGTCAGTCGGCCGACAACAAGCAGTCGGCCGACGCAGACGCGACCGCGGTGCAGATCAAGCCGACGAACACGGCGACCTCCATCCGGGTGCTCAGCCCGGGCGACGACGGCGACGTCACGCAGTCGAACGACGCGACCGCACTCGGGATCGCGGCGAACGGCAACTGGACGGACCAGTCGATCGACCAGTCGCAGGGTGGCGGCTCGTACGAGCCCGCCAAAGAGGACGGGCAGAAGTCGTATCCGTCCGGCTCGAGCTACACGCAGATCGCGGGCCAGGAGGCCGGCAACTACCAGAAGGCGGACGCCGACGCGACCGCCGTGCAGGTGAAGCCGACCAACACGGCCTCGTCGATCCGGGTGCTCAGCCCCGGCGACGACGGTGACGTCACGCAGTCGAACAGCACGACCGCGCTCGCGGCCGCGCTGAACCTGAACGCCACCGACCAGACGATCGACCAGCAGCAGACCGGCAGCGGGTACGGCTCCGACTATCTCCAGGTCGCCGGCCAGGGCGCCTGGAGCGGACAGCACGCCGATGCCGATGCGACGGCGATCCAGCTGGGCGCGAAGAACGAGTACACGCCCGTCCGGGTGTTGAGCCCGAACGGCAAGAAGGGCAAGCACGAGAAGAAGGCGTCGAAGAAGGACGGCGGCTCGGTCGAGCAGTCGAACTCGGTCGGCGCGTTCGGGCTCGCCCTCAACCTGAACAAGACCCACCAGTCGCTCAAGCAGGCGCAGTCCGGCCGCGGCTCGTCGGGCCTGCAGGTCGGCGGCCAGGGCTCCTGGTCGTCCCAGTTCGGCTCGGCCGACGCCTCAGGCCTCCAGGGGGTGATGCGGTCGAAGGAGTAAGGGAGGGGGCAGCGGGCGCCGCCTCGTTCGCGAGGCGGCGCCCGCGTCGCCCGGCATGTTGACCGGCCCTGCCGTCCGGCGTACCGTGAGTCAACGAAGGAGGGAGGGACGGATGTCCACGGGGACGTCGTCTCTGCGGAGAACGAAGCGACGCGGGGGGATCGCCGTCGGCGCGTGCTCGGTGCTCGCCGCCGCGCTCTCGACCCCTGCGCTCGCCGCGTCCGGCCCGACGCCGGACAACCCTCCGGTCGGCGCCCGCAGCGAGGCCGCACCGCGGATCGCGGAGGAGGCGCCGACGAGCGAATCGTCGGGCTCGCAGTCGCCCCCGACCCAGGCGCCGTCCAGCGGGTCGCTCGCACCGACTCCCGACGCACCGGCGACGGCGGCGAACGCCGCGCCGAAGACGAGCACCAAGGCGACGACACGCCACGCACCGCGTCCCGCACCGACACCGGTCGTGGTGACGGCGACGCCCGCTCCTACGAGCACGTCGACCTCCACTCCGACGACGCCGCACCCGACCACCGCTCCGAGCATGGGTCGCACCACGAAGGCGGCGGGCCCCCCTCCCTCTCGGAAGGGCCATCGCTCGGCGCCGCGCGCACCGCACGTCGAGAAGAAGACCGCAGTGTCCGCGAAGGTCGTCTCGGTCCCCCGGGACGGCAGCCGCCTCGGCCTGCCCGCCGCGACCGCCGTCCTGTCCGCCGTCTCCTCGGACTCGGCCCGGACGGCGCTCCTCGCCGCAGCCGCGCTACTGCTCCTCGCCGCCGCTGCGGGCGGGCTCGTCGTCGGGATCGTCGGACGCCGCCTCACCAGGCCCGCGTGAGCCCAGCCCGACTCCTCTGCGTCGTCCTCGCGGCCGCCGCTGCCTGGGTCGTTGCGCCCGACGTCGCCTCGGCTGCACAGTTTCCGACGCCGTCGTGCAACGGCGGCGGGTGCAGCGACGGGTGGTACAGGTCGAACGTCACGGTCTCGTGGTCGTTCGATCCCGGCTACACGGGCGTCAATGGATGCGACGCAACGACCATCACGGAAGACACGGGTGGGGCGACGCTCACCTGCACCGTGACGTACGGAACGGGTGGGACATTCAACAGCGTCACGGTCCGGAAGGACTCGAGCCCGCCCTCCGTCAACGCCTCCTTCGCACGCGATCCGGACTCGAATGGCTGGTACACGAGCCCCGTGGGCGTGTCGTTCACGGGCGACGGCGGCCCGTCGGGAATCAGCTCCTGCACCTCGGGCACGTACGGCGGCCCTGACGGAGGCGACGTCGCGGTGACCGGCTCGTGCACGGACGGAGCGGGCAACACCGGCTCGACGACGGAGCGGATCAAGTACGACGCGAGCGCCCCGACCGTGACGCCTGCGCCCGAGCGGGCTCCGGACACGGACGGGTGGTACAACCATCCGGTCAAGGTGGCGTTCTCCGGCCAGGACGGCGGCTCCGGCGTTGCCGAGTGCACCGCTCCCGTGACGTATGCGGGGCCGGACGGCAACCCTGCGAAGATCGTCGGGCAGTGCCGCGACGCCGTCGGTCACCTGAGCGCGCCCGTGGCGTTCGAGCTCCGGTACGACCACACGAAGCCGACGCGCCCCGTGGTGAAGGCGCGGCGGACCTCCGGCGGGATCGCCGTCTCGTGGAAGGCACCCACGGACGCCGTCCGCGCGGAGGTCAGGCGCGCCCCCGGCGGCAAGGGCAAGCAGCCGGCCGTGGTCTTCGCGGGCAAGGGCGTCCGCGTCGTCGACCACAAGGCGCGAGCACCCTCGCGCTACTGGTACGAGGTCCGCGTCTACGACCAGGCCGGGAACGCCGCGTCGAGGACGCTCGCGGTCCAGCCCTCCACGGGGATCCTGCTCCCCGTCGGCGGCGCGGTGGTGAAGAAGGCGCCGCTCGTCCGGTGGGTGCCGGTCGCCAAGGCGCGGTTCTACAACGTCCAGCTGTGGCGGGGACGGGAGAAGCTGCTGACCACGTGGCCGTCGGAGACCCAGTTCCGCCTCGGCGAGACCTGGAAATTCGGGGGCCGGACGCAGCGCCTCGGGAACGGCAAGTACCAGGTGTACGTCTGGCCGGCATTCGGGACGCTGGCGAAGCCGCAGTACGGCAAGCTCGTCGGTCGCGCCGACTTCGTCGTGAAGCGGCGCTGACCGGCGCTCAGCGAAGCTTCCCGCGCTGCTTCGCGGCGTACTTCACGAGCTCGTCGCGCACCCTCGCCGGCGGAAGCGCAAGCTCGCCGTCGGCGGCGACATCGAGCCGCCAGACGGTCGCCGCCTGCCGGACGAGGAGGCTGCCCGAGTCCGTCTCGCTGCTCGAGAGCGCGACCTGCTCGTCTCCGTAGCGCGGCAGCCGCAGGGGCGAGGCCCCGCCCGCGGGCCGCATCTCCGTCCGCTTCTGCCAGGCGAAGACCTTCTTCGCCTCGGCGACGCTCGGGGTCGTGACCACGAGGCCGAACACCGTCTGCGCCCGCTCCGGGCCGAACGGGATGTTGGCGAAGTACTGCGCCGCGCGACCGACCGCGCGGATGTTCCGGAGCTTCCGCGCGAAGGAGGCGGGCATCGGCCCCGAGTCGACCGGATCGGCCTTCGCGGGGAAATCCGCCGGGCGAAGGACGAGGACGAGAGGATTCCGCGGGCCGTTCGCGGCGAGCCCGGTCGCCGCGGCGACGGCTGCCGCAAGTCCGGCCGCGCACGCGACAAGGTGCACCTTGCGGCCCCGCACGGGCGCTCGCCTCATGCGCGGAACGATAGTCCCGCCTCAGCCCGGGCGGCGGGCGCGGACGAGCGCGTCGATCGCGGTCGCCTCGCCCTCCTCGAGCACGACCTGGCGAAACACCTTCTCCGCGCGCTCGACGTCGACGCCCTCGAGGTGGGCGACGACGTCCTCCGGGGTGAAGAGGACGGACGGGTCGCGCGGGCCGCCGTGGCCCTCGGCCAGGTTGGTCGTGTCGTGCCCGAGCACGACGAGCGTCCCCTCCGACGCCAATGCCAGGACCGCCGAGCGAAGAACCTCCGCGAGCTCGTCGTGCGGGAGCTGCAGGTAGAGCATCCCGACGAGGTCGAATGCCCGGCGCCCCGGCTCGTACTCGAGGACGTCGGCCATCACCCAGTCGACCTCGACGCCGCGGCTCGCGGCAAGCCGCTCCGCCTTTCCGAGCGCGACGTCGGAGAAGTCGACGCCCGTCGTCCGCCAGCCGCGCTCGGCGAGCCACACCGCGTTCCGGCCCTCGCCGCAGGCGAGATCCAGCGCGCGGCCGGGCTCCAGGCCCTCCACCTCGCGCGCGAAGCGGCGGTTCGGCTCGGCGGTCCACAGGAGCTCAGAGCCCGCGTACCGCGCATTCCAGTCGTCCCGGGCGAACGCCCGGCGGACGGACGACGCGGGACGCCGGTGCTCGGTCACGCGACCGCCGCCTCGAGGCGCGCAGCGGCAGCATCGGCCATCTGCGGCACAGCCTGCTCGAACGCCGCCGCGCGGCCGTCCTCGGCTCCGAGCTCCCCTCGCCGATACCGGCCGTAGATCGCCTCGCAGAAGACCGCCGCCTTCCACAGGGCCAGCGCCTCGAACCAGCCGAGCGGGCCAACCTCGCGCCCGCTCCGCGCCGAGTAGCGCGCGATCAGCTCCGGTTTGGTGGGGAATCCCTCCAGCGCCGTCACGGGCGACACGCCGAGCGGGCTCGGCTCGCCGCCGGGCTCGGCGTAGGTCGCGAGCAGGTAGCCGAGATCGGCCCGCGGATCGCCGATCGCGCCCATCTCCCAGTCGAGCACTGCGATCACGCGATCGGGACGGTCGCGCGCGACCATCAGGTTGCCGAGCCGGTAGTCGCCGTGCACCACGGTCTCCGGCAGCGGCGCGGGCAGGGTCTCGGCGAGACGGTGTCCGACCGACGCGACGGTCGGCAGGTCACGCGTGGCGTTCACCTCCCAGAGCTGCGCGAAGCGCCGCACCTGGCGCTCGAGGTAGCTCCCGCTCCGGGCGAAGGCAGCGAGGCCGGGGTCGCGGACGTCGGCGGCGTGGATCTCGACGAGGGCGTCGACGAGCTCCTCGCCGAGGCGGCGCCGCGCCGCCGGCTCCTCGAGCCCGGGGGGAAGCGCCGTCGTGACGACGTGGCCGTCCA
The DNA here is from genome assembly GCA_036406535.1 of Gaiella sp. Lineage (GTDB taxonomy): Bacteria > Actinomycetota > Thermoleophilia > Gaiellales > Gaiellaceae > Gaiella. The sequence goes on from DASXAW010000143.1 coordinate 24,726, forward strand.
GAAACCGCATCACGTAGAACGGGACGCCGAGCACCGCCTCGTCCTCGCAGACCGCGCAGATCGGCGGGAGCCGGATCCCGTGCGGCGCGAGCGCGAGCTGCAGGCGCGCCTCCCGCACCATGTCGTGCGCGGACGGCGGGAGCGGAGGCCGCGGCGGCCGCCGGAGCACGAAGCGCTCGTCGCCGCGCTCGACGAGGAACGAGAAGTTCGAGCCGCCGCCGTCGCCGATCCGCCGTACGTCGAGCCGGCCCCTCCCGAGGCCCCGCTCGTCGAGGAACGCCTCGAGCCGGTCGAGCACGACGAGCGGCGGACGCGATGCGCCCGCCGCGTCGGCCTCGGTGGCGACGATGTCGGACCCATCGGCCACCCGGCGATCGTGCCACGACCGGCCGTGCCGCGAAACCCTCTACGCGAACGACGCGCGCGCCGAACAGCGCTCGCCGCTCCTCTGCGCCTGCGCGACGAAGCGGCCCGCGCCGGAGCTCACGAACCGGGCCTCGAACGACCCGCTCGGCCCACGCGTCACGGCGCTCCGGCTCGCGACACGCGACCCGTTCCGCAGGAGCACGACGTGCCAGCGGACGCCGTTGCGGTTCTGATCGACCTCGAACTCGACCTCGACACCGCCGTCCTCGCGGCTGAGCTTCAGCTTCGAGGTGCTCGACGCCGAACAGGTGCCGGCGACGCGGACGTCGCCCTCCTTCGCGAGGGCCGTCGGCGTGACGACGAGCGTCGCGGCAAGAACCGCAAGGGCGGACAAACCGATCAATGAGCGTCGCATGGGTATCCCCTTCCCGGTGATTCGTCGAATGGCCCAAGCCTGTCGACCGCCCGGTCCCGGCCACAATGGGACCTTGGTCGTACGCCCGAGAGGCAACGGTTGAGCCGTCCTGTCGCGCAGTTCGCGCTCGCGGGCCTCGCCGTGCTGGCGGTGTTCGGGGTGGTGTCGGTCGTCGCGCTGCGGGAGCTCGCACACAGCGAGGCGCTCCGTGACGCGCGGCAGTTCGCGGCGCTCGCCGGGCAGGGGATCGTCGAGCCCGCGATCGGCTCGGGGCTGCTCGAGGGCGACCGGGCCGCGATCGACGCGGTCGACCGAGTCGTCCAGGAGCGGGTGCTCGGTGAGCGGGTGGTGCGCGTGAAGCTCTGGCGGCGGGACGGCCGGGTCGTCTACTCCGACGAGCCTCGGCTGATCGGGTCGCGGTTCGCGCTCGACGACTCCAAGCGGGAGGTCCTGCGCACCGGACGCACGCAGGTCGAGCTCAGCGACCTCGCCGGGCCGGAGAACCGATACGAGCGCGGCGAGGGCGATCTGTACGAGGTCTATCTCCCGGTCCGCACGCCCGACGGCACGCCGCTGCTCTTCGAGATGTATCAGCGCCGGAGCGCCGTCGCGGCGACCGGCCGCCGCATCTGGCTCCCGTTCGCGGCGCTGCTGCTCGCGAGCCTCGCGCTGCTCTGGCTCGTCCAGATCCCGCTCGCGGCGCGGCTCGACCGCCGGCTGCGGAAGACGCAGGCGGACCGGGAGGCCCTCCTCAGACGCGCGGTCGAGGCCTCCGCGGACGAGCGGCGGCGAATCGCCGCCGACCTCCACGACGGCGTCGTACAGGACCTCGCCGGCATCTCCTACTCGTTGAGCGCCGCCGCGCGGGACGAGCGCTCGCCGACGACCCGCAGCACCCTCACTGCCGCCGCCGCCGCCACGCGCGACGCGATGCGCCGGCTCAGGTCGCTCCTCGTCGCGATCCATCCGCCGAACCTGCGAGCGAGCGGGCTCGCGGCCGCCCTCGACGACGCCGCCTCGCCGCTCCGGGCGCGCGGCATCGACGTCGCGGTGGCGATCGAACCGACGGTCGGGCTGAGCGAGGAGGACGAGCGGCTCGTGTACCGGGCGTCGGCGGAGGCGCTCCGCAACGTCGAGCGGCACGCGCACGCGAGGCACGTCTCGGTGAGGCTGCGTTCGACGCCCGACGGCGTCGTGCTCGAGGTGGTGGACGACGGCGCGGGGTTCACGGCGGACGAGCGGCTGCAGCGCGCCGAGGACGGGCACGTCGGCCTCTCGCTGCTCGAGGAGTTCGCCGCGGGCTCCGGCGGACGCCTCGCGGTACGCTCCGCTCCCGGCGACGGGACCACCGTGACGCTGGAGCTGCCCCGCCGATGATCCGACTCGTCATCGCGGACGACCACGCAGTCGTGCGCACCGGGCTTCGACAGCTGGCGCAGACGCTCGACGGCGTCGAGCTCGTCGGAGAGGCGGCCAACGGCGAGGAGGCGGTCGCGCTGTGCGAGGACCGCACGCCGGACGTCGTGCTCATGGACCTCGAGATGCCGGTGCTCGACGGGATCGGCGCGACGCGGCGGATCACCGAAGCCGATCCCCGAATCGCCGTCGTCGTTCTCACGTCGTTCTCCGACCGTGACCGGATCCTGGGCGCGCTCGACGCAGGTGCAATCGGATACGTCCTCAAGGACGCCGAGCCCGACGAGCTCGAACGGGCAGTGCGCGCGGCCGCACGAGGCGAGGCGCCGCTCGACCCGCGGGCAGGGCGCGCGGTGCTCCAGGCGAGGAACGCGGCCTCGCCGCTCGACGCCCTCTCCGACCGCGAGCGCGAGGTCCTCGAGCTGGTCGCGCGGGGGCTGCCGAACAAGCTGATCGCACGAGAGCTCTCGATCAGCGAGAAGACGGTGAAGACGCACCTGACGAAGGTGTTCCGGGCGATCGACGTCACCGACCGGACCCAGGCGGCGTTGTGGGCCGAGCGACACGGCCTTGGCGGCCCTCGGTCGTAGGACCGAAGTCCCATTGCCGGCCCGTCGCGACGGGCTGCACCCTTCGTTCGTGGTACGCGCTCTCCTGGTCCGTCCCGCTCTCGTGCTCGCGGCCGTCGCGCTGGTCCTCGTCCCGGCGACCGCCCGCGCCGACGAGGGCCCGGACGACGAGGTGCGCGTCGCTGGCAGCTGCACCGGAGGCGCCGTGTCCGAGCTCCGCGTGCGCGCACGCGACGACGGCGAGTTGCGAATCGACCTCGCCCTCCGGAGCGGCCGGGCGGCGCAGCGCTGGGTGGTCGTCGTCGTCCACGAGCGGCGGCTCACGTACCGCGGCGCCGTCCGCGCGGGCCGCAGCTCGCACCGCGCCGCCCTCCGGCGCACCGTGGCGGACCTCTTCGGCCCCGACACTGTGAGCATCCGCGCGTCGGGCGGGCCGGGCGAGACGTGCCGCGCGACCGGGACGGTCGGCGCCGCGTAGCCGCGCTAGGCCGAGAGCAGTCGCCGAAGCGCGTCGCTCGAGGCGAGATCGATCGGCCGCACCCCGTCCGACGTGGCCCGGGCCGGGTCGGCGCCCCGCTCGAGCAAGAGCCTGACGAGGGCCTCGTCGCCGGACTGAGCGGCGCTGTGCAGCGCGCCGGAGCCTCCCTCCTCCCCGCCGTCGGGGTCGGCGCCCGCGTCGAGGAGGATCCGCGCGAGGGGCACGGAGCGGACGAACGCGGCGGTTCCGAGCGGCGCGACTCGCGCGATCTCGCTCGTCGCGACGACGTCGACGTCCGCGCCGTGCGCGAGCAGCAGGCGGGCGGCGCCCTCCTGCTCTCCGAAAACCGCGAGGTGTAGCGCCGTGAACCCGTCGCCGGAGAATGCCGTCGCGAGGGATGGATCCGCATCGAGCAGCTCCTCGAGCCTCGCCTCGCGACCGAACGCCGCGGCCTCGAAGACCGACAGCTCGGCGTCCGGCGCGAGCAGGCTGACGGCTGCCGCCCGGTCACCGGAATACAAGGCCTCCAGCGCCGCGCTCACCGGGCAAGCGTACGCCTCGGTCCCCGTATGGTTTCGCCGTGGCCACCCGTGTGACCGACACCGCCCGCGTCGCCGCCGAGCCCACGGGCGGGCTCGAGCGTCATCCACTCGTGCCGCCGGAGCGGGGCTCCGAGCTCGCGCTCGACGCCGTCCGGCTCGAGCCGGGCGCCACAATGGCCGTCGACGACCGGCTCCACGACACGCTCCTGTTCGTCCATGCGGGCGGCGGGACGCTGGACCACGCGACGCTCGACGGGCGCTGCGCGGGCATCGTCGCGGCCGGAGCGGAAGGGACGCTCACGGCCGGCTCCGAAGGGCTCGAGTGCGTACGGGCGACGGTCGGGGCGGCGACGGATCTCCATGCCCCGATGGGCGTCCGCGAGCCGGCGGTGGCGCTCGACCATGTCGAGCCGGGGAAGGCGACGGGCGCGCGGTCGTTCCAGGTGATGTTCGGCCCGCACAACGGCTCGACGCGGGCGACGCTCTTCGTCGGCTACATCCCGCCCGGCAAGGCGCCCTGGCACTACCACCTCTACGACGAGATCGTCTGGGTGCTTCGCGGCGAGGGCCGCCTCTACGTCGGCGAGGCGATCGAGCCCCTCGCGCCCGGGTGCGCGTTCCGTTTGCACGCGCGCGAGGTGCACATCGTGGAGAACACGCAGCCGACGGAGGAGCTGGCCGTGGTCGGGATCTTCACGCCGGCGGGCAGCCCGTCGGCCGCCTACCTCACCGCCGACGTGGCGGCGACGTACGCCATCGCCGGCTAGGCGCGAAGCGGCGTCCGGACTACGATCACCCGGCGATGGGCTCGCCGGTCATCCTCGCCGTCGAACCCGATCCCGTGGCGCTCGCCGCGATCGAGCGCGAGCTCGCCGACCGGTACGAACGGCACTACCGGGTGGTCTGCGTCGCCTCGCCGGCGGAGGCGCGGCGCCACCTCGCGCAGCTCGACGAGACGGCCGAGGCGCTCGCGCTCGTCCTCGCGGGTGAGGCGCCGGGCGAGGAGACGAGCGACGCGCTCCTCGCGGAGGTGCGGCGCGCCCACCCGCACGCGAAGCGGGCGATGCTGATCGGCTGGGGCGAGTTGGGGTACCGCGAGGCGGGCGCGAGGATTCTCGAGGCGATCGAGCACGGGCGGATCGACCACTACGTCGTCAGGCCCGCGTCGCCGCCGGACGAGCAGTTCCACCAGGCGGTCTCCACATTCCTGCTCGAATGGGCCGAGGAGCGGCGGACGGCGCCGTATGCGATCCACGTCGTCGGCGACTCGTGGTCGGGCCGCGCGTACGAGCTCCGGTCGGTGCTCGAGAGCTGCGCCTTCCCGCACGCGTTCTCCCTCGCCGACTCGGACGAGGGACGGAGCCTGCTGGGCAGCCCTCCGCCCGACGAGCTGCCGGTCGTGATCCTGCCGGACGGCACGATGCTGACGAACCCGAGCGACGCGGACCTGACCCGGGCGACCGGTTCGCCGGTCGAGCCCGACGAGGACGAGTTCGATCTCCTGATCGTCGGGGCCGGCCCCGCCGGGTTGTCGGCGGCCGTCTACGGCGCCTCCGAGGGCTTTCGCACGCTCGTGGTCGACGCGGCAGGGATCGGGGGGCAGGCGCGGTCGAGCTCGATGATCCGCAACTACCTCGGGTTCCCGCGGGGCATCAGCGGTGCGCTGCTCGCCCGTCACGCGCACGAGCAGGCCTGGATCCTCGGCGCCCGCTTCGTGTTCATGCAGACGGTGGCGAGCCTCGACGCCGACGGCGGCCGATTCGTGGCCGACCTCTCCGACACGGGCCGCGTGCGGGCGCGCGCGGTCGTCGTCGCGACGGGGGCGCACTACCGCCGCCTCGGCGTCGCGGAGCTCGAGGCGCTGAGTGGCGCCGGCGTCTTCTACGGCGGGCCCGGCTCCGACGCGAATCGCGTGGCCGGCCAGGACGTCTACGTCCTCGGCGGGGCGAACTCGGCCGGGCAGGCGGCGCTGCAGCTCGCGAGATACGCACGCCGCGTGACGCTCGTCGCGCGCGCCCCGTCGCTCGAGGCCGGGATGTCGCAGTACCTGATTCGGCAGCTGCGAGCGACGCCGCGAGTCGACGTCAGGCTGGGGACCGAGATCGTCGGCGGTGGAGGCGACACCTGGCTGACGCACCTCGTGCTGCGCAGCCGTGAGACGGGAGACGAGGAGACTGTCGCGGCCGACGAGCTCTTCGTCGCGATCGGCGCCAACCCGCGCACGGAGTGGCTGCCCGATGCGATCGCGCGCGACGACCAAGGCTTCGTCCTCACCGGCGCGGACGTTCCCCGCGAGGGCTCGTGGGGAATCGAGCGTGATCCGTTCCGCCTCGAGACGAGCATGCCCAACGTGCTCGCCGTGGGCGACGTTCGCCACGGCTCGATCAAGCGCGTCGCCTCCGCGGTCGGCGAGGGGTCGGTCGCGATCCGCATCCTCCATCGCCTGCTCGACCCCGCGGCGGAGACGCGAGCGGCGAGCGACGTGAGCGAGTCGCCCGTCTAGCCGCCGAGCCCGAGCTCGATCTCGCGGGCGAGGTGCGTCGCGGTCAGCGGCTCGCCCGTCGCCTGCCCGACCAGCCGGTCCCAGCGAACGGACTGGCCCGGCCGGAAGACGCGCTCCGCGAGCAACGAGCCTGCCGCGGGGCGACCGACGAGCCCACCGGCCTCGCGCTCGAGCGCGGCGTGGATCTGCGTGGCGACGAGACGCCCGTAGAGATACGTGTGGTAGTAGACCGGCGCCGACGCGATGTGGATCTTCGCCGCCCAGTCGGGCTCGTTCCGGTCCTCCGGCGGCGTCAGCAGCTGGTGACGGGCGACGAGGTCCCACCAGATCCGCGAGAGGTCCGCCTCCGGGTCGGCGTAGAAGGCGCGCTCGAAGTTCGTCATCACGAGCACCCACCGGACGAACACGAGCGACTCGGCGGCGGCTCTTCGGCGCAGGCCGGCGTCGAGCGCCTCCGCCTCTCCCGCCGAGAGGCCGACCACGTCGCGCAGCCACCCCGTCTCCTGGGCGAGCGCGCCCATCATGATCGCGATCCCCTCGGTGACCGTCAGGTGCGCCTCGCGCATGAGCCACGGGAGCGAGCCGTCGAAGCCGAGATCGAAGACGCCGTGCCCGAGCTCGTGGAGCATCGTGTCCGCCCAGTAGGAGTCGTGCTCGACGTTGGCGAGCACCCGGACGTCCCCCTCCCGGTCGATGTCGATGCAGAACGCGTGCTGGGACTTGCCGTCGCGCGGGAAGAGGTCGCTGCGGCCGAGAATCGGGCCGGTCGGGAGGCCGATGCCGTCGAACGTCTCGCGCGCGAGCGCGACGACGTCGGCTCCCGCGAACGCCTCGCTCGTGTCGACGCTGCCCGTGACAGGCACCTCCTGGAAGAACACGTCCTCGTAGTGCCATGGCCGAAGCTCGTCCGTCGAGCAGCCGAAACGGCGCGCGAGCTCGGCGTCGGTCTCGGCCTTCCAGCGGGCGAACGGCTCGGCAGTCAATGCGTCGCATTCGCCGAGCGTCTGGAAGAGGCGATCCTCGTCCATCTCCATCGTCGCGACCGCGAGGGCGAACCAATCGCGGTAGCCGAGCCCGCGCGCGGCCTCGTTGCGGAGCCGCGCGAGCTGGCGGACGTCGTCGGCGACGGTCGCGCCGACGGTCTTCGACCCCTCCCACGCCTCGCGACGCTCGGCGGGATCGTCACTCTCGCGCAGCACGCGTCGGATCTCGTTGTCGTCCAGCTGGCGACCACCGACGGTGGCGCGGTGCTGGCTGAAGCGCGAGTCGACCGAGGCCTCGAGCTCGACGACGCGGTGGCGAATCTCCTCGGGCACCTGGTTCGGCACGAGCCCGTGGTAGAGGAGCTCCAGCTCACGCGCGGTCATGGCGCTCGAGCCGTTGTCCCGGGCTGTCGAGACCTCGCGGAAGAGGACGGGATCCGCGAGGGCATCCGAGAGCGCAAGCTCGGCAGCGACGCGCTCCCGCTCGTGCTCCTCGGTCGCCGAGGTGCTCGAGTTCCACCACGCCTGCGATGCGGCGAGGTGGAGAGGGCGCAGCGTCTCCTCCGCGCGCGCGAGGATCGAAGCCGGGTCGCTCACGCCCGCGCAGGGTATCTACGATCGACGGTCATGGGCACCGACGCGCACCGCGCCGCCGCTGCCGCGCGAGGGCCGATCTCGGTCGGGCTCGTCACGGTCAGCGACACGCGGACGCCCGAGACGGACGAGAACGGGCAATGGCTGCGCGAACGGATCGACGACGGCGGAAACCGGGTCTCCGGCTACCACGTCGTCCGCGACGAGCCCGCCGAGGTGCGGGCCGCCGTCGACGAGCTCGTCGCCGCGGCCCAGGTCGTGCTCGTCAACGGCGGAACGGGCGTCTCAGGGCGCGACACCACGTACGACACGCTCGCCGCGCTGCTCGAGAAGACGCTCCCGGGGTTCGGCGAGCTCTTCCGCATGCTCAGCTTCGAGCAGGTCGGCGCGGCGGCGATGCTCTCCCGCGCGACCGCCGGCACCTACCGCGGCGCGGTCGTCGTCTCGATGCCCGGCTCGCCGAAGGCCGTTCGCCTCGCGTGGGAGAAGCTCCTCGAACCGGAGCTCGCCCATCTCGCCTGGGAAGTCGGCCGGTGACGGCGTCGACGTCGCGCCGGCGATGAGCCGCCGACGCTTCCGGGCGCGCAGCGCCTCGGCGAAGACGTAGCTCCCGAGGACGAACACGATCGCGGCGGCCTGAAGCACGAGACCCTCCCACGTCGGGAAGAGGCCGAGCCAGGTCCCCGTCCAGAACGGGAGCATGAGGCCGTCGACGGGGGTGATCGGCATCCACCCGACGACCTGCATCGTCTGGACGGTGTGCCCGACGAGCACGGCCAGCACGCCGGTGATGAGGAGCCCGGTTGCGACGAGCATCTTCTTGTGGGGCAGCCGGCGCTCGAGCGCCACGACGAGCGCGAAGACGCCGACCACGCCGGCGAAGCCGAGCAGGACGCCCTGCAGGACCGTCCAGGCACCGGCCTCGAGCGTCAGTGCCTGGAGGAAGAGCACGGTCTCGAACCCCTCGCGGTACACGCTCGAGAATCCGAGCGCGACGAGCCCGAGGGCCTGCGCAGAGAGAATCCCGATCGACGCGCCCGCGAGCACGCGCTTCTTCTTCTTGTGCAGGTCGTGCAGGTTCTCCTGCCAGTAGACACGGTGGTAGAACCAGTTGAGGATCAGGAGCAGGACGCCGATGGCGACGAGCGAGACGACCGCCTCGAGGCGCTCACCCCATCCGGCGAGTGATCCGAGCACCGTCTGCGCCACCACCCAGGTGACCGCGCTCGCGACCAGGGCGACGAGAACGCCTGCCATCAGCGGCCTGCGGAGTCGTCGCTGCGCGCCGACCATGCTCGCCATCAGCGCGGCCAGGATCAGAACCGCCTCGAGCCCTTCCCGGAAGACGATGATCGAGCTGTTCACGACGACCGCGGTCTGGGACTGCGGCCCACTCCCGATCGCCTCGGCCGACTCCTTGAGAGCCAGGTCGAGCGCGCCCATCGTCTCGGTGAGCTCGTCCGCGCTCGCGTTCTGGCGCATGAGCTGGGCGAGCCCCGAATGGCCGTCGGCGCCGTACCAGAACAGCCCCTCGACACGCTGGAACAACGACGGCGCAAGGCCCCGGAGCCGCTGCTCGGGGCCGAGCTCGAAGGTCGCGTACGCCTCGAGCCGGCTCGACTCGGCGCGTCGCATGTCGCCGGCGGCCGCGAGCGCGGTGACCTTCCGGAGCAGCGTCGCGATCACGTCGAAGTCGGCCTCCGCAGTGCCCGCCTTCCAGTCGTCGGGGTAGACGTCGTCGAGTGCCGCGGTCGCCGTCCGCGCGAGTCGGTCGACCGCGTCCGGATCGGCGACGGCGGCTCCGCGCTCGGCGTCTCCGAGCTGTCCGTCGAGCTCCGCGAGCGTGCGTCGGACGGAGCGAGTGGCGGCGAGGTTCCGCTGGGCCAGGTAGGACTGGAGCTCACCGAATGCGACGGCGGCGCCGTCGCGGAACGCGATCGCCTCCTGGATCTCGATCGGCACCACGACCGTCCCATTGGCGACGCCACGCGCGTACTCGATCGGAACGAGCCCGAGGTAGCGGATCAGCTGACCCGCCCGCCGCGCTTGCTCCGCCGACGTGAGCGGAGCCGCGCGGAACGAGAGCAGCCGATCCTCGACAGCTGACGCAGCCGCCGCGGTCGCCGCCGGCTTGCCGCTCCGGGCGGCGGCGACGACACGGTCGAAGGCAGCATCGAGCTGCGCCGCGCGTGCCTCTCCCCGCTGACGGGCGTAGGCATCGTGGAGGATCCACCAGTACCCGCGCGCCGTGCCGGCCGAGCCCGCCGCCCGCTCTGGGAGACCCGCGCGGAACGCATCCTGCGTGTCCGCGAGGGAGGAGCGCAGCAGCGCCTCGTACGTGTCGAGCAGGTCGCTCCTGATCGACTGCTCGGCCCGTGCTCGCGGCACGACGCCGTCCTCGAGCGACGCGATCGCGACGCTCGCCGCAGCGCTCGGATGCGCGAACCGCGTGACGGGCTTGAATTCCCGGACGAGGAGCCAGTCGCGGGCCCTGTCGAGGTCTCCGGCGCGGGTCGCGGCGAGAACCGTCTCGTAAGCGCCCGAGAGTGCGGCAGCCCGCGCGGACGCGGCAGCGACGGCGAGGCCGACGCCGCTTCGCTCGGAGGCGACCGCGCCGGCTGCGCCACGCAGGCGGCTCGCGCTCGCGCGAGCCGACGGGTCGAAGCCGGCCGCGAGCCGGTTCGCCGCCGCGGCGGCCCGCGTCCCGGCCGCCGCCAGCGCACTCGCGTCGTCGGTCGTCGCGGCGAGCTCGGCATCGAACAGCGCCGCGTCCAGGGCGTCGAAGGACTGCCACGGGGGCGGTGCCGGCGCCGCGGTCGCCCGGCCCACTCCGACCGCCGCGGCAACCGCGACGGCTGCGAGCGCGAGCGCGAGCCGCCCCGTCGCCCACATGCCGTCGCGTTCCGCCGCTGCCACCCGCAGTCCCGCCGATCAGGCCTGCAGCTCGATGCCGAGGACGCCCGCGACCTGGGTGATCTGCCCCGCGATCGCGTTGGCGCGCTCCTGCGCGCGGCTGCCGAACAGATCTGCCTGCTTCGGCGTGAACTGCTTCCCCGCCTTCTCCTGCGCGTGGATCCCGTCGACGAACTTCGTCAGGCCGGCGAGCGACGACGCGATCCTCGCGCTCTGCGCCGTCCCGCCCTGGGCGACGAGCGGCCGGATCCCCCTGTACACGTTCTGGAGGCTGAAGAGGATGCCGTGCACGTCGATGAGGCGTGAGTGAGCGACGAACGCCTTCTCCTTCGCGTTTGCGCCGGCGATCGCCCGAGAGCTCTTCCATTCGCCGAAGTAGCCCTCGACCGTGGGCACCATCACGACGAGCGCGGTGAGGACGTCGGAGGCGCTCGGCTTCCACGCCTTGGCGGCGGCGTCGCTCTTGCGAGCGTAGGACACGAAGCTGCGCGCGGTCGCGACGAGGACGTTCGCGTCCGGCAGCACCTCGCCGAACTCGACCGTGCCGTCACCGTTCAGGTCGGCCCGCACGCCGCCCGACGCGACGAACCTCGGGTCCGTGCCCCAGATCGTCGGCTCGAGCAGGGCGTGGAAGAAGTTCCCGGGCTTCGGGAAGACCTTGCCGTTCGGGAGCTTCAGGTCGAACGGCACCGCGGTCTGCGGGTCGTCGGCGGCGCTCGTTCCCGAGTCCATGATCACGTCGTACTGCGCGAGCGACGGAACGCCGGCGATGATGCCCTCTTCCTCCTCGTAGGCCTTGTGGGCGCGGTTGAAAGCGGGCTTGAGACCCGCCAGGAGCGGGGCGACTTCGGCGCGATGCCGGCTCCACAGGCGTGGATACGAGAACTGCTCGCTCTTTGCGAGGGCGTAGTAGCGCTCGGCGCGCCGCTGGATCACGCCGAGCGCGCCGACGAGCGACGTCGAGCGACCGACGAGATACGTCTTGATGCCGGCGTAGTTCGGGGTCGCGGCGCTCGAGCTCTTGCGCTCCGGTGCCGCGGCTGCGGTCGAGGCGAGCGTCGCGCCGAGCGCGATCGCCGGCACGACGGCGAGCAGAGAGAAGCGAATACGGTTTGTCATACGCGGAGCGTATAGCTTATGCGACGCTCGATGTAAGGAGAGCCTTACAAGCCATGGATGGCATGCCTATCTCGCGTCGAGCGCGCGAACCCCTCGAGCCTCGACAGTAGATTCCGGGGATCGCGAGCGGCGCCGGCATCCCGACCCTCCCGTACGCCTGGTACATCGACCCGACGGCGCTCGGGGTCGAGCAGGAGCGGATCTTCGCGCGCAGCTGGCAGTACGCGACCCGGACGGACCTCGTCGCGGAGCCGGGCAGCATGACCCCGGCGTGGGCCGGCTCGCTTCCGATCCTCGTCGTCCGCGGGCGCGACGGCGAGCTTCGCGGGTTCGTCAACGTGTGCCGCCACCGGGGTCACGTGCTCTGCGAGGCGGATGCACGGCGCGAGACGATCCAATGCCCGTACCACGCCTGGACGTACGGCCTCGACGGCACGCTGCGGAGCGCGCCGCGCACGGAGCGCGAGGATGCCTTCGACCCTGGGTCGCTGTCGCTCGTGCCCGTCTCCGTCGACTCCTTCGGCCCGTTCGTCTTCGTGAACCCCGACACGGCCGCCGAGCCTCTCGCGGACACGCTCGGCGAGCTGCCGCGGCTCCTCGCAGACGGCGGCGTCGACCTCGATGCGCTGCGCTTCCACTCGCGCGCGGCGAGCGACGAGTACGCGTGCAACTGGAAGGTCTGCGCCGAGAACTTCCTCGAGTGCTACCACTGCGCGGTCGCCCATCCGAGCCTCGCGACGACGCTCGACGTGTCGGAGGACGCATACCTCCTGGAGCATGCAGGGACGCTGCTCTCGCAGTTCGGGCCGCCCCGCAGCAAGGACGCCGCCGGCGGCCTTCAGCCTGGCACCGACACCGTCTCCCGCGGGCAGTTCCACTTCCTCTTCCCGAACACGGTCGTGAACGTGATGCCCGGCCGGCAGAACCTCTCGATCGGTCCGATCGTCCCGCGCGGCCCGGAGCGGACGCATCGGTTCCTCGACTACTTCGTCGGCGAGGACGCCGACGACGAGTGGCTACGCGGCTTTCTCGAGCTCGACGAGCGGGTCGGCGAAGAGGATCGCGCGCTCGTCGAATCGGTCCAGCGCGGCATCGCGAGCGGCGCGCTCGAGTCGGGCGTGCTGCTTCCCGAGTCGGAGCAGCTCATCGCCCGTTTTCAGGAGCTCGTGGTGGAGGCGCTCGCGGACTGACGGCGCTTCGGCTCAGCCCGGGCGGACGAGCGGCTTGTAGGCGATGCGGTGCGGCTCGAGGGCCTCCGGGCCGCGCGTCTCGCGCACCCAGTCGGCGTACTCCTGGTAGGAGCCCTCGAACCACGTCACCTGCGAGTCGCCCTCGAAGGCGAGCATGTGCGTCGCGACACGGTCGAGGAACCAGCGGTCGTGCGAGATCACGACGGCGCAGCCTGCGAAGTCGACGAGCGCCTCCTCGAGCGCGCGCAGGGTGTCGACGTCGAGGTCGTTCGTCGGCTCGTCGAGGAGCAGCAGGTTGCCGCCGGAGCGAAGGAGCTTCGCCAGATGCACGCGGTTCCGCTCGCCGCCTGAGAGGTCCTTGACGAGCTTCTGCTGGTCGCCGCCGCGGAAGTTGAACCACGAGACGTACTGGCGCGAGTTGACCTCCCGCTTGCCGAGCTCGATCGTCTCCTGGTTGCCGGAGATCTCCTTCCAGACCGTGTTCGTTCCCTCGAGCGCGGCCCGGGACTGGTCGACGTACGCGAGCTCGACGGTGTCGCCGACCTCGAGAGACCCCGCGTCCGGCTGCTCCTCGGCCGCGATCATGCGGAAGAGCGTCGTCTTGCCTGCGCCGTTCGGGCCGATCACGCCGACGATCCCGCCGGGCGGAAGCTCGAACGTGAGGTCCTCCATCAGGAGGCGGTCGCCGAAGCCCTTCTGCACCTTGTCCGCCCGGACGACGACGTCGCCGAGCCGCGGGCCCGCCGGGATGTGGATCTCGACGCTGTCGAGCCTCGTGGCCTGGTCCTCGGCGAGGAGCTTCTCGTAGGCGGCGAGGCGCGCCTTCGACTTCGCATGACGCGCGGTCGGGCTCATCCGCACCCACTCGAGCTCGCGCTGAAGCGTGCGGCGCCGGGCTGCGTTCTGCTTCTCCTCGGTCGCGAGCCGCGCCTCTTTCTGCTCGAGCCACGACGAGTAGTTGCCCTGGAACGGGATGCCGCGCCCGCGGTCGAGCTCGAGGATCCAGCCGGCGACGTTGTCGAGGAAGTACCGGTCGTGCGTCACCGCGATGACGGTGCCGCGGTAGCCCTCCAGGTGCCGCTCGAGCCAGGCGACGGACTCGGCGTCGAGGTGGTTCGTCGGCTCGTCGAGAAGCAGCAGGTCGGGCGCGGAGAGAAGGAGCCGGCAGAGCGCGACGCGACGTCGCTCGCCGCCGGAGAGGGTCGTCACGTCGCGGTCTCCCTCGGGGAGGCGCAGCGCGTCCATGGCGCGGTCGAGCGTCTGGTCGAGACTCCACGCGTCGGCGCGGTCGATCCGCTCCTGGACGGTCGCCTGCTCGGCGAGGAGCGCGTCGAAGTCCGCCTCCGGCTCCGCGAACGCGGCCGAGATCGCCTCGAAGCGGTCGAGGAGGTCGCGGAGCTCGCGGACGCCGTCCTCGACGTTCCCGCGGACGTCCTTCGCGGGGTCGAGCTCGGGCTCCTGCGGGAGCAGCCCGACCGACGCCTTCGGATCGAGCTCCGCCACGCCCGACGACGGCTCCTCGAGCCCGGCCATGATCCGCAGCAGCGTCGACTTCCCGGCGCCGTTCGGGCCGAGCACGCCGATCTTCGCCCCGTGCAGGAACGACAGGGAGATGTTCGCCAGCACCTGGCGGTCCGGGCCGTAGAACTTGTCGGCCCGGTACATCGTGTAGATCACCTCGCTGCTCATCGCCTGCCCGCCGAGCGGGATTCGGCAGGAGCCGAATTCCGCGGCTCGATCCCCGTCTGCGGCGGGGCAGACCGCCGCGACTGCATCTGCGAGGTACGCGTCATCGCAGCGCGCACGGTAGCCGCCGCGGTGCGAGCTCTCGCGCCTTGTGCTCCGCGAGGAGACTGCCGCCGGTTGACGAGCAGGCGGGTCAGCCGTCGAGGGAGCGCAGGACCTCGAGATCGCGGTCGTACGTGAGGAGCCGCGCCGCCTCGGCCGGCGAGAGCCACCGCGCGTCGTCGGCCTCGTGCTCGAGGCGGAGCTCCTCCGACAGGGGCCGCATGCGCCAGTAGCGGACGAGCTTCGGCCTGCCGTGGTGGTCGACGTACGACGTCGACGGCAGCTCCTCCTCGAGCGCGCAGCGTAGCCCCGTCTCCTCCTCGACCTCGCGAATG
>DASXAW010000144.1:0-1951 GCA_036406535.1 Gaiella sp.
CACACGCCGTGGAGCCACGGGAGTCGGCGCGACGAATTTGTAAAGGGGTCTGACCCCGGGGTTAGAGGAGCTCGACTTCGTCGCCGATTGCGACTTCGCCGCCTTCGACGACACGGGCGAGCATGCCGCGCTTGTCGTCCAACTCGGCCCGCAAGCCTTGCCGGAGGTCGTCCATCCGCTGGCACGGATCGCAGACCATCGTGATCTCGAAGACCGCCCCGCCCACCTTCACGCGCTGCCCGATCGGCCACTGCTGCACGTCGTCGCCTTCGACCGTCAAGTTCTCGCGGATCGCACCCGGCTCGACGCCGACCGAGTCGAGGTGCTCCTTCGACACGAACAGCACCTCACGCTTCGGCGGGTTCGCGTGCGCGCAGCCTTCGACGCCCTCGCCGGGGATCACCTGACGGCGCTCATGTCCCTCCGAGACGCCGCTCTTGCGCGCGGGTGACGTCCAGACGCCGACGATCTTCGCCATGCCTCGACTCTAGCGGCCCCGCCGGTGCTCATACAGCGCGATCGCTCCCGCAACCGCCACGTTGAGCGATTCCGCGCCCTCGGCCAGCGGGATCGTCGCCGTTTCGTCGCAGGCGGCGACCACGTCGTCCGGCAGGCCCTCCCGCTCGGCGCCGAGAACATAGGTGACCGGAACACCCGGATCGAGGCTCGAGAGCGGAACGCCGTCGTGCGACACGAGCGCGACCCGCTTCCCGGACGGCTCGTCGAACCCGGCCAGCGGAACGCGGAAGATCGCACCCGCCGATGCCCTGAGTGCCTTCGGCCCCGTCGGATCGGCACAGCCCGGCGACAAGGCAACGGAAGCTCCGAACGCGTCGGCCGCGCGCAGGATCGTCCCGAGGTTCCCCGGATCCCCCACACGCCAAAGCGAGAGCGAGACCGGCTCGACGCCGCGCGGAAGCGACTCGCGCCGGAAGAGCGCCACTACCCGCGGCGGATGCCCCATCGTCGAGATCTTCGCCAGCAGCTCCGGCTCGACGTCCTCGCCCGCACGAAACACCTCGACCGGGTCGACACCCGCATCGTCGGCGGCCTGCACGAGATCCTCGCCCTCGACGACGAACAGCCCCTCCCGCTCGCGCTGGCGCCGCGACTCGAGCAGCCGGTGGACCAGCCGCAGCTTCGGGTTGTGCGCGGACGTGATCACAGTTCCCAGGAAAGCCAGGAGCCGTGGAAGTCCGCGTGACCCGCGAACTCGCGCTCGCCGCCCGGCCAGTAGACGATCCTCAGGCCCCAGTCCTCGCCGTCGCGGGGCTTGCCCGTGGAGATGAACGCCAGCCGTCGAGTCTCGCCGGCCTCCTCGAGCACCGAGCGCACCCGAGCACGGCCCTCGTCCCCGATGTAGCCGAACGACGCGGTCTGGAAGACGATCGTGAGCCCGCTGGGCCGCGCCGCGAGCACCCCCGGCAGCTCCTCGACGTAGTCGCCCCGCACGAGCTCGGGCGGTTCGGCGCGAACCGCCTCGATCGCCTTGTCGAGCCGGCGCATGCGGTCTTCCTGACCGGCCCAGACGAACGAGCGCAGGAGCCGCGCCCCGTTCTCCGTCGTCACGTCGATCGGCGACAGGTCGATCCCGATCCGACCGGCGACCCGCGGCTCGAGCTCCAGCAGCCCGCCGGGAACAGGGCGCCGCTCCTCGCCCTCGAAGTCGAGCACCGCGTCCGGCCTTCCCCACTCCCCCGCCTCGTACGAGTAGCGATAGCGATCCCAGACGAGGTTCAGCCCGGCGCTCGGCCCGAGCTCGACCAGGTCGAACGTCCCGGCTTCCATCCGCTGCGCAACACGCAGGAGCAGCGGCAGCAGGACCCACGAGCGCTGCACCTCGTTCGTCTGCACGCCCTGGGTCGCGACGAACTCGGCGAGGAAAGCCCGGTGCTCGTCGAGCGGATCGTCCCAGGCCGCGTCGCCTCCGAGGACGAGGTAGTGCAGACCG
>DASXAW010000145.1:0-56375 GCA_036406535.1 Gaiella sp.
GTGCTGATCGTCGGCGCCGATCCGGAGGGCTCCGTGTTCACGGCCGACGACCTGCACCCGACGCACCCGTACCTCGTCGAGGGAATCGGAAAGGACACGTGGCCCGGGACGCTCGACCCGTCGGTCGTCGACGAGTGGGTCCGCGTCTCCGATCGCGACTCGTTCCTCACCGCTCGGCGACTCGCACGCGAGGAGGGGCTGCTGGTCGGCGGCTCCTGCGGCTCGACCGCGTGGGCGGCGCTCCAGGTCGCACGGCGGCTGGGGCCGGGCTCGACCGTCCTGATGACGTTCCCCGACGGCGGCCGCTCGTACCTCTCGAAGTTCTACGACGACAACTGGATGATCCAGTACGGCTTCATGGAGCGGCGGGCGCCCGCCCCGACGGTGGACGAGGTGCTCCGCTTCCGGCGGGCGGAGGAGAGCGGCGTGCCCGAGCTGGTGGTCGTGGAGGCCCACGAGAAGGTCGGCGGCGCGATCGACCTGCTCCAGCGCTACGGGATCTCGCAGCTCCCCGTCGTCCGCAGCCGTCCCGCCGAGTCGCTCACGGACGTCGTCGGCTCGCTCCAGGAGCGGAGCCTGCTCGACCGGGTCTTCCGCAACCCCGACGCGCTCAACGACGACGTCGCGGTTGCGATGCAGCCGCCGCTCGCCGCGGTCGACGCCGCCGCCTCGATCGACGACGTCTTCCAGGAGCTGACGGGGGCGGGCGGCGCGGTGCTGGTCGGGCAGGCGGGCCGGCCCGTCGCGATCGTCACCCGGTCGGATCTGCTCGAGTTTCTCGCGGCGCAGCGGACGCAGGTCGAGACGTAGGCTCCCGCACCGGGGCCTGCGACCGCCCCTCCCGGCTCGCGGTCACGGCAACCGCGCCGACGATCAACGCGGCGCCCGCGAGCGTCGCCGGGCCGGGGCGCTCGTCGAGGATGAGCGCGCCGAGAACGACCGCGACCAGCGGGTTCACGTACTGGTGCGTCACGACCTGCGAGATCGGCGCGTTCCCGAGCAGCCAGGCGTAGGCGCTGAACCCGATCACCGAGCCGACGACGGTGAGGTACGCCCAGGCAGCGAGCGGGCCGGGCTCGAGCGAGGAACCGTCGAGGTCGCCGAGCTCACCGGCCGCGACCGCGGCGACGAGGAGCACCGCGCCGCCGCCGAGCATCTCGTACGCCGAGGCGACCAACGGGTCGCTCGGGATACGCAGGCTGCGCGAGGCGAACGAGCCGAGCGCCCACGACACCGATGCGCTGAGCATGATGAGCAGGCCGACTGCCTCCGAGCCGCCGCCGAAGCCGCCCGGGCCGACGACGAGGGCGAGGCCGACGAGCCCGACGAGCGCGGCGACAGCGGTCGCGTGCGGCACCTTCTCGCCGACCAGGCGTCGCATGAGCACGATCTGGAGCGGAACCGAGCCGGCGATCATCGCGGCGACGCCCGAGTCGATCCGGGTCTCGGCGACGTGCACCATCCCGACGCCGAGCGTGAGGAGCGCGACGCCGAGTCCTCCGGCGGCGAGCGCCTCTCGCGGCGTGACCCGGAGCGACCTCCGGGCGGCGAGCGCGATGAGCGCGAGGATCCCGGCGGCCGCGAGGAACCGCGTGCCGGCGGTGAGGAGCGGCGGAAGCGTCCGCACCGCGATCTTGATCCCGAGATAGGTCGAGCCCCAGACGAGGTAGACGATCCACAGCGCGGTCCAGAGCCTGAGCCGGGACGAGCCCCTCATGCAGGGTGGAACGTCGGTCGCGCGCGTCCTGTGAGGTCGGCGGAAGGACGGGTCACACGGGTCACAACGACGAGCGTCGCAGAATCGATCCCGCTCCCGCGCGTCGGACGGAGGCGGTTTGCGGGTCGAGGGGCGGCGACGTATCGTCAGGTCGATGGGATTCCTCGACAAGCTCCTGGGACGGGCCAAGGACACGGCCGGCGACGCTGCCGACAAGGCGGCCCCGGTCGTCGACAAGGCGCAGGACTCGGCAGGTCAGGCGTGGGACAAGGCGACCGACGCCGCGGGCGGCGCCGCCGGCGAGGTCAAGGACACGGTCTCCGAGCTGACCGACCGCGACGACGACGCCGCGCCCCCCGCAGGGTCCGAGCCGGGCACGACCGGCTCGACTCCACCGGCCGCCTAGTCGTCCGGCTCGTCCCGACCGACGAACGAGGCCGCGTGGCCCCGGGCGTTTGCCTGGGCGAGCTCCAGCTCGTCGAGCGCGCCGATCCGGTGGAGCAGGGCGAGCTCGTCGCGAAGGTGCGTCCGCATCATCTCCGGCCCGTCCGTCGCGATCGTGAAGGCGACGCCGTGCTCGACGAACCTGCGGAACGTCTCGCGCACCTCGTCCTCGCTCGCGAGGGCGCCGGTCAGGAGGTTCGACGTCGGGCAGATCTCCAACGTCACGTCGGCGTCCCGCAGGAGGCCCATCAGCGCGGCGTCGCGGGCCGCGAGCACGCCGTGCCCGATCCGGTCCGGCCGGAGCGACTCGACGACCTGGCCGATCTCCTCCCCGCCGGTCTCGCCCTCCTCGCCGACGTGGATCGTCACGCCGAGGCCTGCCGCGCGCGCCTCCTCGACCATCGGCGCGAGCTGCGTGTAGTCGTAGCGGGCGCCACCGGGACGCGGGCCGGCGATGTCGACGCCGACGACGCCGCGGCCCGCCCAGCGGATCGCCTTCTCGACGATGATCCCGTTCTGCCGGGCGTCGAAGGTTCGGTCCATCATCAGGATCAGGCCTGCCCGTACCTGCGGGTACTCGAGACGCGCGATGTCGAGCCCGCGGCTCGCCGCGAGGATGATGTGGTCGAGGTCCCGCTCGCCGCCTCGGTTCCGCTTCATCGGGTTGAAGCGCAGCTCGAGCGTGGTGATCCGCTGCGAGCGGTACGCGCCGCCGATGGCCCCGTGCACGGACTGCTCGACCGCGAACGGGGACGACTGGATCAGCTCGGTCCAGTGGTAGATCGCGTCGAGCGCGTCGAGGTCGGGGACGCCGCGCGGGTCGGAGACGGTCACGAGCCTGTCGAACTCCCAGTAGTCCTTCACCGGGAGCGCGATCCCCTGCTCGTGGGCGAGGCTCCACATGATGTCCGACGCCACCGAGCCGCCGAGATGGGTGTGCAGCTCGGCGAGCCCGACGTCCTCGAGGAGCATCCGCGGGAGTCTACGCGCCGGGAAAAACGACCTGTTGGCGCCGTGCTACGAGGACATCGCGCGCGCGACGAGCGCGCGAAGCGGCTCGATCCACGCCGGGTCGACCATGTGCGGGACGTCGGTCTCGAGCCGGATGACGTCGGCGCCTGCCGCCGTCACGGTCTCCGCGGCCTCCTCGCCGAAGCGGAACGGGATCACCGGGTCGAGGGTGCCGTGCGCCACCGCGACGGGAACGCCTGCGAGCTTCGCCGGGTCGAGGGGGTAGCCCGGGACGCGCGGGAGGAACCCCGACAGGGCGAGCACCCCGGCGGGCCGCGGCCGCTCGGGCCCGAGCGTCATCGCCCAGCTCATCACCGTGCCCTGCGAGAACCCGCCGAGCACGACCTGCTCGAACGGCACGGGCAGGGCGTCGAGGAACGCGGCGAGGCGAGGCGCCGTCGACAGGAACGTCGTCGGGTCGGGGGTCGGGATCCCGCCGAGCGCGTACCAGTGGCGGCCGACCGGAGGCAGCTGCAACGGTCCGCCGGGCGTGACCCCGAGCAGACGACGCTCCGGGTCGAGGAGGTCGAGCAGGGGATGGAGGTCGTTCTCGTCGGCGCCTCGGCCGTGCAACAGGACGAGCGCACCCTCGGCGTCGCCGGCCGGCTCGCGCCACCGTGCGACGAGCGGCTCGGCGCCCGTCTCCGTCAGGCCCACGCGACGCGCGGGTCGGGCAGCGGAGTCAGCACCTGCTCGATCCTCGGCCGGAGATGCTCGAACGCGGGCGGGAGGATCAGGGCCTCGCCGAGGTGGTCGGGATCCTCGTCGATGCCGAAGCCGGGGCCGAGCGTCGCAAGCTCGAAGAGCACACCGCTCGGCTCGCGGAAGTAGACCGAGCGGAACCAGAAGCGGTCGATCACCGGAGTCGCGTGCATCCCGGCCTCGCTCACGCGCCGCTGCCACGCCTCGTGGTCGTCCATCGTCGACGCCCAGGCGACGTGGTGCACGGTGCCTGCCCCTGGGACGCCGACGCCGGATGCGGGCGGCACGTCGTAGGCGTACAGACCGCCGCGCTCCCGGCCGCGAAGCTCCCAGGCGGCGTCTCCGACAGGCCGGAAGCCCATCACCTCCTCGAGCAGGTTGCGGCTCGGCCCGGGGTCGGCGGCGAAGGCGCGGACGCCGTCGAACCCCTGCAGCGCGACCTCCGCCGGAATCTCGGGATGCCGCGCGACGAGCGGCTCGTCCGGCGCATCCGACACCGCGAGCTCGAGGCCGAGGCCCTCGGGATCCTCGAACCCGAGGCGGCCAGCGTCACGACCGGCGCGAACGCCGCGCTCCCCGAGCCGCGTCTCCCAGAAGTCGAGCGCCTCCTCGGAGCCGACGCGGAACGTGACGGTGTGCACCATCCCGGCGCCGGCGCGGCCGCGCCGCGCTCCGGGGTACTCGAAGAACGTGATGTCCGCGCCCGCGCTGCCGTTCTCGTCCGCGTAGAAGAGGTGGTAGACCGTCGGGTCGTCCTGGTTGACGGTTTTCTTCACGAGTCGCAGCCCGAGCACCCCGGTGTAGAAGGCGACGTTGCCCGGGGCATCGCCCGTGATGCACGTGACGTGGTGGATTCCCTCGAGCTGCATCGTGTCACCGCATCCTGCCCGTTTCGGCCCACGTGACAGAGCGCCAGGAGCAACTACAATAGTTGCAGATGCAAGAAACAGCGCCAGCCCTCCTCAACGAGCGGGAGCTTGCCGCATGGCGCGGGTTCCTCCGCGTGCACTCGGGGCTCGTCCGGCAGCTCAACGCCGAGCTGGAGACGGCCCATGGTCTGCCGCTCGCCCACTACGAGGTGCTCTTCCATCTGGAGGGCGCGCCGGAGGCGCGGCTGACGATGAGCGAGCTCGCCCAGTCGATCCTGCTGAGCCAGAGCGGCGTCACGAGGCTCGTCGATCGGCTCGTGCGGTCCGGCTTCGTCGTACGCGAGGGATGTGCCGATGACCGGCGCGTGATGTACGCACGGCTCACCGAGGAGGGTCGGGAGGCCCTCTGCGAGGCGCGCCCGACGCTGATCGAGGGCGTCAGGCAGCGGTTCCTGACGCATTTCGACGACGCGGAGCTCGACGCGCTCGCCGGCGCCTGGGAGCGCGTCCGCCCGGGCGCCACCTGCTAGCCGCGGCGCGGGGCCGTCACGCGCCCCGGCCCTCGAGCGCCCGGCCTCGTTAGGCTGCCCGCGTGAAGATCGGCATCGTCGTGCCGTTCTCGTGGTCGTTCTGGGGGGCGGTCGTCGAGCATGCGGAGCTCCAGGCAGCCGCGCTGGAGGCGCGCGGGCACGAGGTGCGGCTCGTGATGGGAAACGACCCGCCGGGCCAGTTCACGCGTGCGCTGCACCCGCGCGTCGGGCGGCACGGCAACCCGCCGGCCAACGTCATTTCGGTCGGACGTTCCGTGATCGTGCCGGCGAACGGGTCGCTGCCGAACATCGTGCTCAGCCCGCGTTCGTTCTTCCGCGTCCGGCGCGTGCTCGAGAGGGAGCGCTTCGACGTGCTCCACCTGCACGAGCCGATGACGCCTGCGATCTGCGTGGCGGTGCTCGCCGTCGCGAAGACGCCGATGGTCGCCACCCACCACGCTTCGGGCGACCTCGGCTGGATGCGGTTCGGGATGCCCGCATGGGGCTTCCTGATGGATCGCGTCGACCAGCGGGTCGCGGTCTCCGAGCGCGCGCGTGCCTCGGTCGAGGCGTGGCTCGACGGGCCGGTCGAGATCGTCCCCAACGGGGTACTGATCCCCGACGTGGCCGAGCCCGCCGGCCGGGAGCACACGATCGTCTTCGCCGGCCGGCACGAGCCGCGGAAGGGGCTCCACGTCCTCCTCCGCGCGTGGCCCGAGATCCGGCGGCGCACGCGGGCCAGGCTCGCGGTCGCGGGCGCGGACCCGCTCGCCGTCCGGCTCCTCCTCACGCGTCTCGGCGTGTCCGACGACGGGATCGACGTGGTCGGTTTCCTCTCGCAGGACGCCCTCACCGATCTGCTCCGCTCGACGAAGGCGCTCGTCGCCCCGTCGCTCGGCGGCGAGAGCTTCGGGATGGTGCTCACGCGGGCGTTCGCGTGCGCGACACCCGTGGTGGCCTCCGACATCGAGGGGTACCGCGAGGTCGTCACGCCGGAGACCTCGGTCCGCGTGCCCGCGGGCGACGTCGCCGCGCTCGTCGACGCCGTCGAGAGCCTGCTGGCCGACGAGCCGCGGCGCGCCGCGATGGGAGCGGCGGCGAGGCGTCTCGCGGAGGCGCGCTACTCGTGGGGCGACATCGCGAGGCGGCTCGAGGCGATCTACGAGCGCGTGACCGGGACGGAGGCGGAGGCGCAGGCGGCGTGAAGCGGCTCGTCGCGCTGTACGAGAACCCCTGGGCGCGGGGCGTGCTCGTGCTCGCCTCCCTCGTCGCCGCGGTGCTCGCGATCTACTGGCGGGGCCCCGAGTGGAGCACGGTCTACCACGCGTTCGACTTCGTCAGCTGGCGGTGGGTGATCGTCGGCGTGATCCTCAACCTCGTCTCCGTGCTCGTCCGGGTGGTGTCGTGGAACCTCACGATCCGGCAGGCGCTGCCCGAGCCGCACCCCGCGTTCCAGCAGGTGTTCTCGGCCTTCGGCGTCGGGCTGCTCGGAAACGCCGTGCTGCCCGCGCGCGCGGGCGAGCTCGCGCGGGTGGCGGTGCTGAGGCGGCACGTGCCGCACGGGTCGGGGACGAGCGCGACGCTCCTCGGCACCGTCTTCGCCCACCGGCTGTTCGACCTGTTCCCGATCGCCCTTCTCGTCGCGTACGTCCTCGCGACGGCGAAGATCCCGCACTGGGCGGTGACCGGGATCGTGGTCGTCGGGCTCGTCGGCCTCGCGCTGCTCACGGTGGGGATCATCTCGGCGCGCCGGGAGCGGGCACGGGTGCACGTGGACGGCCTCGGCACGGTTCGGCGGCTGCTCGCGATGGCCCGTCAGGGGCTCGCGGTGCTGCGGACGCCGGGAGCGGCCCTGGCGGCGGGGTTCTTCCAGCTCCTCGGCTGGGTGTTCCAGCTGCTCGCGGTCTGGGCCGTGACGGCGGCGTTCGACATGGGCGTGCCGCTCCCGGCCGCCGCGCTCGTCCTCCTCCTGATGAACGTCGCGACGATCTTCCCCCTCTGGCCGGGAAACGTCGGCCTGCTCCAGGCGGCGGTCGCGCTTCCGCTCGTGTCCTACGGCGTCGCCTACGGCACGGGGTTCGCGTACGGGCTCGTGCTGCAGGCGGTCGAGATGTCGGTGGGCGTCGGCGTCGGCCTTGTGATGCTCGCGCGCGAAGGGCTCTCGCTCGCCTCCCTCCGCCGGATGGAGGAGCAGGAGGAGAGCTCGGCAGAGGACGTGCTCGAGGAGGTCGACGATCCGCAGCCGGAGAACCGCGAGGAGGCGTACTTCACACCGACGAGGAGCCCCGGGCGCTGAGCGATCCGAGGCGGGCCGCGATCAGCGTGTCCGCCTGCGCCGCGCTCGGCGCGTGGCCCGTGACGGCCGCGACGAACGGCGCACGCTCGAGCGTCACGAGCGAGACGTCCGTGACCGCGGTCGCGGACGCGGTTCGCGGGACGTCGCGCAGCAGCGCGATCTCGCCGAACGCCTCGCCGGGGCCGAACTCCCGGCCGAGGATCCCCACGGTGCCGGTCGAGACGACGTAGAACCGGTCGCCGGCGTCGCCCTCGCGGACGATCGTCGCGCCGGCCGGGAACGTGGCCGTCGCGGAATCGCGCGCCAGGCGCTCCAGCACGGGCTCGGGCAGCACCGCGAGCAGCGGGACGCGCCGCAAGAGGCCGGTCGCCTCCGGCACGGCGGCGGCGATGTCGATCGCCCGCAGGCGCGGCCGCGTGAGGAGCGCCAGGACGGGCAGCAGCGCGCCCGTGATCACGAGCGACCACTCGGCTCCGACGAGGCCGACGAGCACGGGCGCGAGAAGGGAGCCGAGGCCGAGCGTGGCGAGGAGGAGTCCGTCCAGCGCGCCCAGTGCGCGGCCGAGGACGGCGTCCGGGACGGCCCGCTGCATGATCGTGAGAGCGTTCACGTCGACGATCGAGTTCCCGATGCCCACGATCGCGAGAGCGACGACCGCCACGAGGGCCGTCGGCAGCCCACCGATCAGCGCCAGCGGGAGACCGAAGAGCGCGAGCCCGATCGCGAAGTCCCGCGCAAGCCGGCCGCGTGCGGCGAGCACGAGCGCGACGAAGCCGCCGAGCAGGCCTCCTACGCCCACGGCCGCGTAGAGGAGGCCGACGCCCGCCTCGTCGAGGTCGAGCAACTGGAACGCCGCGACGACGACGAGGACGTTCACGGCTCCGGCGACGAGCGTCTGCGCGCCGTACAGCCCGACGAGCGTGCGAAGGTTCGGCTCGTGGACGATCGTCGAGACCCCCGCCAGCAACGAGGAGAGTCCCGGCCGGGCGGACTCGCGAGGCTCGCGCACACGCGGCGGCTCGTGGCTCCGAAGCCCGATCACGAGCACTGCCGACCAGACGAAGGTCAGCGCGTTCGCCGCGAACACGACGGATGCGCTCGAGACCGCGAGGAGAACACCGCCGAGTGCGGGGCCGAGGAACATGCCCACGCTCTCGAGCGTGCTCGACGCGACGTTCGCCGCGGTCAGTTGGCCGGGCGAGGTGACGAGCGAGGGAAGGAGGGCCGCCTGCGCGGGGCGGAAGACGGTGCTGACGACGGCGGCGACGGTCACGAGCGCGTAGACCACCGGCGCCGGCCCGTCCGCTGCGATCGTCGCCGCCGACGCGACCATCACGGCAGCCCGAACGACGTCGCTCCAGAACATCACGGTGACGCGCGGCAGCCGGTCGGCGAGGGACGAGGTGAACGGCGCCAGGATCGCAGCCGGGGCGAGACGGATGACCCCGATGAGCCCGACCGCTGCGGCGCCTCCCTGGTCGTACGCGTAGACGCCGAGGGCGACGACGAATGCCCAACCGCCGAGGATCGATCCGATCCAGGCGAGCTGCAGGCGGCGAAGCACGGGGCTCGCGAACACGTCGCGCAGCGCGCGGGTCGCCGCGCGGATCCGGCCCTCGGTCTCTCCCTCGAGCGTGGCGTCCATCGGGGTTGCCAACCACACCAGAAACGCGGGAAGATTTCACCCCGCCCGCGCGTCGGGTGGGGTGTACGGCCCATCCGAGGGCATCCAGTCAAAGGAGGCAGCTGTGTCGGACGAGCTCGACAAGGTTGGAACCGGAACCGGACACGATGTCGATCGCGCCGACGAGGCGGACGACGAGGACTTCGAGGGTCACTCGTTCGGCACGGGTAACGAGCCCGACAAGTTCGGTACCGGCACGGGCCACGAGCCCGACAAGTTCGGAACCGGCACGGGCCACGAGCCCGACGAGGTGGGGCTCGTCGGCACGGGCGACTGACCCAGCCTCCGACCGACCCTCCCACGGGGGCCGGAACCGGCTCGAGACGGCGCCCCAGGGCGCCGTCTCCGTGTCTAGGCCCGGCGGCCCGCGAGCGTGTCTAGGCCCGCCGGCCGGTGAGGACGCGCTCGATCGCCTCGAGGAGGCGCAGCCCCTCGTCGCCGTCCTCCTCGTCGAGGAGCGAGGCGACGCGGGCGACGAGGGCCGCGCTGCCCTCGCCCGCGAGCGCCGTGCGGGCGCGGCGCGCGCGGAGGAGCAGGTCGAGCCCGATCGCCGCCTGGGTCGAGAAGCGGGAGAGGAGCTCGAGCTCCGCGACGCCGAACGGTCGGTCCTCCGCACGGTCGAGCACCGAGAGCACGCCGAGCGTCCGCTCGTCGTGGAGCAGCGGCGAGGCCACGATGCTGTTCGGGACGTAGCCCGTCGACGCGGCTCGCTCGCTCGAGAAGCGCGGGTCGCTCGAGAGATCGTCGACGACGAGAGGCTGCCGCGTGACGAGGGCGAAGCCGGCGATGCCGGTGCTCGAGGGGAACCTCGCACCGACGAGCGTGTCGCCGCCCTCGCCCGACACGGCCTCGAACACGAGCTCGTCCGCATCCTCGTCGTAGACGAAGATCGACGACGCCTGCGCGCCGAAGATCGCTCGGGCGACGTCGACGATGGACTGGAGGAGCGCGCGGAAGGTCTCCTCGTCCCCGCCCAGCACCCCCGCCGCAGCCGCTTCGCCACGCTCGTCGCTCATGCGGGTCCCTCCGTGTTCGTCGCCGTCAGGCGAAGGACGGTCTTGACCTGGTACGGCGTCAGCTCCGGGTGCTTCGCCAGGACGAGCGCCGAGATCCCCGCGACGTGCGGCGCCGCGAAGCTGTTCCCCGTGCAGCGGAGCGTCCCGCCGCCGAGCCAGGCGACGTCGACGTCGACCCCGCGCGCGAACAGCTCCACGGGCGGCTGGGGGTTGGCGAACCAGGCGAGCGGGTCGGGCCGCTCGTGGCTGCCGACCGAGATCACGGCGGAGAAACGCCACGGATAGCTGTCGACCGGGAGGTTGTGGGCGGAGGCGACGATCACGGTCCCCCTGAAGTAGGCGTCGTCCGCGAGCTCGTGCAATTCCTCTGCGAAGCGGCGCTTCGTCGTCGAGAGGCTGAGGTTGATCACGCGGTGGCCCGCCTCGATCGCGTGGCGCAGGCCGGCGAGGATGAGGTCGCCGGCTCCCGTGTTGCCCGCGCCCAGCACGCGGACCGAATGGAGCCGGCAGTCCTGGGCGATCGAGCGGACGATCCCCGCGCACGCGGTCCCGTGGCCGACGACGTCGCCGAGCTCGTCATCGACGACCGCGATCGAGCCGTCCTCGGCGCGGACGACCGCCCGTGCGCTCGCGACGGGCCCGACGAGCGGGTGGCCGGCCTCGATGCCGCTGTCGACGATGCAGACGTCGACCGCCCCGCGCGACTCGCCGATCGCCCACTCCCGCGTGACCGCCTCGCGCCAGGGCCCGGGGGCAGGGATCTCGGGGGGATCGCCCGGCGGCAGGCTCCACGCCGGAACGGGGCGGGCCCTCACGACGCGGAGAGCGCGAGCTCGCGCGCGCTCGACGCGGCACGGGACGCGTCGTCGGCGCGGGCGCAGAGGTCGTCGTCGCGTCGGGTCGCGAGGTTGACGTGGACGAGCTGCGCCGCGGACACGCTGGCGGCCTCGGCGAGCGCCGCCGCGGCCCACGCGTCCGCGCGCACGGTTTCGCTCCCCTCCTGCGCGGCCAGCGCTGCGAGGATCGCGACGTCCGCCGCGGTCTCGGCGATCTGCAGCGGCACCTCCGCCGCGCGGCGGAGCGCCGCCCCGAGCGTGGCGTCGCGGCCCGGCGCGGCGAGCTGCGCCATCGCGCGGGCGTAGACCCGGTGGTCGTCGTCGGCGAGGGAGAGCGCGCGGTCGCCCAGCGCGGACGCCTGCGCGGCGACGCCCGGCGCCTCCGACCAGTGCCCGGAGACGCGGGCCACGAGGCGGACGAGGCCCGCCGCCATCGTCGTCGCGACGGCGGCGGCCGATCCTCCCGCCGGCCCTGGCCCAGGCTGTGCGAGCACGTCCTGGAGGCGCGCGACGGCGAGGCCCGCGACCGAGACCTCCGTCGAGGGGTCGCTCACCGCTCGAGGCGTCGGCGGAGTAGCGCGACGACGGCGGGGGTCGGCTCGACCCCTTCGGCCCGGAGGGCCTCCTCGAGGTCCGCCTGCACGAGCGCACGGAACTGCGCGTCGCGCTCGATCCGCTCGACGATCGTGTCGAGCTCGCGTCGAGCCGTCGGCAGCTCCTTCGCGGCCTCGACCCAGCCCCTGGGCGGGGCGGGAAGAGCGCGGAGCAGTTCGGCGATCCGTTCCTCGGGTGTCGTCATCGGCGTGTCCACCTACTCACCCGACGCGCGGGCGGTCGGCTTTCTTCCCGGCACGCGGCACCGTGTCCGGCTGGAGGACGTCGCGAAGCCGTGCCAGGCAGCGCGCGATACGGCTCGCGATCGTCCCGGCGGGGAGGTCGAGCTCCCCGCCGATCGTGCGGTAGCTCTCGTCCCGCGTGAAGAAGCGGTCGAGGATCTCGCGGCAGTCCGGCGTGAGCGCGGCGAGCGCGGCGTGGACGGTCATCGCCTCGTCCAGCTCGGCGAGGCCGTCGTCCGGCTCGTCGGGCAGCTGGTCGAGCGTGGGCTCCCGTCCCGACCGGCGGAGTGAGTCGACCGCGCAGCGCCGAGTCGTCTGCGCGATCCACGGCCGCAGCGCATCCACGTCCCTGAGCGTGTCGAGCCGCTCGAACACGCGGGCGAAGACCTCCTGGAACACGTCCTCCGCGTCGCTGGGCTCGAGCCGGTAGACACGTGCCGCGATCGCGTAGACGTACCGCGCGTAGCGCTCGACGAGCTCGTCCCAGGCGCCCTGCTCGTTCGCAAGGCAGCGGGTGACGAGCTCGGCATCGGACGCGGCGTCCACCGCTCCGCGGCGTCCTACCGGTGCTCGGCGGCGCGGAGACGCTCGGCGAGCAGCTCGAGCAGCCTCCACAGGACGACCGGCCGCGCCTCGGCGAAGCTCCTGAAGCTCCAGACCGGAAGGCCGTACGCCCGGACGGTCGAGGTTGCGGTGACGGTCGCCGAGCGGGCCGACTTGTCGACGAGCGCGACCTCGCCGAACGAGGCGCCCGGGCCGAGCGTGGCGACGACGTCCCCGCCGATCGAGACGTCGGCGGTGCCGCTCTCCACGACGAAGAAGTTGAGCCCGCCCTCGCCCTCGGTGGCCATCGACTGCCCGGCGGCGAACTCGCGCTCCATGAAGTCGTCCGCGAGCTGGTTGATCGACGCGTCGTCGAGCTCGGAGAACATCGGGATGCCCCGAATCAGGTCTGCGCCCGGCTTTGCCATCAGGCGCGACCTTACCCTGCCGGGGGAAGGCTGTCACGCGTGTCCGCCGCGTCTCCAGCGCGGAGCTCCTCGATCCTGAGCTCGGCCCGGTCCAGGCGCTCCGACAGCGCACGATGCAGCGCCTCGCCGCGCTCGTAGAGCGCGAGCGCCTCGTCGAGCGGGACGTCGCCCCGCTCGAGTCGCGCGACGAGATCGTCGAGCTCTCGTTGGAGCTCCTCGAACGTCTGCGTCTCGTTCACGGCCGCACGTCCTCGACCCGCGCGCCGAGCGCTCCGCGTTCGAGCTCGACGTCGATACGGGCGCCTTCGGCGACGGCGGCCGCCTCGCGCAGGACGCCGTCCCCGGTGCGGACGATCGCGTAGCCGCGGGCGAGAGTCGCACGGGGGGAGAGGGCCTGGAGGCGCGCGTGGGCCCGGTCGAGTGCAGCGCGTCGGCGCTCGAGGAGCAGACCCGGCGCTCCCGTCAGCCGCTCCCTGCCACGCGCGAGACGGCTCCGGTCTCGCTCGAGCGCACGACGGGCGCCCGCGTCGAGGCGCTGGCGCGCTCGTCCGAGTCCTGCCTGGAGCTCGTCGAGGTCAGGCACGACGAGCCTCGCCGCCGCGGTCGGCGTCGGCGCGCGCACGTCGGCGGCGAGGTCGCAGAGCGGCTCGTCCTGCTCGTGCCCGACTGCCGAGACGACGGGCACCGGGCAGGCGGCCACGGCACGGACGACGCGCTCGTCGCTGAACGGAAGGAGATCCTCGAAGCTCCCCCCGCCGCGCGCGAGGATCACCACGTCCACGCCGTCACAGGCCGCGAGCCGCGCGAGCGTCGCCGTGATCGCGCCGACCGCATACGGCCCCTGCACGCGTGTCTCTGCGACGACGAGCCGGACCGCGGGATAGCGCGTCGTGACCGCGGCGATCACGTCCCCGCGCGCGGCGGCGTCGGCCCCCGTGAGGAGCCCGATCGCCCGCGGGAAGCGGGGCAGCCGGCGCTTGCGCTCGGGCGCGAAGAGGCCCTCGGCAGCGAGCTTCCGCCTCAGCTCGGCGAGCCGCGCGGCGTGGTCGCCCGCGCCGACGCGCTCGATCGTCGCGGCGCGGAAGCTCAGCTCGCCCCGCGCCTCGTACACCTGGAGGCCGCCGTTCGCCTGCACGCGCTCGCCCTCTGCGAGCGGCGGCTCGATCCGGTCGAACCGGCCGCGCTGCATCGTCGCGGAGAGACACGCTCCGGTCCGTGAGTCCTTCAGCGTGAGGAACACCGTCGCCCAGGCCGGGTTCCGACGCAGCTCGGCCACCTCGCCCTCGACCCACACGTCCCGCACTCGCCCGACGTACCCGGCGAGCCGCCGGTTGAAGGCCGAGACTGAGTAGACCTTGCGCTCGGCTGCGGCTTCGGGCTCCACGGCCGGAGCCTATTGCGCCGTGGGCGCTAGAGCAGGATCTCGGCGGCGGTCACCGGCTTGCAGCCGCGCGAGACGAGCTCGACCGCCGTGTGGAGGTCGGCCCCGCTCGCCGCGATGCGCTCCGCGAGGGGCAGCGGGAACCCGGCCTCGATCAACACGTGCAGGCGCCAACTCTCCACCTTGGACTGCTCGTCCTCGCGCCACACGGTTGTCTCGATCGTCTCGGCCACGGTTTGCCCGGTTGTTCGTTCTGGCTCTGACGATCCCTCCCCCTGAAAGTTGGGCTGCGCACAAACTCCTAACGAGCGTCGAGCCGTTGTGCGATCTCGTTGCGCGCGAGCATCTCGACGGCGCGGTCGAGCTCGCGATTGAGACGCGTGATCGCCTCCTCGCGCGCCTCGCGGAGCCGCTCGTCGAGCGCCATCATCGCGAGCTGCGCGTGCCGCTCGACCTCGCGCTCGGTCACCCGGGCCAGCCGCTCGGTCTGGCGGCGCTCCCATTCGACGAGGACGACGTCCAGCCGTGCGCGCACGTCCGACTCGCCCTGCTCGATCGACTCGGCGATCGCCTTCTCCCGGGCGCGGAGCCGCTCGGTCGTCTCCTCGATCGCCCGGCGCCGTTCGAATGTCTGCGCCTCGAGCTCGTCGAGCGCCTCGCTCACCGCCTGGCCGGCGGCCCGCTCGAGCTCCTCGCGGAGGCGAAGGACGGTCTTGCGCTGTGCGTCCGTGGTCGAGCCGAGCTCGCCCGCCTCGCGCTCGAGGCGCGCCTCGACGTCCGCGATCGCCTGCTTGTTCCGCTGCTCGAGGCGCGCGAGCTGCGTCTCGAGGTGCCGCTGGGCTCGCTCGAGGTCCTGCGAGAACCCCCGGAGCCGCTCCTCGAGGCGCCGCTCGCCGCGGGTGAGCTCCTCGGCGAGGCGCTCGCTCGAGCGCCGCTCGCGCTCCTCGAACTCGACGCGTCGCTCCTCTGCGAGCCGGCGCTCCTCGGCGCCGAGCAGCGCGGCGGTCTCGGCGCGCTCGCGCGCGAGCACGCGGCGGATCTCCTCGGCATGCGCCGCGGTCTCCGCCGCGACGGCTTCGCTGACCGCTGCGCGCGCCTGCGCGACGAGCGCGTCCGTGGCGGTCGCCGACGCGCGTGCCCGGCGAAGCGAGCGCCACAGCACGGCCGCGACGACGAGCGCCGCCGCGAGGCACGCGGCGAGGATCCACACGGCCATCGGTGCAGGGTACTCAGACGCGGAGGGCGACGAGCCCCGCCGCGAGGACGACCGTCGACGCCGCGAGCAGACGTAGCGCGGCCTCCGGAGCGGCGAGCAGTGTCGGCCGCGTCAGCGGTTCCGTCGTCCCGTCCTCGAGCACCAGCCGGCCCTCGACATCGGTCGTCTCGCGGCGGAGTCTGCGCGCCGTCCGGGAGAGCCGGCGCTGCGCGAGGGAGAGCATCGTCGCCCACGTGGCCGCGAGGACCGTCTCGACGCGAATCGCCCCCGTCTGCGCGACGTAGGCCGTGACCAGGGGAAATGCGCCCCACGCGAGCCCGAAGCCAAGATCCGTGTGGATGCGGCCGCCGAGGAGCTCGAGGTTGTAGACGGGGACGAGCGCCGCGCCGAGGGCGACGAGGGGAAGGATCCAGAGCGTCCGCTCGAGCGCCACTACGATGCCGATCGCCGCCGCGGCCGCGACCGAGCCGATCGCGAGGGCGACGAGCACCCGCGAGGGGATGCGCGTCCGCAGCGGACGGCCGTTGAGCTCGTCGAGCGCGTGGGCGCCGACCCCCATCGCGAGCGCGAACGCGAGCACCGTGAGTCCGAGCACCCACCAGTCGACCGTCGCCGCGAGGCAGGCGCCGACGACGGCGTAGGAGAGGTGCCAGGCGGTGTAGGGAACGTGGAGGAGCGTGACGTAGTCGCGCGCCCCGCCGCCCGGGAGGGCGTAGAACGCCGGGGCGGGCTCGTTCACGTCCGTCGACCCCACACCACGAGGCCGGCGCCGAAGCTCATCCGCCGGCGGACGACGTCTCCGATGCCTGCCCGCCGCCACAGCTCGAGCAGCGCGCTCTCCGGAAGCCGGGCGTAGAACTCGCGGATCGAGGGGCCGAGGAAGCTGCCCACCTCGTGCCAGCCGGGCGAGACGAGCCGACCCGCGAGCGGCAGGCCGACGCCGACCCACAGATCCCACGGAGGTCGCCAGACGCCTCGTGGGAGGCCGAACTCGACCATCGCGACCGTGCCCCCGGGCCGCACGACCCGCGCCAGCTCGACGAGCGTCGCTCCGGGGTCGTCGACGTAGCGAAGCAGGTAGGTGAAGGTGAGGTGGTCGAAGGACGCGTCCGGGAAGGGAAGCTCGTCCGCGGCTGCCTCGACCAGCTCGACCCGCCCGGCGAAGCGGGCGCGGGCGGCCGCGAGCATCCCGGGGCTCTGGTCGAGGCCCGTGACGCCGAAGCCTCGCGCGAGCAGCGCTTCGGCGACGAGCCCGGTCCCGGTCGCGACGTCGAGCACGCGGCCCCCGTCGCGCGGCAGGCGGTCGACCATGAACCGCCGCCAGCGCGGGTCCTGGCCGAACGAGAGCAGCGAGCCCATCCGGTCGTACCTCGGGCCGAGTGGGGCGAACAGCTCCTGCGCGTGACGGACGCGCGTGGACTCGGCGGGCATCGCCCTATCCTGGCACGGTGGCTCTGGCCGACGAGCTCGAGCAGATCGCCGCCGCGGCAGCCCCACTTGCCGACGGGCGGCGCCTGTCCGCCGTGCTGCCGACCGAGGGGACACCGGGCACGCGAAGCTACGTCTGCGCGTTCGAGGGCGACGCGGGCGCGAGGGCGTGGGTCGTGCTCGACCAGGCCGGCGCAGTCGTTCGCGGGCGGCGTGACGTGCGTGATGCGGTCTCGATCGCCGTCCTCTGCGAGGTCGCCGAGGAGGCGGCGTTCCCCGGTGACCTCGACGAGCTGCGCAGCCAGCTCGTCGCCCTGCGCCTCACCGAGGATCCCGACGGGATCGCCGAGGCCGAGGACGCGGCGCTCGATCTCCAGCGCGTGATCGGGGCGCCGCCGCACGTCTCCTCGCCCGACCGGCTCGAGGCGATCGGCGAGGCCGCGCGCCGGCTCGAGCGGGCGCTCGACCCGACGGGCCCGTCGCCCTTCACGACCGCGATGCGCAGCGCGGTCGCGGTCGCCGACGCGCTCTGGGGCGACGTCGAGGGCGCCTACCTGGCGCCGCTGGAGTAGCCTGGAGGCATGGAAGGCGGAGGCTTTCTTCCGTTCGGCGGCGACCCGGAGGAGATCCTCCGCGGGCTTCGCGAGTTCGCCGAGCAGCAGGCCGAAGGCGTGAAGGACGCGCAGCGCGAGCAGTTCGCGACGCTCACGCTCAACACGGCGGTCGAGCTCACCCAGGCGGCGCTGTCGCAGATCAACGCCGCCGGCTCCGTCGACGAGCAGGCGATGCAGCTCCGCGACGCGATGCGCGTGCTCTTCCCCGAGGCGGTCGCATTGGTGTCCGCCGCGCGCCAGGGGTTCATGCGCGAGACCTGAGCCGCCGCTACGGCTCGGTGTGGACGACGACGTCGGCGACGTCGGGCAGCGCAGCGCGGATCCGCTCCTCGACCTCGCTCGCCTCGTCGTGGGCGGCGGCGAGCGTCGTCTCGCCGGGGAGACCCAGCGTGACGAGCACGACGAGGCCGTCGTCCGTGTCGAGCGTCCGCACCGTGCGCGGGGTGCGGCCGGTGATGTCGACGACCACCTTTGCGATCTCGGTGCGCTCGGCGCCGACGACGCGCCCCGGTGTCGGCTCGGTGAGCGGCTCGAGGTGCGTCTGCACGTCGCGGACCTCCGGCGCCGCCCGGCGGATCTGCTGCTCGACCTCCTCGGCGAGCGCATGCGCGGCCGAGAGGTCGAGCTCGCCCGGAAGCTTGAGGTGCAGCGACACCTCGATCCCACCAGGTGTGTCGATCAGCGAGACGTTGTGGAGCTCACGGACGTGCGAGACGGTCATCGCGGCCGCGCGGACGCGCTCGCGCAGCTCCGCCTCGTGCGCCGCAGGCTCGACGTGGACGACGACGTCGCTTCCCGGCAATACCCGCTGGACGGCCTCCTCGACCCGGTCCGCCGCCGCGTGCCCCTCTCCGACAGCGGCCCCCGCCGAGACGCCGATCACGACGTCGGCGAACGTCCGGCCTGCAGCCTCGCGCAGCCGTAGGCGCTGCACCGCGACGGGCGGCTCGAGTGTCGCGATCGCCTCCTCGGCGGCCGCGACGGCGTCGGCGGGCGCACGGTCCATCAGCACGTCGACGTTCCGTCGCCCGAGCCGGGCCGCGGCGATGATCACGAGCGCGGCGACGAACAGCGCGGCGATCGAGTCGCCCTCGGGAAACCCCGCGCGCGCCGCGATCAGCCCGCAGAGCACCGCGATCGTCGACATCAGGTCGGAGCCGAAGTGGACGGCGTTCGAGAGCAGCGCCGCGCTGGCGTGACGCTTCGCGACCCGGTACGAAACGACCGTCCGCGAGAGGTCGATCGCGACGACGATCCCCAGGGCGGCGAACGCCCACCAGGCGGGCTCGACGTCGAGGTCGATCCAGCCGGCGAGCCGCGCGACTGCGAGCGCCGCGACCCCGACCGACACGAGCGCGAGGAATGCGGCCTCCGCGAGCGCGGCGAGGTGCTCCGCCTTCCCGTGGCCGTAGCGGTGCCCCTCGTCGGCCGGCTTCGTGGAGACTCCGACCGCGAAGAGCGTCAGCAGCGCGGCGACGAGGTCGGTCCCGGAGTGGGCCGCGTCCGCGACGAGCCCGAGGCTGCCTGCCGCGAGCCCGGTGACGAGCTTGATCGCGATGAGGCAGATCGCGGCGACGACCGACGCGAGCGCCGTGCGGCGGAGCGGCGACACGCCGCGAAGGCTATTCCCCCGGCCTGGCGGCAACCCTCCCGGCCGCTCCGCGCGGCGCGCGCTTCGTGCTCTTCTCGCGGCTGCGCGCACGGCCGGCGATGTGGCTCGCGACCCGCTCGCCGTCACGCGCGGCGCCGAGGATCAGCATCGAGCTGAACGAGTGGAGGAACGGGAGCCCGGCGAAGTACAGGCCGGGCGAGGAGGCGACCGCGCCACGCTTCTGCGCCGGATAGCCGTCGTCGTCTTCCGGGAGCGGGAACCGGAGCCAGCCGTAGTCGTTTCTGAAGCCCGTGCACCACACGACGTTGGCGACGTCCACCACGCGCCCCTCGGCGAGCTGCGGCCTGCCGTCGACGACACCGGTCGTGCGCTCGTAGACGCGCTCGACTCCCGCCGCCTCGAGGTCGGCCTTCTTGACGCGGATGAGCGGGCCGCCGTGCCCGCGGATGTGCGGCCGTGCCTTCCGGCCGAGCGGCGTCGAGACGGTGAGCAGCCGCGTCGCAGCGAACCGCAGGAGGGGGAACACGAGAGGCCTGAGCCGGCTCTCGATGTTCAGCGGGAACTGACCTGTGTCCGGGCCCGAAAGGACGGTGCTCGATCCCGCGTTCGCGAGCTCGTACGCGATGTCGCCGCCCGAGTGCGCGGCGCCGACGACGAGCACCGGCCCGTCGCGGAGCTGCTCCGGGCCGCGGTAGTCGGCCGAGTGGAGCTGGCCGATCGCCGGGTCGAGCTCGTCCGCGAACGCGGGAACCGCAGGATGCTCGTGCTGGAACACGCCTGTCGCGACGACGACGTTGTCCGCCTCGAAGCGCCTGTCGCCGGCCGAGAGGACGTAGCCGCCGTCGTCTCGGTCGACCGCCTCCACACGCACGCTGTTGACGACGGGAAGGCTGAACCGCTCCGCGTACGTGTCGAGGTAGTCCGCCATGTCGTGTGCCATCGGATACGAGTAGGACGGTGCCGGGAACCGCATCCCCGGCAGCCCGTCGACGAGCGCAGGCGAGTAGAGCTGCAGGGAGGGCCAACGCTTCCGCCAGGCGTCGCCCACGCGGTCGCTCGCGTCGAGGATCAGGAACGGCCGATTTCGCCGCGCCAGGTGGTACCCGACCGCGAGACCTGCCTGTCCGCCACCCACGACGACCGTCTCGACCCGTTCCGTCCGTTGCGCTGCCATGACTCCTCCTCTCGATGCCGTGCGAGCACCGTAGGAGGGAGCACAGGTGTGCCGCATCGCGCGGACGAACCAACTTCGTCGGGGCGGCCGTGGTGATTTCTCACCACGCTCTGTCGTCACACGAGGTCGTGCTCGTACGCGAAGGCGCTCGCTGCGGTTCGGGAGGAGACGTCGAGCTTGCGGAAGATGTTCTGGAGGTGGCGCGCCACGGTGTGCTCGCTGATCACGAGCGCCGACGCGATCGCCCGGTTGCTGTCGCCGGCGGCGACGAGGCGCAGGACCTCGAGCTCGCGCTCGGTGAGCCCGTGCGCTTCGTGCGCCGGTGCCTCGAGCTGCGATCGCACGCGTGCGAGGTCCGGTGTCGCGCCGAGCTCGGCGAACGTCGCTCGGGCGGCCGACAGCTCGAGCGCCGCCGTGTCGTCGTCCCCGAGCGCCGCGCACGCGATTCCTACCGCGACGCGTGCGCAGGCCTCCTCGTACGGCGCCTCGAGCGCGCGCCACTGCTCCGACGCGCGGCGGGCGGCCGCGAGCGCCTCCTCCTGTCCGCCCGCGGCGAGATGCACCGCGGCGAGCGCAGTCGCCGCCAATGCCTGCAGCATCGCGCTGCCGTGTTGCGTGGACAACGCGTCGAGCTCGCGCGCGGCCTCCCGCGCCTCGTCGACCTCGCCCAGCGCGAGCGCGATCTCGACCCGGGCCGGCAGGAGAACCGCGCGCCTTGACCAGATCGTCGTCTCGGCGAGCACGCGGCGGATGGCGGCGCCGGCGGCGTCGGGACGCCCTTGCGCGAGCCGCAGCAGCGCGAGGCCGGGCTGCGGCTCCCACCCGTGGCGACTCGACGCGGCGTACGCCTCCTCGGCCTCGTCGAGCCTGCCCGAGAGCCGGTGAACCTCGCCCTGCCGGTAGAAGGCCTGCGCCGCCGCGGCGCGGTTGAACCCCTGGACGAGCCGCTCCGCGGCGCGCCTCGCCTCGTCGAGCGCGTCCGGCCACGCGCCGTGGAGCTGCAGGATCTCCGCGCGGTGCACGAGGCAGCGTCCCGTGAACGCCACGAGACCGGGCTGCTCCTCGCACCAGCGCGTGAGCACCTCCGTCCACTCGCGGGCGCGACGGACGTCGAGGACCTCGACGCACGCGAGGATCACGCCGCAGTACACGAGTCCCGTCACGATCGGCGAGGCAGAGCCGGACGTGGCCGCGACCATGGCCTCGTCGAGCAGGCGAAACCCGTCGTCGACACGTCCCTGCCCGACCAGGAATCGACCCTGCGTGTGCGTGGCGAGCGCGTAGAGATCGGGGTCGCCGAAGCGCTGCCCGACCTCGGCTGCGGCGGCCGCGGTCGCCGCCGCCGTCTCGAGGTCGCCCGCTGCTTCGGCGCCGAACGCGGCGGGGATCAGGAAGTAGCCCCGCTCGGCGCAGTCATCGTCGCCGAGGAGGCGTTCCGACCGGGCGAGCCAGCCTCCCGCAGGCCCCATCTCGCCCCGCGCTGCGTGGTGCATGCAGATCCACATCGCGCACCTCACCGCGCGCCGGGTGGCACCGGCGTCGAGGTGCGCCTGGTGCGCGCGCTCGAGCAGGGCCATCGACTCGTCGTCGCGGCCCAGCATGTACGCGGAGAGCGAGAGTAGCTCGACGTCCTCGACGCCGAGCGGCGACGCCGCGTCCGCCCGTGCGAGCGACTCGTGCGCATCCGCCCAGGCCCGCCGCGCGCACGCGGCCCGGCCGCGTTCGAGCTCGTCGTCCACCGCCCCGATTGTCCCGCACCGCGACGCGGATTGCGCGTCACTCGCCCGGCGCGGTCGAGACGGCCCGGCGGCGGGCGGCGACGATCCCCGCCGCGATGAGGAGGCCGCCCGCGACCTCGAGCACCCCGAGCGACTCCGAGAGGAGGACGACCGCGACGAGCGCCGCGACGAATGGCTGCAGGTTGGCGGCGAGCGTCGCGCGCGCCGGGCCGATGCGGTCGAGCGACCTGAACCACATCACGTTCGTCGCGACGAGCGGCCCGAGCGTCGCGAACCCGAGCAGCAGCCAGACCGCCCCGCCGAGGCTCCAGTCCTGGTCGGCGAGCTGCGGCAACGCGGTCAGGGTCAACGGTACGCACGTCGCCGAGAGCACGACCGTGGAGATCCGCGACGCCGAGTAGCGGCGCATCAGCGGCGTGATCAGCATCGAGTACGCCGCCCAGCTCGCCGCGGCGAGCACCCCGAGCAGCACTCCGACGACGCTGCCGGAGACCTCGTCGCCCGCACCGAGCGCGACGAGCGCAACGCCGGCGAACGAGAAGAGCGCACCCGACCAGAACCGCCGCGGAAGCGCCTCCGTCCCCAGCAGGACGCCCGCGATCGCGGCGAAGATCGGCGTCGCGCCGAGCAGCAGGGCCAGGACGGACGCCGTCGACTCGTGGAGTGCGTAGACGAACGCGACCTGGTTGACGTAGAGCACCGCCGCGGCGCCGAGGAGGAGCCCGAGGTCGCGCGGCGAGACGCGGAGCGAGCGCTCCGCCGCGAGCGTGATGCCGCAGAAGACGAGCGCGGCGAGCAGGTAGCGCACGCTCCCGTACGCGAGCGGCTGCAGGCCGTGGGTGAGGATGTACCGGCTGACCGTGAGGTTCAGCGACCAGAGCCCGATCGTCGCGAGCAGCATCAGCTCGAGCGACGTCGGCCTGCGCATCGGCTCGACGGTAGTCGGTTAAGGTGGCGGCGGATGGCAGAGCCGACGACCGACGACGTCGACGCCCTCGTCGGGCCCGCGACGCCCCAGTTCGCCTTCCAGATCCGTGCCCGAGTCCGCGAGCTCGTCGCGGACCTGCCGGAGGACGACCCCGTCCGCGTCTACGCGGAGGAGAAGGTGGAGCTGCTCGAGCGGCTCGGGCTCGCGTCGTCGAAGGCGGAGAACTCCGAGCCCGAGTCGCGCGCGCGGATCGGGTGGGAGACGATCCCGTCCGCGGCGCCGGCCTCCGAGCCGCTGCCGCGCGGCGAGCATTGAGCACCGTCCGCACCGCGCTCGTCACGGGGGGCTCGCGGGGGATCGGCAAGGCGATCGCGCTGCGGCTGGCGCGGGAGGGCGCGACCCGCGTGGCAATCGGCTACTTCCGCTCGGACGCCGCGGCAGAGGAGACCGCGGAGGAGCTCCGTGCGCTCGGCGCCGAACCGGCCCTCGTCCGAGGGAACGTCGCGTCGAGCCGGATGCTCGAGGAGGTCGAGGCGCTCGGCCCGCTCGACGTCCTGATCCACAACGCCGCGACCGGCGTGATCCGTCCCGCGCTCGAGACGGAGGACAAGCACTGGGACTGGACGCTGAACGCCAACGCCCGGGCGCTCCTCTCGCTCACCCGCACGGTGGCGCCCGCGATGGCTCCGGGGTCGTCGATCGTCGCGATCTCGAGCCTCGGGTCGATCCGCGTCCTCGAGAACTACACGCTCGTCGGGGTCTCGAAGGCCGCGCTCGAGGCGCTCGTGCGCTACCTCGCCGTCGAGCTCGCGCCGCAGGGGATCCGCGTGAACGCGGTCTCGGCCGGCGTCGTCGAGACCGGCGCGCTCGAGCACTTTCCGAACCGCGAGGAGATGCTCACCTCGGGAGCCGCGAACCCCGCC
Organism: Gaiella sp.; assembly: GCA_036406535.1. Classification (GTDB taxonomy): domain Bacteria; phylum Actinomycetota; class Thermoleophilia; order Gaiellales; family Gaiellaceae; genus Gaiella. The sequence goes on from DASXAW010000145.1 coordinate 23,928, forward strand.
GGACGGCTCGTGTCGCCAGAGGACGTCGCGGGCGTCGTCTCCTTTCTCGTGTCGCCCGACGCCGAGATGATTCGCGGGCAGGTCGTCGTGATCGACGGCGGCTGGTCGCTGCCGGCGGGCTGACGGCGCTTGGTGTCGAATCACCACGAGGAGTCGCCGGCGCTCGTCCTCGACTGGGACGGCACCGTCACCGAGATAGACACGCTGCACATGGTCAACGATCGCTTCGGCGACCCGGAGCTCTTCGGCGCGCTCGAGGACGAGCTCGGGCGGCGCCTGACGCTGGACGAGGTGATCGCACGGGAGATCGCGACGGTGACCGCGCCGCTCGACGAGGTCGTCGCGTACCTGCTCGACCAGGTGCGGGTCCGTGCCGGGTTTCGCGAGCTCGTTGACGCGTACGACCCGCTGATCGTCTCGGCGGGCTTCCACGAGCTCATCGACCCGATCCTCGCGCGCGAGAGGGTCGAAGCTCGAGTCGAGGCGAACAACGTCACCGCCGACCCCGCCGGCTGGCGGGCGACGTTCCGGGAGCGGCCGCTCTGCGACGTCTGCGGTGAGCGGTGCAAGCGCGGCGCGGTCGCCGGCCTCGGACCGTTCGTGTACGTGGGGGACGGCATCTCCGACCGTTGCGTCTCGCTTGCCGCCGACCGCCGCTTCGCCCGCCGTACCCTCGCCGTGTGGCTCGACGAGCAGGGTATGCCGTACGAGCCGTTCGACGACCTGCACGACGTCGCGGCTGCGCTCGCCGCCGGTCCGGTGCGAGAGAAAGGCGCCGGCGACGGTCGAGGGGGATGACCGCCGCCGACGCCTCACAGCATAGGTCGCACTCGGCCGCTGCGCGAGGGCCCGAACCGGTCCACTACCATCGGATCGTGACCGTTCGCCGCGCCACGGACGCCGATCTGGGCGTGCTCGAAGAACTGTGGCGCGCGTTCGAGAGCGAGGTGCCGCAGCCGCCGTACGTCGAGGTCGACCACGACCGGGAGCTCGGCGAGATCCGCGAGATCGTCGACAGCGGCCTGGCCTTCCTCGCGGAGCGGGACCGGCCGGTCGGTTTCGCGCTCGCCCGGCGCACCGGGTCGCGTCTGGGGCGGCTGACCGACCTGTACGTCGTCCCGGACGCCCGCCGCGACGGCGTCGCGGCCGAGCTCGTCTCCGCGGTCGCCGATGCGCTCGGGGCGGAGGGCGTGGAGCACCTCGACCTCGAGGTCCGTGCCGGGAACCACGACGCGCGCACGGTCTACAGCCGCTGGGGCTTCACGGAACAGCTCCACGTGCTCGGCGTCCCGCTCTCCACGCTGCGAGACCGCCTCGCGCCGGAGCAGGAGACGGTGTCGTTCGCGTCCCTCCACGTCCAGACGGACGCCGTCGCGGACGTCGAGCGCGCCGTGCGCGACTTCGCGCCGCGCATCGGGTCACGTGCCTTCCGGAGCGTGGGCCCTCGGAACGGCTGGGTCACGGTCTACGACGAGGTCGTCGACACCGATCCCACGGCGCTCGTGCGGTTCGCGCGGGAGCTGTCCTCGCGGCTCGGGGCGGTGGTGATCGCGCTCTCGCTCGAGGTCGATCAGGTCGTGCGGCTCGTCGCGCTCGAGCGCGGGGGGATCGTCGACGAGTACCTCTCGGTGCCCGAGTTCTACGGGCCCCTGGCGCCGGGCGACGTGATCGGGCTCGCCGCCAACCCGACGGTTCTCGCGCGGCTCACCGGGGGCGACCCGCAGACGATCAAGGCACTGGCGGTCACGTCGGCGACCCCGGGCGAGCTGCCCCCGGCCCGCGAGCTCATCTCGGCGATCGCCGCCGCGCTCGGGCTCGAGGGCGCCGAGCACGGATACGCGCAGCTCGCTGCCGGCGAGGCCGCGTGACCATGGCGATCACGCTCTACGACGCGCCGCGCTGCCCGTTCTGTGCGCGGACGCGGATCGTGCTCGCCGAGAAGGGCGTGTTGTACAACACGGTCACGATCGACCTCGAGGATCGCCCGGCCTGGGTCATCGAGCTGAATCCGCCGGACGGCCGTGTCCCGATCCTCGAGGAGGACGGCTGGCTGCTTCCCGAGTCGGTGGTGATCGACGAGTACCTCGAGGAGCGCTACCCGGACCCGCCGCTCCTTCCGGAGGACCCCGGCGAGCGCGCCACGGCGCGGCTCCTGGTCTTCCGCTTCGACGAGACCCTCGGCGACCCGTACTACGCCTTCCGCCGCGAGCAGCAGGGCGCCGAGCGTTGGCTGGCCCTCGGGTTGCGCGGGCTCGAGGCGATGCTGGGGACGGCGCCGTTCCTCACCGGGGCGCGGTTCGGCCTCGCGGACGTCTCCTACCTTCCGTGGCTGCTGCGCCTGCGCGGGCTGATGGGCCTCTCGCTCGAGCCGTACCCGGCGATCGCCGCCTGGCTCGAGGCGTGCTCCGGGCGGCCGTCGGTCGCGGCGGAGATCGAGACGGTCGCGTCGCTCGCTGCATGACCGACGGGCCCGTCTCGACCGCCGAGCTCGCCGGGCGCATCGGCGAGGAAGACCTGGTGCTGCTCGACGTCCGCACCGCGGAGGAGTTCGCAGGGCTCGCGGTCGCGCCGTGCGACCCCCGTCCCGGGCGGATTCCGGGCGCGCGCCACGTGGGCCTCGACGAGCTGTTCGGCGCCGGCTCCGGCGGACCGGACGCGGTCCGCGCGCTCGTCGGCGCGGAGACGGGCGCGGAGGTGATCGCGTACTGCCACTCGGGGAGCCGCTCCGCCGTCGCCGTCCAGCTGCTCGTCGCCGCGGGATTCCGGGCGCGGAACTACGAGGGCTCGTGGCACGAATGGTCGCGTGACCCGGATCTCCCGGCCGAGGACGACCTCGACGCGCCCGCTACGCGCTGAGGCGCGCCGCCTCGTCGAGAAACGCGTCGCAGAGCATTCGGCCCTGCTCGTTCCACGTCGGCAGATAGCGGTCCGTCTCCGCGCGGATCTCCTCGACGGGCCTCGGAAGCTCCTCCCTGCCCTCGCGGAGCCAGTGGTCGAGCATCGTCCGGTCGACCTCGGCGTGGAACTGGATGCCCCAGACGCGGTCGCCCAGCCGGTACGCCTGCCTGGCGGCGGCGCTCGAGGCGAGCTGGAGGGCGCCTCTCGGGAGCTCGAAGGTGTAGTAGTGCCACTGGAACGCGCGGAACCGGGCCGGGAGCGCGTCGAGCACCGGATCCTCGTTCCGGTCGTCGCGCGAGACGTCGAACCAGCCGACCTCGGACGCGCCCGCCGGGCCGACGGACGCCCCTGCGGCGCGAGCGATCAGCTGTGCGCCGAGGCAGACGCCGAGGAGGGGCACGCCGTCGACGAGCGCCGCCTCGAGGAAGCCCGCCTCGCCGGTCAGCCAGGGATGCTCGGCGTCCTGGTCGGGGTGCATCGCACCGCCGAAGACCATCACGGCGTCCCAGTCGGAGGGCGCGCCCGGGGGCGCCTCTCCGTCGGCGGCGACCCACCGGTCGAGCCGGTGGCCTCGCTCGGGGACGGCGCGCTCGAAGATTCCTCCGCCGCCCGTCGGCCCCGCCTCGTGGACGATCGAGAGCACGCGCATCGCGGCGACTGTATCCGTGCGGCGGTCGGAGGGCGGTGTCTGACACCGGGCGCTGGAAGCACCGGCGCGGCCTCACGAGAAATCCGTTGAACAGCTGGTACATCATCACTTGACATCAGTGACAATTGGCGAAGGGTGTCAGACACCGTTTCGTGTCAAGATGTCGCGCGGAGAGACGTCCTCCGGGGCCGGGCTCAGAACAGCGTCAGGTCGGTCGGCGGCGGCTCGACTCCGCCCGTCGCGGGCACGCCGGCCTCGTCGAGGAGGCCGCGCAGGAGCTGGGCGCTCCGCGGGGCGAAGTCGTCGCGGTTGTTGTTGAACATCGCGAAGACCTCCTCGGCCTCGTCGGAGAGTCGCCCGAGGGATCCGACCCACTCGTCGAGATCGTCCTTCCCGTAGAGCCAGTCGAACCGGTCGGCAGCGGTGCCGCCCTTGAGGTTCCACGTCTCGACGTTCCGCCCGTGGAAGCGAACGTACGCCACCCGAGCGGTTGCGGCGGCGACGCGTGGCGAGACGTTCGCCGCTCGCGTGGCCGGGGTGTCGACCGACACGTACGCGAGCCCGTGCCGCTCGAGGAACGCCAGCGTGTCGGCCCGCTCGGGCTCCTCCATCCACGAGCGGTGCCGGAACTCGACGAGCGGGACGAGCGGCGCGAGCCGTTCGGGCGCGCGTGCGAGCTCGGCCTTCGCCGCGTCGGACTTCGTGAAGCGTGGGTGGTACTGCAGGAGGACGCCGCGCAGCTTGCCGGACAGCTCCAGCGGCTCGAGCGACGCGCGGAAGAGGCGGAAGGCCGCGTCGTCGGGCCGGCCGTCGTGCCACGTCATCGCTGCGGACGCCTTGACGTGGAACGTGAAGTCGTCGGGCGTGCGGCGCGCCCAACGCTCGGTCACGGCCGGGTCGGGCAGCGCGTAGTAGGGAGAGTCGACCTCGACGACGTCGAACCGCTCGGCGTAGTAGCGCAGGCGCCGCTCCCCCGTGGAAACGCCGCGCGGATACCAGGCGCGCAGGAGACCCTCGTCCGCCCACGAGCAGATGCCGATCCGGACCGTCGCGGCCATCAGGCGCAGTCTGACCGGGGGCGCCCGCGACCGGCGTCCGTATGATCGGCGCGGTGGACGGGCGGCCGATCGGCGTGTTCGACTCCGGCGTGGGCGGCCTGACCGTCCTCCACGAGCTGCTCGTCACCCTGCCCCACGAGGACGCCGTGTACCTCGGCGACAACGCGAGGCTTCCCTACGGCCCGCGGCCCCTCGCGGAGATCCGCCGGTTCGCGCTCGAGATCGGCCGCAGGCTCGAGCAGGAAGGCGTGAAGCTCGTCGTCGCTGCGTGCAACTCGGCGACCGCCGCCGGGCTGCATGACCTCCAGCGGTCCCTGGCCGTGCCCGTCGTCGGCGTGCTGCAGCCCGAGGCGCACGCGGCCGCGCTCGCCACCCGGAACCGCCGTGTCGGTCTCCTCGCCACCGAGGCGACGGTCACGAGCGGCCGCTACGAGAAGGCGGTGCGCGCGCACGATGCCGGCGTGGAGGTGACCTCGGTGCCGTGCCCGAGGCTCGTGCCGCTGATCGAGGGCCCGGACCCGTTCGGCGAGGAGACCACGGAGGCCGTGCGCGAGGTCGCTGCGCCGCTCCAGGCCGCCGGCGTCGACACGGTCATCCTCGGGTGCACCCACTATCCGATCCTGCGACCGATCTTCCAGCGCGTGCTCGGACGCTCGGTCACGCTGGTCTTCTCCGCCGACGAGACGGCCCGCGAGGTGGCCGAGACGCTCGCCCGGAAGGGAATCGAGAACGACGAGTCGCGCGAGGGCGCGTACCGGTTCCTCACGACCGGCGACCCCGAGGCGTTCCGCGAGATGGGGAAGCGGTTCCTCCAGCTGCCGATCCGCGAGGTCGAGCACGTGACGCTCGAGGCGACCGCGCCGCAGGCGGCATGATCCCGGCCCACCCGAACAACGTCTCGGAGGAGCCCACGTGACCCGCCACGACGGACGCCGACCCGACCAGCTGCGCGAGCTCGACCTGCAGCCGGACTTCCTCGAGCAGCCGAACGGCTCGATCCTCTACGCGCAGGGCCGCACGGTCGTCCTCTGCACCGCGACGCTCGAGGAGGACATCCCGCGCTGGCTCCGCGGCAAGGGCCAGGGCTGGATGACCGCCGAGTACTCGCTGCTCCCCGCCTCGACCGGAGAGCGGACGCAGCGCGGCGTCTCGCGTGGCCGACCCGACGGACGGACGGTCGAGATCCAGCGGCTGATCGGCCGGGCGCTCCGGAGCGTCTGCGACTTCAAGGCCCTCGGCGAGCGGACGCTCTGGCTCGACTGCGACGTGCTCCAGGCGGATGGCGGCACTCGCTGCGCCGCGATCACCGGCGCGTACGTCGCGGCGTACCGGGCGCTCGACCGCTTCGGCCTGACGAAGGCGCTCACCGGCGGCATTGCGGCCGTCTCGGTGGGCGTCGTCGCCGGTGAGCCGGTGCTCGACCTCGACTACGTCGAGGACTCGACGGCGGAGACGGACATGAACGTCGTGATGACGGGCGACGGGCGGCTCGTCGAGGTACAGGCGACCGCCGAGCGCGACCCGTTCTCGCGCGAGCTGCTCGACCGCCTGCTCGACCTCGCCGCCGGCGGGATCGCCGAGCTCGCAGAAGCGCAGCGCGAGGCCTGCGAGGCGCCCTCGCTGCTCGGCACGTGACGCGGTGACCCGCCTGCGGCTGATCCTCGCCTCCGGGAACCCGCACAAGCTCGAGGAGCTCCGTCGCACGCTCCCCGCCTTCGACGTCGACGCGCTCGGGCGGGACGACCCGCCGCCCGAGGATGGCGCGACGTTCGAGGACAACGCGCGGATCAAGGCACGCTTCGGCCGCCTGCACGGCGACGCCGGTGCGTGGGCGCTCGGCGAGGACTCGGGCATCGAGGCGGTCGCGCTCGACGGCCGGCCGGGCGTCCACACGGCACGCTGGGCGGCCGGCGACCCGGTCGGGAAGATGCTCGCGGCGCTCGACGGCGCCGCTGAGCGGGGCGCACGCTACGTCTGCGTCCTCGTCGCGATCGCGCCGGACGGCCGGGAGGTCGTGGCGCGCGGAACGCTCGAGGGGATGATCGCGCCGGCGGCCGCGGGCGCCGAGGGCTTCGGGTTCGATCCGGTGTTCGTCCCGGAAGGTGAGACAGCGACCGTCGCACTGCTCGGCGACGCCTGGAAGGACCGCAACTCGCACCGCGCGCGGGCGTCCGCCGTGCTCGCCGAGCTCCTGCGGTAGGGCTCAGTCGGGTCGCTTGGGCACAACGGCCCTCCCCGTCCCGCCGTACGCGAGCACGTAGTTCAGCGCCGCGCCGAAGACGATGACGTTGGCCATCACGTAGAGCCAGACGAGTAGGAGGAACGTCGTGCCGAGCGCCTGGAGGGCAACGACCTCCGAGGTGAAGAGCACGAACAGAGGGAGGCCCTGGAGCGTGGCCGCGAGAACGATCGCGCCGAGCAGCGCACCGGGGATCACCTCGTGCCACGTCAGCAGGGCGTTCGGGAGGCGGTGGTAGGCGGAGAGGAGGAAGAGGAAGAGCGCGAGCCCCGACACGAGGACGGTGAGGGCCAGAGCGACCAACTGGTTCGAGACGACATCGGTCGCGTACCGGCGCATGAGGTCGTAGCCGAAGCCGCCGACGGTGAGGCCCGCGAAGAGCACCAGGAGCGCCGCGATCATGTAGGCGACGGCGAGCAGCTTCCCGCGCAGGAACGGCCGGTTCGGCCGCCCGTAGACGATGTTGAAGGCTGACTCGAGCGCCGAGAACAGCGAGACCGAGCTCCATAGCAGCGCGAGCGCGCCGACGATCGAGAGCGTCGTCGCGTTCCGCTGGACCGCGTCGACGACGCTGACGATCGACTCGACCGAGTGCCCCGGAAAGACGTCCTCGAGGTAGGAGACGAGCGCGCTCGACGAATCGGCCTGGTTCAGGAACCCGAGCACGGAGAGCGCGAGGAAGATGAGCGGGACGAACGAGGCGAGCGCGAAGAACGCGACCATCGCCGCGAGGTGCGTGCCTCGCTCGGCGAAGAAGCGATCGAACGTGCCACGGATCGCTCGCACCGGGGCAGTTTGCTAGCTTCGGGCGCCGGCATGGATGCCTCCGCCGCCCTCACGGAGCTGGTCGGGGTCTCGACCGAGGTCGTCGAGGCGGTCGTCACGGGCCCGTCGGGCGCCGTCGAGGCCGCGCGGGTGTCCTCCGACGGACGTGCCAGGGAGCTCGCCGACGCCGGCGCCGAGCTGCTCTCGGCAGCCGCGGCAGTCCGCTCCGGCGAGCCGGTCGAGCGCGTGCAGGTCGATCTCGAGCGCGGCTCACTCCTCGCGGTGACGGACGGCAAGCGCGCGATCGTCGCGACGACGGTCGCCGAGCCTACGGCGGCGCTCGTCACGCTCGATCTCCGCACCGTGCTCCGGCGGGTCGAGGAAGGAGCGCGATGAGGCTTGCGCTCCTGTTGCTCTCGGCCGTTGCCGCAGTCGTCGTCTGGCGGCGCCGCCGCACCGAGACGAGCGGCGTCGTGGTCGCGTGGCGGGACGGCGCGGAGCTCGAGATCCGCGAGGGAACGCCCGAGCACGCGCGGATCGCCACGGTGGCCAGGCGGGCGCTCGGGTGACGGCCGTCGACGAGCTGGGGCTTCGGCTGCTGGACGTCGCCCTCCTCGAGGGGGACTTCACGCTTCGCTCCGGCAAGCGCTCCCGCTGGTACCTCGACAAGTACCGGTTCGAGACCGAGCCGGCTCTCCTGGCGCAGCTGGGCGAGCGCCTCGCAGAGGCCGCCGTCCGCGTCGAGCCCGACGCGATCCGCCTCGGCGGCCCGGCGCTCGGAGCCGTCGCGTTGGCCGCCTCGGCATCGATGGCGTCCGGGCTGCCGTTCATCATCATCCGCGGTGAAACCAAGGGATACGGCACCGCGAACCGCCTCGAAGGGCCCTACGAGCCCGGCGAAGTCGTGTGCCTCGTCGAGGACGTCGTCACGTCGGGTGGCGCCCTCTGCGAGGCGGTGGAGGCCGTTCGCGAGGCCCGGCTCGTCGTCCGGCATGCAGTGTGCGTCGTCGACCGCGAGGAGGGCGGTGCCGACGCGCTCGCACGCCTCGGCGTGCGGCTCGCTCCGCTCTACCGTGCCGGTGAGCTGCTCGCGACGCGGGAGCAGGTTGTGAACCGCATGGTTGAGCCGAATCCGTTCGAGCGGTAGGCTCGACGGACGTCACAAGAGACCAATCGACCAGGAGGAAACGCACGTGACCAAGCAGGAGTTCGTCGATGCCGTCGCCGACAAGGCGGGTCTTTCGAAGCGTGACGCGGGCGCCGCGGTCGATGCAGCGCTCGACGTGATCGAGGGCACGCTCCAGAACGGTGACTCGGTCGCCTTCACCGGCTTCGGCAAGTTCCACGTCACCCGGCGTGCGGCGCGCCAGGGCGTGAATCCCCGGACGGGCGAGCGAGTCCAGATCCAGGCCGCCAACGTCCCGAAGTTCAGCGCGGGCTCGCAGCTCAAGAAGGCCGTCAACTGATCTAGCTCGCGGGGCGGAATCCGCGAAAGCGGATCTCCGCCCCGCCGCCCGCCTCCTGGCGGGCAGGTCCCCGAAGGCGGCCCGGCAAGCGGGGCCACACCGGGGCCCCGGCGTCGTTTTCGGCCCGCCCGCGCGATCCCGGCTTGGCACGGCTGCAAGCAAGCGAACGTATGTTCGTGTAGCGTCGGGAGCATGCAGCTCTCGTTCGACGCCGCGGATCGCCTCGTCGAGCTCGTCGAGGCGCGGCGCGGGCCAGTCCCCGTCGACGAGGCGGCACGGACGCTCTTCGCGCTCTCGCATACGCCGACGTCGCTCGCCCGCTCGCTGCTCGACGACGTCGTCGCGGGCGACGCACGGCTCGCGTGGCGCGGCGCGTCGGTCGGGCTGGCCCGACCGCCCGGGGCTGACGTCCTGCTCGAGGACGCCCACTTCGTCGTCGTCGACCTCGAGACGACAGGTCTCTCCCCGCGCACCTCGCGGATCTGCGAGATCGGCGCGCAGCGCATCCGCGCGCTCGAGCTCGAGGACGCCTACGAGACCCTCGTGAACCCCGGCGTCCCCCTTCCCGCCGCCGTGACGCACCTGACGGGAATCCGGCCGCGCGACCTGCCGGGCGCGCCGGGGGTGACGACGGCGGTTCGCCGCTTCGTCGCGTACGCCGGCGACGCCGCGCTCGTCGCGCACAACGCCCGCTTCGACCTCGCCTTCCTCGACCGGGAGGTCGAGCGTCTGTCCGGCCGGAGGATCGCCGCCCCGGTCGTCGACACCGTGTGGCTGGCGCGGCGCCTGCTCGAGGGCCGGACGCGCCGGGTCGGCCTCGCGGCGCTCGCACACTTCTTCGGCGTCCCGACGGCCCCCTGTCACCGCGCGCTGCCCGACGCGCGGGCGACCGCGGAGATCCTCCTCGTGCTCCTCGGCCTCGCCCAGGAGCGTGGCGCGCGGACGCTCGCCGACCTCGTGGAGCTCGCGGCGCCGCGCGCGCGACGCCTGAACGGGAAGCGCGCGCTCGTGGCCGGTGCCCCGCCCCGGCCGGGCGTCTACGTGTTCCGTGGCGCCGGCGACTTGCCGCTCTACGTCGGGCGCGCTCGCGACCTGCGCGCGCGGCTGCGCTCGTACTTCACGAGCGCGCGCCAGCGCCCGGCCGTGGAGTCGGCGCTCGGCGCGCTCGAGCGGGTCGAGTGGGAGGAGACCGGCTCCGAGCTGGAGGCGGGGCTCGAGGAGCTTCGCCTCCTGCGGAGGCTGCGCCCGCCCGGCAACGCCCGCTCGACCAGGCCCGACCGGCACGTCTACCTGCGCCGCCGGGGCGAGCGGTGGAGCATGACGACGGAGCCCACTCCGCTCGGGCCGTTCTCCGGCCGTGGGCTCGTCCGGCGCGCAGCCCGTGCGCTCGACGGCCACGCCTCCGACGATCCGGGCGCGGCTTTGCCGGCGCTGCGCGAGCGAATCCGGCGGCTCGCCGCCGACCAGCGGTTCGAGGACGCCGCGCGGCTTCGCGACCGGGCCAAGGGGCTCGAGGAGGTCGTCGCGGCGCTCGACGAGCTCGAGCGGCTGCGCGCGCTGCGGGTCTGCGTGGTCGTCCCCGCGCGCGAGCCGGGCTTCGTTCGCGCATTCGCGCTCTGCGGCGGGCGCGTCGCCTCCTCGCGCCTCCTGCCGCAGCGGGCGGATCCGATGCCCGAGGCGGCCGCGCTCCTGGCCGACGCCGTCGCACGTCCGGCGTCGCGCGCGCCCGAGGATGCCGACGAGCTGCGGCTCGTCGCAACGTTCCTCCGGCGCCCGCCGCCCGAGCTCCGGGTCGTGGCGCTGCAACCGGAGGCGATTCGCGCGGTCGTCGCGGGGCTACCCTTGGCCGCGTGACGGACGTCGCAGGCGCGCCCCCGGTTCCCTTCGCCGACCGTCTCGCCGATGCGGTCGAGCGCAAGCGCACGCAAGTCGTGGTCGGTCTCGACCCCGTGCTCGACATGCTTCCCGTCGAGCTTCGCGGGGAGGCCGTGGCCGGCCGTGCGGCGGCGGCGGGCGCCGTCGAGCGCTTCTGTGCAGGGATCGTCGACGCGGTGGCTCCCTACGTCGTCGCGGTGAAGCCGCAGATCGCGTTCTTCGAGGCGCTCGGGAGCGACGGCTGGCGCGCGCTCGAGCACGTGACGGCGTACGCGCGCGAAGCCGGGCTCCTCGTGATCGGCGACGCGAAGCGCGGCGACGTCGGCTCGACCGCCCGCGCCTACGCGAGCGCGTTTCTCGAGCGCCGCGACGGGGAGCCGCCCCTCGTCGACGCCCTCACGGTGAGCCCGTACCTCGGGCGGGACTCCCTCGACCCGTTCTTCGCCGCCTGCCGCCGTGACGGCGCGGGCGTGTTCCTCCTCGTCCGGACGTCGAACCCCGGCGCGGCGGAGCTGCAGGACGCCGCGCTCTCGGACGGGCGGCCGCTGTGGCGTCAGGTGGCCGAGCTTGTCGACCAGTGGGGACAGGACCTCGTCGGCGCGTGCGGGCTCTCGAGCGTCGGCGCCGTGGTCGGCGCAACGGTGCCGCGGATCGTCGGAGAGGCCCGCCGCGAGATGCCGCGCGCGATCATCCTTTTGCCGGGTGTCGGAGCGCAGGGCGCGACGCCGGCCGACGTTGCGCGGGCGTTCACGAGCGGCCCGTCGAGCGCGCTGGTCAACGCGTCGCGCTCCGTGATCTACGCGTATCGCGACGCGCCCGCCGAGGACTGGCGCGCCGCGGCTGCGGCGGAGGCGGCGCGTCTGCAGGGCGCCGTCTGGGCGGCGGCCGGCTGGTGACCACGACCGCTAGGCTGCCCACCGCCTTGAAGCGCTGGGGTCTGCCCGCCGTCGCGATCGCCGCCCTCGCCCTCTCCGGGCCGGTGCATGCCTCCGCGCCTCCGGTGCAGGCCCAGGCGTACGTCCTGGAGAGCACGGTCGACGGCCGGACGCTGGCGGCGCGGAACGCGGACGCGCGACGGCCCATGGCGAGCATCACGAAGCTCATGACCGTGCTCGTCGCCCTCGAGCGGCTGCCGCTCGACCGGGTCGTCACCGTGTCGCCGGTGGCGGCCCGGGTCGGCGAGTCGTCGCTCGACCTCGATGCCGGCGAGCGGCTGCCCGTGCGCGACCTGGTGATCGGCGCGCTCGTGCCGAGCGCGAACGACGCCGCCACCGAGCTCGCGGTCGCCGCGGGCGGCTCCGTCCCGCGCTTCGTCGCGATGATGAACCGCGAGGCGCGGGCGCTCGGCCTCACGGGGACCCACTACCGCAACCCGCACGGGCTCGACGAGCCCGGGCACGTCTCGACCGCGCGCGACGTCTCCACGCTCCTTCGCGTCGCGCTCCGCAACCCGGTCATCCGGCGCTACGCGGGGATGTCGAGTGCAAGGCTCTCCGACGGCCGGACGGTCGAGACGACCGACAACCTGATCGCGGAGGTCCCCGGCATCGTCGCCGGCAAGACGGGCCACACGTCCGATGCCGGCTGGTCGCAGGTCGCGTATGCACGCGTCGGCCGCGTCGGGATCACCGCAGCGGTCCTGGGGGAGCCGAGCGAGGCGCAGCGCGATGCCGACCTCGCCGCCCTGCTGCGCTACGGCCTCGCGAGCTACCGGCCGTCGCGCATCGTCGATGCCGGCCGCACCTACGCCTCCGTGCCGGTGGGCTGGGGGCTCGACCCGGTGCGACTCGTCGCGCCCCGGGCGGTCGTGCGCCCTGCCCCGCTCGACCGCCCGCTCGTCGAGCGCATCGTCGCTCCGGCCGTCGCGGCGCTCCCGGTGCGCGCAGGCCAGCGGCTCGGCACACTCGTCGTCTCGGACGCAACCCGTGTCGTCGCGCGCTCTCCACTCGTCGCGGCCGCCGCGCGCTCCGAGCCGGATACCCTCGCGAAGGCCGGCTGGCTGGCGGGCCGGACCATGCACCATCTGGTGGGGCTGGTCTCATGACCACGGGACGCCGTCGATGATCATCACCGTCACCCTCAACGCCGCGCTCGACCGGTCGCTCACGGTGCCGATCCTCCAGCTCGGCCAGCGCCACCGCGCGAGCGAGGTTCTCACGCTCGCGGGCGGGAAGGGCATCAACGTCGCGCGTGCCCTCAAGCGGCTCGACCACCCGGTCGTCGCGACCGGGCTCGCCGGAGGCCGCACCGGGACCCGCATCGTCGAGCAGCTGACGGAGGAGTCGATCCTCAACGACTTCGTCCGGATCCGACAGGAGTCGCGCACGTCCACGCTCGTCGTCGACCCGACCTCCGGCACGCAGACGGAGATCAACGAGTGGGGGCCCAAGGTCTCGGAGACCGAGCTCGAGATGCTCCTCGACAAGATCCGCTACCTCTCACGGAGCGCGGAGGCCATCGTGTTCGCGGGCTCGCTGCCCCGCGGGGTCGCCGAGGGGTTCTACGCGGAGGCAACGCGTGAGCTCGCGCGACGCGGCGTGCGCGTCGCGCTCGACACGGAGGGCGAGCCGTTGCGCCTCGGGCTCGAGGCGGAGCCGTGGCTCGTCTCCCCGAACCAGCACGAGGCCGAGCAGCTCGTCGGTCAGGAGCTGTTCGACGACGAGGACTTCCTGATGGCGCTCGACACGATCGCCGAGATGGGCGCCCGCAACGTGCACATCACCCTCGAGAACGGCTGCTTCGCCCTGGTGCGCGAAGAGCGCCAGGTGCGGCGGTACCGCGCCGTGACGCCGCGGCTCGAGCCCGTCTCCGTCGTCGGGGCGGGCGACGCGCTGCTCGCGCAGTGGCTGACCTCCGTGCTCGACGGCGCGCCCGGCGAGGAGGCGCTGCGCCTCGCCGCCGCTGCGGGCGCCGCGTCCGTGCTCGAGGTGGGGGCAGGCCGCTTCGACCCCGCGGAGGTGCGCCGGCTGCTGCCCGCCGTGGAGGTCAACGAGCTCGCTCACGCCTAGCGGCGCACAGCGAGGCCCGTCCCGCGGCGCTGTTACGATCGAAGCCACTTGGAGAGCCCGCGGGACAAGTTCGCGAAGGAAGGGCTGACCTTCGACGACGTCCTGCTCGTCCCGGCCGAGTCCTCCGTCCTCCCGAACGACGTCGCCACCGCGAGCCGGCTGACGCGCACGATCGTGCTCGAGATCCCGATCGTCTCCGCCGCGATGGACACGGTCACCGAGGCGCGGATGGCGATCGCGCTCGCCCGGCTCGGCGGGATCGGCGTGCTCCACCGAAACCTCTCGATCGCCGACCAGGTCGTCGAGGTCGACAAGGTGAAGCGCTCCGAGGCGGGGATGATCGTCGAGCCCGTGACGCTCTCGCCCGAGGCGCTCGTCGGCGACGCTCTCGACCTCATGGCCCGCTACCGCGTCTCGGGGATTCCGATCACGGACGCGGACGATCGCCTCGTCGGAATCCTCACGAACCGGGACCTCCGCTTCGGCGTCCCGTCGACCATGCGGGTCGCCGACGCGATGACGAAGGAAGGCCTCGTCACGGCGCCCGTCGGGACGACGCTCGAGGAGGCGGAGGCGATCCTCGGCCGCCACCGCATCGAGAAGCTGCCGATCGTCGACGTCGAGGGGCGGCTGAAGGGCCTCATCACCGTCAAGGACATCGCCAAGCGCGAGGCGTACCCGCTCGCAACGAAGGACGCACGGGGCCGCCTGCGGGTGGCGGCCGCCGTCGGCGTCGGCACCGATGCGCTGGACCGTGCCGACGCGCTCGTCGCGGCCGAGGTCGACGCGCTCGTCGTGGACACGGCGCACGGTCATTCGGTCGGCGTGCTCGACGTCGTGCGGCGCATCAAGAGCGCCCACGAGGTCCAGCTCATCGCCGGGAACATCGCGACGGGCGAGGCGGCCGAGTCCCTGATCGACGCGGGGGCGGACTGCGTCAAGGTCGGGGTCGGGCCGGGATCGATCTGCACGACCCGCGTCGTCGCCGGCGTCGGCGTGCCGCAGGTCACCGCGGTGGCCGACGTCGCGGCCGCGGCGGCGGAGGAGGGCGTCCCGGTGATCGCCGACGGCGGGCTCACGTCGTCGGGCGACGTCGCGAAGGCGATCGCCGCCGGCGCGGACACGGTGATGCTCGGCTCCATGCTGGCCGGCACCGACGAGTCGCCCGGCAACGTGCTCGTCGTCCAGGGCGAGCGCTTCAAGGAGTACCGGGGGATGGGCTCGCTCGGCGCGATGAAGGCGCGCTCGTTCTCGAAGGACCGCTACTTCCAGGGCGACGTCGAGGACGTCGCCGAGCTCGTGCCCGAGGGCATCGAGGGTCGGGTCGCGTACAAGGGCCCGCTCGGGCCGATCGTCCACCAGCTCGTCGGCGGGCTCCGCCAGTCGATGGGGTACTGCGGCGCGCCGACGCTCGAGGACCTGAAGCAGGCCCGGTTCGTCCGCATCACCGGTGCGGGCCTCCGCGAGAGCCATCCCCACGACGTCACGATCACGAAGGACGCGCCGAACTATCGCCGAGGCTGAAGTCCTTCGCTTCCCCACACCGGAGCCCTCCGCGCAGGAGCGCCCGGTGCTCGTCCTGGACTTCGGCGGCCAGTACAGCCAGCTGATCGCGCGCCGCGTCCGTGAGGCGCGCGTGTACTCCGAGCTCGTCTCGCACCGGCTCGGCGCCGAGGAGATCCGCGCACGGCGACCGCTCGCGCTCGTGCTCTCGGGCGGGCCCGCCTCGGTCTACGCCGAGGGCGCGCCGCTCGCCGACCCCGCGATCTTCGAGCTCGGCGTGCCGACGCTCGGCATCTGCTACGGGATGCAGCTGATGGCCCGCGAGCTCGGCGGGACCGTCGAGTCGAACGAGGTGTCGGAGTTCGGGAAGGCGGACGTCGAGCTCCGCCCGGGCGCGCTCTTCGGCGACCTCCAGCCGGACCAGGTCGTCTGGATGAGCCACCGCGACTCCGTCACCGCCCCGCCTCCCGGCGCGCACGTCACGGCGTCGTCCGAGACGACCCCGATCGCTGCGTTCGAGGACCCCGGCCGCGGCCTCTACGCCGTCCAGTTCCACCCGGAGGTCGTGCACACCCCGCAGGGGCAGCGGATGCTCGAGAGCTTCCTCTACGAGGTCGCCGGGGCGCCGCCGTCGTGGACGCCCGCCGCCGTGATCGAGGAGCAGGTCGAGCGGATCCGCGCACAGGTCGGCTCCGAGAAGGTCATCTGCGGGCTGTCGGGCGGGGTCGACTCGGCGGTCGCGGCGCTGCTCGTGCACAAGGCGGTCGGCGACCAGCTGACGTGCGTCTTCGTCGACCACGGCCTCCTGCGCGAGAACGAGGCCGAGCAGGTGGTCGAGACGTTCGGCTCCCACTTCCATCTCCCCCTCGTCCATGTCGACGCGCGTGAGCGGTTCCTCGCCCGGCTCGCGGGCGTGTCGGAACCCGAGGAGAAGCGCCGGATCGTGGGCGAGGAGTTCATCCGCGTGTTCGAGGAGGAGGCGCGCCAGCTGGGTGACGTCCGCTTCCTCGTCCAGGGCACGCTCTACTCCGACGTGATCGAGTCGGGCGGCGAGGTGGGGGTCGCGGCGAAGATCAAGTCGCACCACAACGTCGGCGGGCTTCCGGCGGACATGCGGATGGAGCTCGTCGAGCCGCTCCGCTCGCTGTTCAAGGACGAGGTCAGGCGCGTCGGCGAGCAGCTCGGCCTTCCCGAGCGGATGGTGTGGCGGCATCCGTTTCCCGGACCGGGCCTCGCGATCCGGATCATCGGGGACGTCACCGAGGAGCGATTGGCGCTCCTCCGCCACGCCGACGCGATCCTCCTCGAGGAGATCCGCCGCGCCGACCTCTACCGGGAGCTGTGGCAGTGCTTCGCCGTCCTGCCTTCGATCCGCTCGGTCGGCGTCCAGGGGGACGAGCGGACGTATGCGTATCCCGTCGTCATCCGCGCCGTGACCTCGGAGGACGCGATGACCGCCGACTGGGCGAGGCTCCCCTACGAGCTGCTCGACACGATCTCGAGCCGGATCGTCAACGAGGTGCCGGGTGTCAACCGGGTCGCGCTCGACCTCTCGTCGAAGCCGCCCGCCACGATCGAGTGGGAGTAGCGCGCGTCGGAACCCGGGCCGCGCGGGCGGCGTACACCGTTCCGTGAGCCCACGTGCCTTCGTCGTCGCCGCGGCCGCGCTCGCGGCGGTGCCGGCCTCCGTCGCATCGCCGTCGGCGGGCGGCGACACGCTGTACTTCTGGAGCGACCGTGGGCGGCCGTCGCTCTACGCGATGGCCCCGGACGGCTCGCGCGTGAGGCCGGTCTACCGGACGCCACAGAATGCGAAGCGACCGACGCCGTCGCCGGACGGGCGCTGGCTCGCCTTCGACGGCGCCGCGCCGGGCAAGCGGCCGATGAGCGACTTCGACGTCCAGGTCGTCCGCCGGGACGGCACCGGCCGGCGGACGCTCGCCGGCACGGGCGCCTACGAGCTCGATCCGGCCTGGTCGCCGGACGGGTCCATGCTCAGCTACTCGCGTCAGGCGGCGGGCGACTGGCGGCGGTCGTGGATCTGGCTTGTCCGGGCCGACGGCGGCGGGAGCAGGAGGCTCGCGCGAGGGCAGTTCGCGCGCTGGTCGCCCGACGGGACGCGGCTGGTGCTCGACGCGCCGACCGCGCGGTCGGACGGCGACCTCGTCGTCGTCGACCGGAACGGCCGCGTGCGGGCACACCTGACCGACACGCCCGAGCTCGAGCAGCCGGCCGGGTGGTCGCCGGACGGGCGACGTGTGCTCTTCACCCGTTTCGACGCGAACGGGCCGGGCGCGGACGTCTGGGTCGTCGACGCCACGGGTCGAAACGGGCGCCGCCTGACGCGCGGCTCCGCGCAGGACGTCGCCGCCGCCTGGTCGCCCGACGGCAGGCAGATCCTCTTCACGAGCGACCGCGACGGCCGGGAGCAGGTGTACGTGATGCGGGTCGACGGCACGCGTCAGCGCAACGTCTCGCGCAGCGGGTTCGCGGACACTGCGACGAGCTGGCGCTAGCGCCTAGAACCCGGTCGTCTCGGGGAGCGGGCCGGAGATCGGCACCTCGAACACCGGGCCTGCCCCGTCCGGATCGATCGTGAGCGCTCCGTTCGACGCGAAGAAGGTCGCCATCTGGGCCTGCGCCTGGATCGCCACGAGCGCTGTCGCGAGGCTCCCGATCCCGGTCAGGAAGGTGTGCGGGTTCGGGAAGAGCGGAGTGCCGCCGGGCCCCGCGATGTCGTTGCGGAAGTACGTCGCCCGGCCGGCGACGTCGCCGGCGCGGAGGATCGCGCTCGTCGTCGGGTTCGGCACCGTCCGGTCGCCCTTCGCGAACTGCACGATCACGGGGTGCTCGACGTACGGCGCGAGCGCAGCCGGGTTCGCGGATTGCTGCGCCCACTCGTTACGGTCGATCAGCTCCTGGATCGCGGACGCGCCGGGCACCGTGTCGATCCGGATCGGCTCTCCGCGGAGCGGCATGTTCTCGACGAAGCTCGTGAAGAGGGGCGGATTGGGGTCGGCGTTGTAGAGCGAGGGCGTTCGCGCGAGCAGCGCGAGCCCGACGAGCGGACGGAAGCTCGGCGAGAGCCGCGCGATCTCGATGATCGGGCCGCCCGGGACGTTCGCGAGGCCCGCAACCAGGTGGGGCTCGAGGGCGACGAAGTCGAGCCCGTAGATGCCCCCGAACGACTGCCCCGCATAGAAGATCCGCGAGGCATCGAGGTCGGCGGTGCCGTCGGCGTCGACGTCGAGGCCGACCTCGATCTCGCGTACGAGCTGCATGAGGTCGACGACCGTCTGGCGCAGTCCGTCGCGGTTGCTCACCAGGGTGTCCGGCGGCGCCGCGTTCACTCCTTCGGTCGAGTCGATCGTCCCGTTGCCGTCCTGGTCGATTCCGCGCCCTCCGTCGGGAATGACCGTCGGGCCGGTCTGGGTGACGATCGTCAGGTCGCCCCCGGCGCCTCCGCCGTGGCCGACGACGTTGATCGCGATCGTCGCGATCCCGGCATGCGCGAGCGACGACGCGACTGCCCACGGGGCGCCCTGCTTCGAGTCCGTGAAGCCGTGGCCGAAGATCGCGACCGGCCAGCCGTTCGGCGGCTCGGTGCCGGCCGGAAGGAAAAGCGTGTACGCGATCGTGTTCACGCCCTGCGGCCGAGGCGTCCCGATGAGGCTCGCCGTCGCCGGGATCACCTTTGCCTGCGTTTCGTAGTCGGGCGAGTCGTACGTGCCGAAGACGACGCGGCCGACCGACCCGGGGAAGACGTCGAGCGCGGGCACGGGCACGGAGCTCGGTGTGAGCGGCCCGCTCGTGGACCCTCGGCGATTCCAGACGACGGCTGTGATCTGCTCGCGGGCGAACGAGGCGGTCACCTGCGCGCGGGTGGGTGTCGACGCGTCGAGTTGCGCGCGGATCTTCTCGAGGTCGGCGGTGACGCTCTGGGTCGTGAAGACGCTCGCTGCCGCCGCGCCGGTGAACGTCCCGGTCGCCTTGAGCGCCTCGCGCAACGCGGTGCGATACCGCTTCGCGTGCTCGTCCTTCGTCTGGCCGAAGTTGAGGTCGTGGAGGAACGACGTGCGGTCGATCGCCGAGCCGTCGCCCGCGCGCACCCCGGTCGTCGCGACGAGGAGGTACGTCTCGTGCTGCTTCAGGAGCTCCGCGGACTCGGCGTGGAGTGTGTTCGCCGCGGGCTCCCACACCGCCTGGTCGATCCCGATCGGCGCGCACGCGAGGCAGCCGAGGTCGTAGATCCGCACGGTGTCGCTCGAGACCGTCGAAGGGTCGATCGGCCCGCTGAACGGGATCGAGACGCGCGGCTGGATGTTGAAGCCGTCGAGCCGGTTCAGGACGGCGACGTCCTCGCAGTCGGAAGGGTGCGTGGCGCAGCTGGGCTTCGGCAGGTCCACCCGCAGGCCCGTGAGCTGGGTCGCGTCCGGCGTCGTAAGGAGGTTCGTCGGAAACGGCGACCCCGCCGAGACGGCGGCAGGCGCGATCCCAGGCGACAGCAGCAGCACGGCTGCGGCGAGAAGCAGTGGGCGGCGAAGCGGCATTCGAAGCCCCGATTCCTCGTGTGCCGGTCGGCGAGAGGCTACTCCCGTGATGCCGGGCTGTCGAGCGACTCCCGCCAGACCGGGACCTCGAGGACGCCCGCCGGGTCGATCTCGGCCGCCACCACGTCCCCCGGCTCGGGCGCGTCGCCGAGCGACACCGCGTCGAGCTCGACGCCGTCGTCGCGACGGACACGGAGGCGGACGACGGGGCCATCCCGATCGGCGGAGAGCACCCTCGCGCCGCTTCCCGGCCGGACGTGGACGGCGTCCGGGCGCGTCACGGTCGCGCGATCGCCGTCGCGCTCGACGTTGCGCATCCCCAGGAACCGCGCGACCCAGTCGTCCGCGGGTCGCGCCCACAGCTCCTCGGGCCGCGCGACCTGCGCCAGCCGCCCGCCGCGCAGGATCGCGACGCGGTCACCGAGCGCGAACGCCTCGCCGACGTCGTGCGTCACGTGCACGACCGTCAGCGAGAGGCGCTCGAAGAGCGCGCGCAGATCCTCCTGGAGGCGCAGGCGAAGCGGGCCGTCGAGCGCGCCGAGGGGCTCGTCGAGCAGGAGCGCCGAGGGTCGCGGCGCGAGCGCCCGCGCGAGCGCGACCCGCTGCGCCTCACCGCCCGACAGCGTCGTGACGTCCCGGTCGCCGGTGTGCGCGAGGCCGACCAGGGCGAGCGCCTCGCCGATCCGGGCCTCTTGCTCCCGGCGCGCCAGTCCCGCGACCCTGGGGCCGAAGCCGACGTTCTCGGCGACCGTCCGGTGGGGAAAGAGCGCGGCGTCCTGGAACACGAGCCCGATCCCGCGGCGGTGGGCGGGCAGTGCCGTCACGTCGGCGCCCTCGGCGAGCACGCGCCCGGCGTTCGGGCGCTCGAGCCCCGCGATCACGCGCAGCAGCGTCGACTTGCCGGCACCGCTCGGGCCGAGGAGCGCGAGCCGCTCGCCGGACGCGACCTCGAAGGACACGTCGTCGACGATCCGCGCGCCGTCGATCGCGACGTCGACGTGCTCGAGCGCGAGCCTCATCGCGCGCCTCGTCCGAGCGCGCGCTGCGAGACGAGCGCGACCGCGGCGACGAGCGCCATGAGCACCACGCAGAGCGCCATCGCGGTGCCGACGTTGTCGGCGCCGGGGCGCCCGAGGAAGCGGAAGATCGCGACGGGGACCGTCGGCCAGTCCGCGCGGAAGACGAACACCGTCGCACCGAACTCGCCGAGCGCGACGGCGAAGGCCAACGCTGCCGCGACGGCGAGCGGTCGCGCGACGAGCGGCAGTTCGATCTCGCGCCGCACCTGGCCCGGCGCCGCGCCGAGGACCGCGGCGGCCTCGGGGAGCCTCGGGTCCCGGGCGCGCAGCGCCGGGACGAGCGAGCGGACGACGAACGGCGTCGCGACGAGCGCCTGCGCGAGCGGCACGATCGCGAGCGACGAGCGGAGGTCGAGCGGCGCGCGGTCGAACGCGAGGAGGAAGCCGAAGCCGAGCATCGCCGCCGAGGCGCCGAGCGGCAGCATCAGCGTCACGTCGAGCCCCCGGCTGCCGCGGGCGACCGCGATCGCAGCCGGCACGCCGACGCCCAGCGCGATCGCGGTCGCGGCGGTCGCGAAGAGGAGCGAGTTGAGGATCGCGTGCCACGGCGACACGAGGAGAGCCGGCGTCGTGTCGAAGAGCGACGCGAAGTGGCGCAGTCCATAGCCGCCCGAGACCTGCAGCGACCGGACGACGAGCGCCAGCGGGGGGAGGCTGAGGAGCCCCAGCGAGACCGTGACGACCGCCGCGACCGCGACGCGCTCTCCGTGGCGAGGCCGAGGCGCCCGAGGGCTGGCGCGTCGCGCGCCGCCGAGCCGCCGCTCGAGCACCCCCGAGACCGTGACGACCGCCGCGACCGCCGCCAGCTGGAGAAGGGCGAGCGCGGCCGCCGTGCGCAGGTCGAAGAGGCGCGCTGCCTGGTTGTAGATCTCGGTCTCGAGCGTCGCGTAGCGAATCCCGCCGAGGACGACGATCACCCCGAACGACGTGAAGCAGAAGAGGAACGCGATCGAGGCGGCCGACGCGAGCGCGGGCGCGAGCAGCGGCAGGGTCAGCCGCAGCTGACGCTGGGCAGGGCCGGCGCCGAGGGTCGCCGCCGCGTCCCAGAGTCGCCGGTCGAGCGCCGCCCAGTAGGCGCCCACGATGCGCACCACCACGGCGACGTTGAAGAACACGTGCGCGAGCAGGATTGCCCAGACCGAGTGCTCCATCGCGTCGGGCAGCAGCGCGACGAAGGCCGTCGCGACCACGACCGTCGGGAGGACGAAGGGAACGAGGACGAGCGCCTCCACGAGCGATCGCCCCCGGAACGAGAAGCGCGAGAGCGCCCAAGCCAGCGGCAGCCCCGCGAGCAGGGTGAGGACGGTCGAGACCGTCGCCTGCCACAGCGTGAACCAGGCGATGTCGCGGGTCGAGGAGGCGGTGAGGACGTCGAGCGGGAGGTCGAGCGCGCCGTCGACCACGAGGCTCCGCCGCAGGATCGCGGCAAGCGGCCACGCGAAGAAGAGCGCGAGGAACGCAATGGGGATCGCGACCGTCGCCGCCCGCGCCCCGCGCTGCGCCGGCGTCAGCGCACGACGATGTCGGTCCACGCGGCGAGCCAGCGGTCGCGGTTCGCGTCGATCTCGGCCGCCGAGAGGGCGAGGGGGCTCTTCGGCACCACCGCGTACTTCGCGAACTCCTCGGGAAGCGCCACACCGTCCCGCACGGGGTACACGAACATGGAGCCCGGCACGTCGGCCTGGAAGCGCCGCGAGAGCAGGAAGTCGATCAGCTTCTTCGCGCCCTCCTCGTTCTTCGCGCCGCGCAGCACGCCGGCGTACTCGACCTGCCGGTAGCACCCGTCCTCGACCGCGGCGGTCGGGGCCGTCGCCGGCGGCTTCGAGGCGAAGATCACCTCGGCGGCGGGACTCGACGCGTAGGAGACGACGATCGGCCGCTTGCCGGGGCTGCCCGACGCGCCCGAGAACTGCTGCGTGTACGCCTCCTCCCAGCCGTCGACCGCGAGCACGCCGTTTGCGCGCAGGGCGCGCCAGTAGGCCTCCCACCTGTCGCCGAAGGTCGCGATCGTCGAGAGAAGGAACGCGAGGCCCGGCGAGGATGTCGCGGGGTTCTCGACGACGAGCAGGTTGCGGTAGCGGGCGAGGACGAGATCCGACAGCGTGGTCGGGGGCGGGATCCGGTGGGACGCGAACCAGCCACGGTCGATGTTGAGGCACACCTCGCCATGGTCGATCGGCGTCACGTGCGGATCCGGCGAGGAGAAGTCCGGCTCGAGCGTCGTGAGCTCGGGGGAGCGGTACTCCTCGAGGAGGTCGCCGTCCAGCGCGCGCGAGAGGACGCTGTCGTCGAGCCCGAAGATCACGTCGCCCTGCGGATCACCAGCGGTCAGGAGCGCGCGGTTCAGCATCTCGTTCGCGTCGCCGCCCTGGAGGATCCGGAGGGTCAGGCCGCTCTCCTGCTCGAACGCCGCCTTCACGTCCTTCGAGACGGCGAAGGAGTCGTGCGTCACGAGCACGACCTCGTCCGGAGTCGAGTCGCCGCCGCACCCTGCGGCGAGCCCGGCGGCGGTCACGACGACGACCACGCCGAGCGCGGCCTTGTACCACGGTGTGGCAAGCGGTCTCATGCCGCGGCCTCTCCGGGCCGGATCGCCAGGAGCACGCCGCTGTCGAGCGCCACGCGGGCATCCGTGCCCGTGAAGACGTTCGAGACGCCGCGAGTGGTCCCGGGCCCGAGGGTCTCGCCGGCGAGCGGGTACTCGAGCCCCTCGGTCGTGACGCCGGTCGCCGGGCCACCGAGCGGCACGAGGGTGAGCAGGTCACCCGGCCTGCCCTCGAGCCTCCGCTCGGCGCGCACGACGTGGACGAGCGCGTCGCCGACGAGCGCGTCGAGCTCGACCGCGGCATATCGCTCCGCCGTGAGGAGGAGGAGCGAGGCGAGCAGGTGGTCGAGCCGCCCCTCTGCGCTCGCGACGACGAGCACGCGTCTCGGGCCCACGGCCACGGCCTCGTCGAGCGCGAGCTCGAGGTCGGTCGCGTCCTTGGCCGGCGGATGCCGGACGACCCGCGCGCCGGCCGCTTCGGCTTCGGCGAGCGCCTCGGGGGTCACCGAGTCGAGGTCGCCGACGACCACGTCGACCGCGAGACCCAACTCCCGCGCCCGCAGCAGACCGCCGTCCGCCGCGACGACCGTGCGCGCCGGTGGCACCGCCACGGCGCGCCCCGGCCCCGAGGCGACGACCACTACATCGAGCTCCACCACGTCCGTTCCTCCGCTGGCATTACCCAGGTCAGGTTCTGCGGGTCGGCGGCCGGCAGCCGCCCTCTCAGCCCGGTCGTCCCGAGCTCCCCGGTTCGTCGTCCCGATACTAGAGGACGGCGAAGCGCCGATCGCCGGACGGCGGCACCTCGCTCACGTCCACGCGGTCGACGCGAGCGTCGGGCGGCCCGAGCTCGAACCAGCGCGCGACGAGGTCGACGTCCTCGGCCGAGCCCTCGAGCTCCGCCTCGACCGTGCCGTCGTCCCGGTTGCGGACCCAGCCGGCGACGCCGTGTCGCTCGGCGTGGCGCCGCGCGCTCTCCCGGAACCAGACGCCCTGCACGCGCCCGTGGACGACGACCCGCCTGCGCACCCGCTCCATGCCGCGATCCAAGCACGCAGGATCGTCCGTGGGGCCTCGTACGCTCCGGCGGTGATCCTCCGCCTCGTCTCCGGACTGGCGCTCGTCGGGCTGTGCGCGGCCGTCTGCGTCTCAGCGGCGCTCGCCGACGCTGAGCAGGACCTCGCGGCGAAGTATGCGCCGGTCGTCCGGCTCGTCAAGCAGACCGAGGAGTGCGGTCCCGGCGAGCCGTACCGGCCGATGGACGTCGACCGACTGTTCGGCGACTCCACCGTTGCGCTGCGAGGCCCCTGGAACCCGACCGACCTCGTGAAGATCGGGCCGAGCGCGAAAGACCTCGCGGGCCTCTACGAGTACCACCTCGACTTCCCGGGGAGCGCGCTCGACCCCGGGTGCAGCTACGAGCGGTGGTCGCGCAGGTTGGAGAAGGGCTCGCCGCCGACCGTCTACGCGCACGTCGCCACGGACACGTCGGCGCCCGGCAAGCTCGCGCTCCAGTACTGGTTCTTCTACGCCTTCAACGACTTCAACAACAAGCACGAGGGCGACTGGGAGATGATCCAGCTGCTCTTCGACGCGGGAGACGCGTCGGAGGCGCTGGGCGCCGCGCACCCGACCGAGGTCGGCTACAGCTCGCACGAGGGCGCGGAGAGCGCGACGTGGGGCGACGAGAAGCTCGACGTCGTGGACGGCACGCACCCCGTCGTCTACCCGGCAGCGGGGTCGCACGCGAACAAGTTCACGTCTGCGCTGTACATCGGCAGCTCCGCGGACGCCGGCGTCGGGTGCGACGACACGCGGGGGCCGCACACCGAGATCCGGCCCCTCGTCCAGACGATCCCGAGCGACCCGCGGGCGGCGGCGACCGCGTACCCGTGGACAACCTACGAGGGGCGCTGGGGGGAGCTGCAGCAGGCGTTCTTCAACGGGCCGACCGGGCCGAACATGAAGACGCAGTGGACTGCGCCGTTCGAGTGGGCGGACGGCTGGCGGGACCGGAGCTACGCGGTGCCGACCGGCGGCCTGTTCGGAACCAGCGCGACCGACTTCTTCTGCACGAGCGTCGAGCGGGGGTCCTCCGCGTTGATCAGGCTCCTGCGGAATCCCGGGGCCACGCTGCTCGTGCTCGGCCTGCTCGTCGCGGTGCTGGTCTTCGCGATCGTCAAGGCGACCTGGACACCACTCGCTCCGTTCCGCGTCGCGCGCCGGCGTGCCTGGGGTCAGATCCTCGCGGCCTCGGGCCGGATGTACGTCGGCGACCTCCGGCTGTTCCTCGGCCTCGGCGTGCTCCTCATCCCGGTCGTCGTCGCGATCACCCTGCTGCAGTGGCTCCTCGTGCGCCTCGCGGACGCATTCGGCAGCGTGACCGGCGACCTCGCCGGGCTCGTGACGTACCTGTCGCTGGTGATCGGCCTGCTGCTCACGCTGGGCGCCTTCGGCGTCGTCCAGACGGCGACCGCCCGCGCCCTCGTCGAGCTCGACGGGGGGCGGCAGGTGGGCGCGACGGCCGCGTACCGGTTCGCGCTCCGCCGGCTTCGACCACTGCTCGTCACGGTCGCGATCGTCTCCGTGATCTGGGTCGCCCTCACCACGACCGGGTTCCTGATCCCCGTGGCGATCTGGCTCGCCGTCCGCTGGTCGCTGCTGGCGCCCGTCGTCGAGCTCGACGACCTCTCGGGCCGCGCCGCCTTGCGCCGGAGCGGCGCGCTCGTCCACGGGCACTGGATCCGCGTCGGGTCGCTCGTCGGGCTCAGCACCGCGATCGCGCTCGTCGCCGGCCCGCTCCTGGGGGCGCTCCTGATCTTCGCGTCCAACTCCTCGCTCGCGCTCCTCAACCTCGTCGCCGGCGTCGTCTACGCGTTCGCGCTGCCGTACGTGGCGATCGTGACCTCGTTCGTCTACATGGACGTGCGCTCACGGCACGAGCTGGAGGACGAGGAGGCGCCGCGCGAGCTGCCCGCCGAGATCGCTGTCTGACGCCGGGCTGCTACACTCCGCCGCCGGCGGTCGACGTGACCGCCCTCTTTCCGAGCGATGACGACCTACACCGCCAAGCCGGGCGAGATCCAGCGCGACTGGTACGTCGTGGACGCCGAGGGCAAGACCCTGGGGCGTCTCGCGACCGCGATCGCGGACACGCTCCGCGGCAAGGGCAAGCCCGCATATACGCCGCACGTCGACACCGGTGACTTCGTGATCGTCGTCAACGCGGAGAAGATCCACGTGACCGGCAAGAAGCTCGACGAGAAGATGGTGCGCCGGCACTCCGGCTATCCGGGCGGCCTCAAGGAGCGCACGCTTCGCGAGCAGCTCGAGCGCCGGCCGACCGAGGTGATCCGCAAGGCCGTGAAGGGCATGCTCCCGAAGAACCGGCTCGCGGCCGCCCAGCTCAGGAAGCTGAAGGTCTACGCCGGCCCCGAGCACCCGCACTCGGCGCAGGGGCCGAAGGATCTGGTGCTCTAGGGTGGCCGAGCTCGCGACGTATCGCGGCACCGGGAAGCGCAAGACGTCGGTCGCGCGGGTGATCCTGCGGCCCGGCGACGGCGGCACGTGGATCAACGGCCGCACGATCGAGGAGTACTTCCCGCGGGCGTCGCAACGCACGCTCGCGCTCGCGCCGCTCAGGGTCGCAGAGGCGGAGGGGCGGTACGACCTTCGCGTTCGGGTGCACGGCGGCGGCATCAGCGGGCAGGCAGGCGCCGTCCGGCACGGGATCGCGCGCGCGCTCGTCGAGGCCGATCCGGAGCTTCGCGTGCCGCTCAAGCGGCAAGGGTTCCTCACGCGGGACGCCCGCAAGGTCGAGCGCAAGAAGGCCGGCCTGCACAAGGCGCGCAAGGCGCCTCAGTTCAGCAAGCGTTAGGCGCTTCCCTTGCGGGAAGTGCCTCGACCGACCACTGTGCGTCGGTGGGGAGAACGTCGTTGAGGGAGAGTCGGGGCCTACAGCCGGACGCACGCCTCGCAGGAGGAGAAGTGCGTCGCAGACGCTGGTTCGGCACCGACGGCGTGCGCGGCGTCGTCGGCGAGACGCTGACGCCGCAGCTGGTCGAGCGTCTCGGTCGGGCGGTGACGCTGTGGTCCGGACGCGGCCGCGTGCTGGTGGGGC
This sequence comes from Gaiella sp., assembly GCA_036406535.1. Lineage (GTDB taxonomy): Bacteria > Actinomycetota > Thermoleophilia > Gaiellales > Gaiellaceae > Gaiella. Next base: position 51,683 of record DASXAW010000145.1, read on the forward strand.
GGGACACCCGCGGCTCGGGTCCCGAGCTCGAGGAGGCGCTCGCCCGGGGAATCGTCGAGGCGGGCGGCACGGCCGTCCTCGCCGGCGTCCTCCCGACGCCCGCCGTGGCGCTGCTTGCGCAGGACCTCGGGCTCGTGGTCTCCGCCTCGCACAACCCGCCCGAGTACAACGGCGTCAAGGTCTTCGATCGCGAGGGTCACAAGCTCACCGACGACGACGAGCTCGAGATCGAGGCGCTGATGGACACCGCCGGGCCGGGAGGAGGCGCGATCGAGCGGGCGGAGGACGCCGCGGCGGGCTACGTCGATCACGTCGTCGAGCACTTCGGCTCGACCCTCGACGGGCTCCGGATCGCCGTCGACTGCGCGAACGGCGCGTTCTCCGGGATCGCGCCCGCCGTCTTCGAGCGGCTCGGCGCGGACGTGACCCCGATCGCGAGCGACCCGGACGGGACGAACATCAACGTCGGCTGCGGGGCGACCGACCTCTCGCTGCTCCGCTCGACCGTTCGGGCAGGCTCTTACGACCTCGGAGTGGCCTTCGACGGGGACGGCGACCGCATGCTCGCGGTCGACGCCTCGGGCGAGCCGGTGGACGGCGACCAGATCCTCGCGATCTGTGCGCTCGCGCTCGATCCCGAGCTGGTCGTGGTCACGACGATGACGAACCTCGGCTTCCACCGTCTGATGGACGAGCACGGCATCCGCGTCGTGACGACCGACGTCGGCGACCGCTACGTCCTCGAGGCGCTGCGCGCCGAGGGCGGCATGCTCGGTGGAGAGCAGTCCGGGCACCTGATCGTCCTCGACGGGCATGTCACGGGCGACGGGCTTGCGGCGGCGCTCACGTTGTGCCGCGCGCTCGACGGACGATCGCTGGCGGAGGCTGTCGCGCTGATGCCGATGTACGCGCAGGTGAAGGACAACGTGCGCGTCGACCGCAGCGAGGTGCCCGCGGACGTCGTCCGCGAGGTCGCGCGGCTCAACGCGGAGCTGGTGGGCCGCGGCCGCGTCCTCGTCAGGGCGTCCGGGACCGAGCCGCTGATCCGCGTCCTCGCCGAGATGGAAACGGCGGAGGAGGCCGAAGCGCTCTGTGGTAGCATCGCCGATCTCGTTCGACGGGGGGCAGGGACCGCCTGAAATCCCTGCAAACCCGGGCCGGACGGTGCGGGAACTCGCCTGCGGGAGAGGCGCGAGGAGAGGAGCCACGATGTGCGGGATCATCGGATACGTCGGACCCCGCGAGTGCCAGCCGCTGCTGCTCCACGGGCTGCAGCGCCTCGAGTACCGCGGCTACGACTCGGCGGGGATCGCCCTGCTCGAGGAGGACGGCCTTCGCTACACCCGCGCCGTCGGCAATCTCGCGAACCTCCGGGAGCGGGCCGAGGCGTACTCCTCGCCCGCGACGACGGGCCTCGGGCACACGCGCTGGGCGACGCACGGCGGCGTGACCGAGGAGAACGCGCACCCGCTCGCGGCAGAGGACGACGGGAAGCTCGCAATCGTCCTCAACGGGATCGTCGAGAACTACCGCGAGCTTCGCGACCGCCTGCTCGAGAACGGGCACGACTTCTCGTCCGAGACGGACGCCGAGACCGTCACGCACCTGATCGAGGAGCACTACGACGGCGACCTCGTCGAGGCCGTGCGGCTCGCGTACGGCGAGCTCGAAGGTCACTTCGCGTTCGTCGCGATCCATCGCGATCACCCGGGCGTCCTCGTCGGCGCCCGGCTCCAATGCCCGATGGTCGTCGGCCTCGCCGAGGGCGAGACCTACCTCGCATCGAACGCCGCGGCGTTCCTGCGCGAGACGCGCATCGTCCAGTTCCCCAACGACGGCGAGGTCGCCGTCGTCACGCCCGAGGGCTCGAGCTTCCTCTGCGCGGCCGATGGGACACCGGTGGAGCACGACGTCGTCGAGCTCGACTGGGACGACGAGGGCGCGGTGAAGGGCGGCTACGAGACCTTCATGCTGAAGGAGATCCACGAGCAGCCCGACGCCGTCGCGGAGACGATCGGCGACCGCCTGCGCAAGGGCCGCCTCGTGCTCGAGGGGCTCGGGATGGACGACGACGAGCTCCGCGAGCTCAGCCGGATCGTGATCCTCTCCGCCGGCACGAGCTACCACGCCGCCGTCGCTGCGCGCTACGCGATCGAGGAGTGGGGGCGGGTGCCGGTCGAGCACGACATCGCCTCCGAGTGGATCTACCGCAACCCGGTGCTCGACCGCGACACGCTCGTGATCGGCATCTCCCAGTCGGGCGAGACCCGCGACACGATCGAGGCGATGAAGCTCGCCCGCGAGATGGGCGCGCACACCGTCGCGATCACGAACATGATGGGCTCGCAGATCACGCGCGAGGTCGACTCGGTGCTCTACACCCGTGCTGGGCTCGAGGTCAGCGTCGCCGCGTCGAAGACCTTCACGGCGCAGCTCAGCCTCCTCTTCCTCGTGGCGCTCAAGCTCGCGCAGGTGCGCGGCACGATGGCGCCGGGCGAGCTCGAGTACATCGTCAACGCGGTCTACGCGCTTCCCGCGAAGATCCAGGAGTTCCTCGACGGCGACCACCCGATCGACGAGATCGCGCGCCGCTTCCACGATCGGCCGTTCTTCCTCTATCTCGGTCGCAACATCGGCCTGCCGGTTGCGCTCGAGGGCGCGCTGAAGCTGAAGGAGATCTCCTACATCCCGACCGAGGCCTACTCGGCCGGCGAGATGAAGCACGGGCCGATCGCCCTGCTCGACGAGAGCACGCCCGTCGTGGTCGTCGCGACGAGGATGGAGCAGGTCTACGACAAGCTCGTCTCGAACATCCAGGAGGTGCGTGCCCGCGGCGCACACGTGATCGCGATCGCGTCGGACGGGAACGAGGACATCCAGCACCACGCCGACGACGTGATCTACGTCCCGAAGGCGCCCGCCTTCCTCTCGGCCGCGCTCGCGGTCGTGCCGCTCCAGCTCCTCGCGTACCGCATCGCTCGGCTGCGCGGCCTGAACGTCGATCAACCGAGAAACCTCGCCAAGACCGTGACCGTCGAATGACGGTCTGAGCCGCGGAACCCGGCGAAGACCGTCACCGAGGAGTACCGGTGCGGCGCCTCACGGAGGCGCGTAAGCTCCCCGCAGCCGTTTCGACAGCGATTCAGGGGAGAAAATCCATGCGACGTAGCCTCGCCTTCGCCGTGGTCCTGCTCGCGTGTGGGCTCGTCGGCCCATCCGTGGCCTCGGCCGCCTCGCCCGATCTCTTCCTCTCGGAGTACGTCGAGGGGTCGGCGAACAACAAGGCACTCGAGATCTACAACGGCACCGGTGCCGCAGTCGACCTGTCGGCGGGCGCGTACAACGTGTTCATGTCGTTCAACGGCGGGACGAGCACGCTGACGATCGACCTCAGCGGAACCGTCGCGGACGGCGACGTGTTCGTGCTCGCGCAGTCGAGCGCGGATCCGGCGATCCTCGCCGTGGCCGACCAGACCAACGGCTCGGGGTGGTTCAACGGCGACGACGCGGTCGAGCTGCGCAAGGGGACGACGGTGCTCGACGCGATCGGGCAGGTCGGGACAGACCCCGGCACCGAATGGGGGACCGGTCTCGCGAGCACCGCCGACAACACGCTCCGCCGCAAGGCGACGATCGTCGCAGGTGACACCGATGGCTCGAACGCGTTCGACCCGGCGACGGAGTGGGACGGCTTCGCGACGAATACGTTCGACGGGCTCGGCTCGCACACGGTCACGGGTGGCAACGCCCCCGTCGTCGTCACGTGCCCGCCGCCCCTGTCGGTGCGCGCGGGTGTCGCCGGAACCGCGCCGGTCTCGGCGAGAGATGCAGACGGGACGGTGACGTCGCTCACGCTGGGCTCGGTCACGCCGGCGCCCGCCTCCGGCTCGATCTCGCTCACAGGGGTGACGCCGGCGTCCGCTGACGGCGGCACGGCGACGGCGACGCTGAGCGTCGCCTCGGGCGTGCCGGCGGGGTCGTACGCCGTCGAGATCGACGCGGCGAACGACGACGCGACTCCGCAGTCCGCCAGCTGCACGACGACGGTCAACGTCCAGCAGGTGCTGCGCGTCTCCGACGTGCAAGGCTCGACGACCGACCTCGAGTCCGGACCGGACGACCGCTCGCCGCTCGCGCCGCCGACCGGCAACGGGACGTCGGCCGCGACGTACCTCGTCCAGGGCGTGATCACCCAGAAGACGCTCGCACGCGCGTCGAACGGCGATCCGCAGAACGGCTTCTTCCTGCAGGACACGCTCGCCAACTCGGACGGCGACGCGACGACCTCCGACGGGGTCTTCGTGTTCATGGGGCGCTTCTCCGACCTGATCGACGGCTACGTGCCGCGCGTCGGCGACGAGGTGATCCTCCAGGTGCGCGTCTCCGAGTTCTTCGACATGACCGAGCTCTCGTCCGCGAGGCTCGTGGAGGTCGTCAACCCGATGCTGAACGTCGACGTGGTCGCGCCGGCGTTCGACGCGAGTCCGCCCGACGACCTCGCGGCCGCCGGCCGCTACTGGGAGCGCCGCGAGGGCATGCGCGGACGCGTCCCCGCCGGCGCCCTCGTCACAGGCGGCCGCGACGTCTTCGCCTCGACGGCGGACAGCGAGGTCTGGCTCGTGCGCGGCGACTCCGAGATCGCGCAGCGCAGCAACCCCTACACGCGGCGGGCGTTCCGCGACGCGCACCCGCT
>DASXAW010000146.1:0-22305 GCA_036406535.1 Gaiella sp.
CGTCCGTCGTGCCGCGCGCGAGCCTTCGGTCGATCGCCTCGGCGAGGAGGGCACAGGCGAGCGAGGCCGTGCCGGTGTCGACGACCCGCACGACGCCGCCGCCGAGCTCGTCCGCCGCCCGTCGCGCCGACTCGAACGTCCCGGACAGCTTCGCGGAGATGTGGAGCGACCAGATCCGCTGGTAGCCGGCGTCGCGCAGCTCCCGGTAGCAGGCGACGAAGTCCTCCGGCGTCGGCTGCGACGTCGTCGGGAGCGTCGTCGAGGCGGCCAGCCGCTCGTAGAAGTCTGCGGGCGCGACGTCGACGTGGTCGCGCGACGGCACGCCGTCGAAGAGCACGTAGAGCGGAACGATCCGCATGTTCGCATGCCGGTCGCGCGCGTCGACGAAGTCCGACGTCGAGTCGAGCACGATCGCGGTGCTCTCGCGCGTCAGCTCCACGCGCCGGACCCTAACCGGCGTCGTGCGACGGCGCGGCCTCGCGGATCGCGGCCGCGAGCGCCTCGATCGGGCCGCCCTTCTCGAGGAGGCCGACCGCCCCTGCGCGGACCACCTCGTCTCGCTCCTCCGGCGTCGCCTCGGCGGTGAGGCAGACCACCGCTGCGCCGGACGACGCGGTCACCGCGCGCGTGGCGGCGGCGCCGTCGATGCCCGGCAGGCGGTAGTCCATCAGCACGACGTCCGCGTCGAGCCGGGACGCCGCGTCCGCGGCCTCGTCCCCCGAGCCGACCGCGCCGACCACCTCGAGGTCGGGTTGGAGGCCGAGGAGGAGCTCGAGCGAGGACCGGTAGACCGCGTTGTCCTCGACGAGGAGGATTCGCGTCGACACGCCTACTCCGCCGAGAGCAGGAGCGGGTAGTGGGGCTGCCCTCCCCACTGGACGTCGATCTCGAGACCTGTCGCGCGGTCGGCGTAGCGCGCGGCGATCTCCTCCGCCCCGGGGGCGCCGTCGCCGCGCAGCATCTGGACGTACGACTGCCCGTCCGTCGAGAACCGCTCGAGCAGCGCGTCGAGCACGGCCCAGATGTCGTCGCCCGTCGCGAACGCCTTGCCGTCGAGGAGCGCGAGGAAGTCGCCCGCGGTCACGTCGACGCCGTCGACCGTCGCGCTCCGCGAGGCCCTGGTGATCTCCGCCGCCGCCACGCCGGCAAGCGCGCGCTGCATCGCCGTCTCGTTCGCGTCGATGTCGGTCTGGGGGTCGAACTGGACCGAGGCGGCAATGCCTTGCGCGATCGAGGACGACGGCAGAACCCGGACGTCCTTCGTCGACTCCGCAGCGGCGCGCGCGGCCGCGAGCCGGACGTTCGGGTCGTTCGGGAGGACGAGCACGTCGTCGGAGCCGACAGCGGTGATCGCGTCGAGCAGCTGGCCGACCGAGGGGTTCGCGGACGCGCCTCCGTCGACGACGATCTGCGCCCCCTCGCTCCGGAGGAACTCCCGGTTGCCGCCCCCCTGCGCAACCGCGACGAGCGCGGTGGCGGTCGGCGAGGCCGTCGCCGCCGCCTGGAGCTCGGCGAGCCACCGCTCCCGCTCCGCTGCCTGGCTGTGCATGTCCGCGATCTCGACGTGCCCGGGATCGACGACGCCGACCGCGCGGCCGAGCTCGAGCACACGCTCGGGCTCGTCCGTGTGGACGTGCACCTTCGCGACGGCTCGGTCGCCGGTCACGAGGAGCGAGTCGCCGAGATCCTCCAGCGTCGCGTGCAGGCGCTCGAGGTCGAGCTCATCCCCCTCGACCACGAAGCTCGTGCAGAAGCGGTGCACGGACTCCTCCCGGTGGATCGACTCGTCGGTGAGCTCCTCGACGACGTCGGGCACGTCCGGGAGCGGCTCCCCGGTCAGCTCGTGGAGCACGCCGCGGGCAAGCTCGACGAGCCCGACACCGCCCGCGTCGACGACGCCCGCGTCGCGCAGCGTGTCGAGCATCTCGGGCGTCCGCGCGACGGCGTCGTCGCCGCGTGCGACGACGCGCGCGAGCGCCTCTGCGAGCGGCAACGCGGATGTCTCCGGCCGCTCCGCCTCCTCCGCCATCTCGCGGACGACGGTCAGCATGGTGCCCTCGACGGGGTCCGTCACCGTCTCGTACGCGGAGGTCGCTCCCGCCCGGACCGCCTCGGCCAGTCGCGGTCCGTCGAGCGTCCCGTCGCGGGCCAGAACCGGCGCCATGCCGCGCACGATCGTGCTGAGGATCACGCCCGAGTTGCCCTTCGCCTCGATCGTCGCTGCGCGCTGGGCCTCCGCTGCCAGTTCATCGGCAGTCGCGACCGCCGAACGCTCGAGGGCGTCGACGAGGCCGCGGACCGTGAGGGCGAGGTTCGTGCCGGTGTCGCCGTCCGGCACCGGATAGACGTTCAGGGCGTTGATCCGCCGGCGGTGCCGCTCGAGGTTCGCGAGCGCGGCCCTCGCGAGCCGCGCCGTGCGCGCGAGGTCGGTCACGCGCGCGAGTCTACGCCGACCACATGCCGTCTTCAGCCCAAGATCGGGTACCGGCCCTCGGCGGCGAGGCAGTCGGCGGCGAACAGGGCCGCCCCCGGATCGCCCGTCCAGAGCGAGTAGCGCCCTGGGCCGGCCTCCGCCTGCGCCAACGCGTGGACGGCGAATCGCCGTGCCCGGGCGAGCCACTCCTCGTCGCCCGTCCGCCGGAAGGCCGTGAGCAGCGCGTACCCGTTGCCGGCGGTCCCGTGGCAGAGGCCGAAGCCCTTCTCCGGGCCGTGCGGTCCGGCCACCCACGTGAGGCGCGCGCCGGCGAGGAGCAGATCCTCGTCGAGGTAGTCGGCCGCGGCGGCGACGACGCCCGGCGCGCCCCAGCACCACTGCAGGCGCAGATCACCACGGTCGGGCGTGCTCGACGGCGTCGCGGGCCAGGTCGCATGGTCGCCCTCGACGATCGCCGTCTCGCGCAGGAGCGCGTCGACGTCCCGCTGGAGCGCCGTGCGGCGCCCGTCGTCGAGCGACGGCCCGAGCGCCTGCGCATTGCCCACGAGCCCATGCGCCGTGCCGAGCCCCTGGAACACCTTCCCGTAGAGCCGCTGCGTCCAGAGACCCCGCTCGTCGCGCCTCCGCCAGAGCGAGTCGGCGCTCTCCGCGCACGCCTCCCGCCACCGCTCCTCGCCGGTCGCCTCGAGCATGTGCCGAGCGGCGACGAGCGTCCCGGGAGTGCCCCACATCACGTCCTCCGCCTCGTTGTCGACGTTCGCGGCAACGTGTGCGTGGAGCTCGTCCGCGAGCGTGGGCTCTCTCGTCAGCAGCCAGGCGACGAGCAGGATGCCGGCCGCACCGGTGAGGAAGCCCGACTCCTTGCGCGCGGGGAGCTTCTCGCCGCGCATGTAGTCGGGCTCGCGGCGCCAGGCGGCGAGCGTCGCCTCCGCCGCGGCGGGCAGGTCGAGCCGGGTCTCGGCGTCGCCTCCCTCTCTCAGGCGGTCGAGCGCCCAGAGCACGCCGGCGGAGCCGACGTAGAGGTTCTTCAGCGGCGTCGGCGTCTGCCACGCGTCCCACTCGTGGGCGGGCCAGAGCGACTCGACGTCGAACGCCTCGTCCATGCGGACGACCAGGCGCCGGATCGACGCCCGGACGCGCCCGTCGTCCCACGGCTCGTCGGTGAGCGGCTCGAACGCTTCGGGGCTGTGGAGCACCGGCGGATGGTGCCACTCCGCCGGCGCGGAGTCTCAGACGGCCTTGATGACCTTGCCCGCTTTGAGACAGCGGGTGCACACGTAGTCGCGGGTCGCCTTGCCGTCGAGCACGAGCCTCACGCGCTGGAGGTTCGGCTCGAAGCGCCGCTTCGTGGCGACCATCGAGTGCGAGCGGGAGTTCCCCGCCACGGGGCGCTTCCCACAGATGACGCAGACCCTGGACATGCGGCCGCGCATGGTAGCGGAGCGAGCAGCGTCCTGAGCGGGAGTTGCGACCGCGCCAGCGGCTGCCTGCAGGGGGTGTGCGACGCCGAAGGCGGGGATCAAGCCGCAGGATTCGGCTTCCGCCGAACCCTGCCTGGCGGGCGATTCAGCGCGGTTTACCTCGCTGCTGCGGCCCTCAGGTTCGCGAAGAGGTCGGCCATCTCGAGCGCGGTACGAACGGCCTCCGCCCCCTTCTCGAGGCGCGGGGCCGCCTGGTCCGGCCGATCGAGCGTCAGCACGCCGAACGAGACCGGGACGCCCGTCTCGATCGCGGCGAGCTGGAGCCCGGAGGCGGCCTCGCTGGCGACGTAGTCGAAGTGCGGCGTGTCGCCTCGGATGACGCAGCCGAGCGCGACGATGCACGCGAACCGGCGGGTCTTCGCCAGGGCCATCGCGGCGAGGGGCAGCTCGAACGCACCGGGGACGGGCATCACCGTGATCGATTCGCGCTCCACACCGAGCTCCTCGAGCTCGCCCAGCGCGGACTCCAGCAGGCCGCCGGTGACCTCGCCGTTGAAGCGGCTGACGACGATGCCGACCGCGCGGCGCGAGCCACGGGGCTCGCCTTCGAGCACCGCGAAGCCGGGCGGGACGGCGAGGTCGCCCGGCGCATGCTCGCCGGTCGCCTCGGCGAGAGGGATGTCCGCGACCTCTGGCGCCTCGACGGCGTCCGTCCCGTCTCCGGACGGCTCGTCGGTCTCGTCGGCCTCGTCGGGCTCGTCGGTCTCGTCGGCCTCGTCGGGCTCGTCGGCCTCGTCGGGCGCGAGCTCGGGCGGCGCGACGGGGCCGGGCTCGCCGACGGCGGTCTGGTCTCCGTCGATCGTCGACGGGTCGACCGGATCCTCGGGAGGGTCGTCGAGGCGGGCACTCGGCCAGCCGCCGAGGACGTTCTCGCTCGCGCGCTCCAGGTCGTCGTCCTCGTCGTCTCGCCGCTCGGGCGCGTCGTTCATCTCACCGTCCTCAGGAATCGTCGTGGCCGTACCGCTCGCCCTGGTGGTGGAGCCTCTGGCCGAGCGTGTGTCCCAGCTTGTCGCGCTTCGTCTCCAGGTACTCGCGGTTCTCGTCGTTCGGCTCGACCTCGATCGGCTCCTGGGAGACGACCTCTAGCCCGAACCCGCTGATCCCGGAGATCTTCTTCGGGTTGTTCGTCAGCACCCGGATCGTCGTCAGCCCGAGGTCGGCGAGGATCTGCGAGCCGATCCCGTACTCGCGCGCGTCGGCCTTGAAGCCGAGCTCGATGTTGGCCTCGACGGTGTCGAGGCCCTGCTCCTGGAGCTCGTACGCGCGCAGCTTGTTGAGCAGCCCGATGCCCCGGCCCTCCTGTGCGAGGTACAGCAGCACGCCTTCGCCCTCCTGCTCGATCCGCGCGAGCGCCTGCTCGAGCTGCTCGCCGCAGTCGCAGCGGCGCGAGTGGAAGACGTCTCCGGTCAGGCATTCCGAGTGGACGCGTACGAGCACGTCCTCCTTCCCCTCGACCTCGCCCTTGACGAGCGCGACGTGCTGCTTGCCCGTCAGCGTCTCGCGGTACGCGACCGCCTGGAAGTCGCCGTAGTCGGTGGGCAGCCGCACCGAGACGACGCGCTCCACGAGCTTCTCCGTCCGCCGGCGGTACTCGATCAGGTCGGCGACCGTGACGAGCTTGAGGCCATGCCGCTCGCAGAACTCGACGAGGTCGGGAACCCGAGCCATCGTCCCGTCGTCCTTCATGATCTCGCAGACGACGCCCGCGGGCGTGAGCCCCGCGAGCCGTGCCAGGTCGACCGCCGCCTCCGTCTGCCCGGCGCGCTTGAGCACACCGCCGGGGCGGGCGCGAAGCGGGAAGATGTGGCCCGGGTGGACGAGGTCCTTGGGGCTCGACGTCGGGTCGACCGCAACCTGGATGGTGTGTGCCCTGTCGGCGGCCGAGATCCCGGTGGAGACCCCGTCGCGGGCCTCGATCGTGACCGTGAACGCCGTGCCGAACTGCGCCTCGTTCTGGTCGGTCATCTGCCGCAGGCCGAGCTCCTCGCACCGCTCGGGCGTCAGGCAGAGGCAGATCAGCCCCCGTCCGTGTGTCGCCATGAAGTTCACGGCGTCCGGCGTCACGAACTGCGCCGCGATCGTGAGGTCGCCCTCGTTCTCGCGGTCGGCGTCGTCCGCGACGACGACGAATCGCCCGGCGCGGATCTCCTCGATCGCCTCCTCGATGGAGGCGAACGGGCTCGTCTCGGGCTGCATCGTGGTGGTCACCGCGCCCATCGTAGCCCCGCTCACCGGCGGTCCAGCAGCCTCTCGACGTACTTCGCCAACACGTCGACCTCGAGGTTGACGGGCTCCCCGGGCTCGAGCCGCCCGAGCGTCGTCGCGGCGAGCGTGTGCGGGACGAGAGCGATCGAGAACGTGTCGCCGTCGACGGCCGCGACCGTGAGCGAGACGCCGTCGACCGTGATCGAGCCCTTCTCGACGCAGTAGCGGACGATGCTCTCGGCCGCGCCGATCTCGAGTCGCGCGCCGTCGCCTTCCCGCTCGAGGGAAGCGACCGTGCCGAGGTCGTCGACGTGGCCTTGCACGATGTGGCCGCCGAGGGGCTCGCCGGCGCGGAGCGCGGGCTCGACGTTGACCGGATCGCCGGGGGCGAGCCGCGCCAGCGTCGTCCGGGCGAGCGTCTCGGGCACGGCGTGGAAGCGGATCGCGCCGTCGTCGACGGCCTCCGCGGTAAGGCACACGCCCGCGACCGAGACGGAGTCGCCGACCGCGAGCCCGTCGGCCGTGCGCGGCGCCTCGACCTGCAGGGTCAGGCCCTCGTCGTCGCCCTCGACACGGACGACGCGCCCTACCTCGCGCACGATCCCCGTGAACACGGGATCGAGGCTACCGGCGGAGGAGCTCGTCTCGGTTCGACACAGGCTCGAGCGCCCTGCCTCGCTCAGGCGTCGTAGCGCTCGAAGCGGACGAGTGGGTCGATCGGGTCGCCGTGCTCGTCGAACCGCCCGAGGCGGCGAAGCTCTTCGAGGTCGGTCGTCCTGCACACGAGCTCCGCAGCGCGCCTCGTCTCCTCGACCCCGAGGGGGCCGGGCGCGTAGACGAGCGCGAGCTCGACGCGTTGGCCGGGGAACGCCTCCCCCTGGATCCCGTCGAACGCGACGATCGGCAGCGGCGCGAGCGCTCGCGCGTCGCCGCCCTCGGGCTCGCCGTTGAGCCCCGCCAGCACGACGAGGTCGGCATCTGCGGCGGAAGCGGCCCGCGGGAGGCCGCCCAGCTCGAGCTGCCCGTCGAGCTGTGCGCCGTACTCGTGGTCGCCCGCCACGACGAGCGCTCGACTCCCCTCGTCTCGGACACGCTGTGCGATCCGCTGCGCGACGACCGTGTCGCGGGCGACCAGCCGAAGCACGGTGCCGCGGTGCCGAGCCGGATCCTCGCAGCCCGGCTCGTCGCTGCGGGTCACGCCTGCCCAGGTGGCGACGGGAGCGAGGAGCGGGAGCCCGGCCGACGCCGTGACCTCGACGACCTCGGCGACGGCCCGCGAGCGGAACGGGCCGATCACGGCGCGCGCCTCGCGGTCGGCGACGACGGCCTCGGCCGCGGCGACAGGATCGCGATCGCCGTGGGCGACGTGCGTCGACCCGGCCTCCCGCAGCACGGTCTCGACGACCTGTGTCAGCTCCGGTGGGAGAATCGAGTGGATCGCCATGCCGTGACGCTAGCGGCGGCTCCTAGACCTCGCGCAGCCGCCAGGCGAGCAGGAGGTCCGCGCCGACGCGCTCGAGCTCTGGCTCGCCGAGGTCGAGCGGCTCGGCGAGCCGCCCGGTCATCGGTGGGCCGTCCCCCGCGACGACGGGTGCGACGAAGACGAGCAGCCGGTCGACGAGCCCGCCGGCGAGGAACGCGGTCGCGAGCGTGGGGCCGCCCTCGAGGAGGAGCGACTGCACGCCCTCGGTCGCAAGCGCGGCGAGCTCCTCCCGGAGTGCGCCGGTGCGGAGCTCCAGCTCGGAGCCCTCCGGGAGCGGCCCGCGGCCGAAGGCGAGACGCCGTGGCTGCCGGACGGCGGGCACGTCGCGGACGTCGAGCCGCGGAGCGTCCGCCCTCACCGTGCCCATCCCGACGCCGACCGCATCGACCGCTGCGCGCAGCTCGTGGACGCGGCGGCGGGCGTCCTCGCCGGTCACCCAGCGGCGCCCGGGCACGGCGACGCGGCCGTCGAGCGTGATCGCGAGCTTGAGGACCACGTGCGGGCGTCCCTCGGAGACCCACGTCCGCCACGCCTCGTTCTGCCTCCGCGCCCCGGGCAGGTCGAGGAGCTCGACGTCGACCCCGGCGGCGCGGAGCCGCTCGGCCCCGCCCCGGGCCTCCGGATTCGGGTCGGCGCAGCCGGCGACGACCCGCGCGACCCCCGCGGCGAGGATCCGCTCGGCGCACGGCGACGTCCGCCCGTGGTGCGCGCACGGCTCCATCGTCACGAAGAGCGTCCCACCCGTCGCGGCCTCCCGCGCGGCGTCGAGGGCGATCGCCTCGGCGTGCGGCCCTCCGGCTGGCTCGCTCACGCCCTCGCCGACGATAGCGCCGTCCGGGCCGATCACGACCGCGCCGACCGTGGGGTTCGGGTACCCGCGTCCCGCGTGCGCCGCCGCAAGCTCCAGCGCGCGCTCGAGGCTCACGCCGCTGCGGCTGCGAGCCGCGCGTACGCCGAGGCCGGGTCTTCGGCGGAGAAGACGGAGCTGCCGGCGACGAAGAGCGATGCTCCCGCATCGCGCAGCGCGCCGAGGTTGTCCTCCCCCACGCCGCCGTCCACCTGGATCGGCACCTCGACGCGCGACGCGAGGTCTGCGACCCGCCCGAGCGACTCCGGCATGAACGACTGGCCGCTGTAGCCCGGGTGGATGCTCATGCAGAGGACGATGTCCGCCCCCGCCTCCGCGGCGGCCCCGGCCGCCTGGTCGGGGGTCGTCTCGGGGTTGAACGCGATCCCCACGCCGAGGCCGTGCTCCCGTGCCCGCGCGGCGACACGCGCGGGGTCCGACGTGGCCTCGACGTGGAACGTGACGGAGTCGGCTCCCGAGGACGCGAACTCCTCGAGGTGGTGCGAGGGATCGTCGACCATCAGATGGCAGTCGAGCCTCCCGTCGGCGGCGTGGATCGCGGGCGCGATCGAGCGCAGGACGACGGGCCCCATCGTCACCGGCGGGACGAAATGGCCGTCGCCGCAGTCGAAGTGGAAGATGCGGCAACCGGCTCCGAGCAGCGCGTCGATCTGCTCGCCGAGCCCGCGGAAGTCGGCGGCATAGAGCGACGGCTCGATTTCTCGCCCTTCCCGGATCCACTCGCTCCAGCCCATGCGCGGCGATCCTAGGCGACCACGAGCCGGGCCACGAAGAAACCGCTCGTGCGGTCGCGATGCGGGAGCGTCTGGAGGAACTCCGGACGGCGGCCGTGGCGGTACTGCGGCCACTCGCCGGCGAGCGATGCGTCGACCCGCACGGTTCCGTCGGCGACGACCGCGTCGACGACGTCCTCGGACTCCTCGGAGTCGACGGTGCAGACGGAGTACACGACGATCCCGTCCGCCCGGGTGCGATCCACCGCCGCACGAAGCAGCTCCCGCTGGAGCTCGGGCAGCGGGGTCGCGCGCCAGCGAAGGTCGGGGCGAGACGCAAGCACACCGAGCCCGGAGCAGGGGGCGTCGACGAGCGCGCGGTCGTAGCCGGTCAGCTCGGGCGGCAGGCGACGACCGTCGGCGTGCAGGACGCGGACCCCGGTCGCGCCCAGACGGGCGGCGGTCCCGCGTAACGCGTCCGCCCGCGCCTCGTCGACCTCGACCGCGTCGACGACCCCCGCGAGCATCGTCGCCTTGCCGCCGGGCGCCGCGCACAGATCGAGCGTCCGCTCGCCCGGCCGGGAGCCGACCGCGAGCCCGACGAGCTGCGAGGCACGGCTCTGCGGCCAGATCCGCCCCTCCGCCAGCGCGTGCTCGTCGACGCGATCGACAATCCATGCTCGGGGGATGTCGGGATCGGGCCGCCCGTCGACCTCGCCCCGCACGAGTCGGACCGCCGTCTCCGGCTCCTCGTTCTGCACGACCATCAGCGCCCTCGCTTCCTCGGGCCCGAGCTCGCGCCACCACGTCTCGGCGATCCAGTCCGGGTACGAGTGCCGGAGCGCGGCCTCGGGCGCGGTGCGTTCGGGGAGGGCGTCGCACACGGCGCGGGCGCCTTCGGCGACGCGCCGCATGACCGCGTTCGTGAACGACACGGCGCGCTCGAGTCCGGCGCGCCGGACGAGCTCCACCGACTCGTTCACCGCGGCGTAGCGCGGCACGCCGTCCATGAACGCGACCTGGTAGGCGCCGAGTCGCAGCGCCGCGACGACCGGCGCGTCGAGCTTGCGCACTGGTCGGCGGCCGAGCGTCTCGATCGCGTGGTCGAGCGTCCGCTTCCGCTGCACGGCGCCGAAGGCGAGCCGCCGCGCGAGCGCCCGATCGCGGGCGTCGAGGGCGGCCTCCTCCGAGCGCAGGGCGCGGTCGGCGTAGGCCCCGTCCTCGAACACCCGGCGCAGCACACGGAATGCCGCCGCGCGAGCCGGCGCGACGTCGCTCATCGAAGCCCGCGACGCCACGCGTCCGCCGTCATCCGGCGTCCGCCGTCGGGCTGGACCTCGAGCGGCTCGAAGGACCCGTCGGCGCCGACGTGCGCCTGCCAGACGGTCACCGGCCTGCCCTCGAGCTCCGCGCGTGCGCCGATGTGCGGGCTCAGCGCGCGGACGACGCGGACGAGCTCCTCGGCGGGGCGCCGCGAGTCGAGCCTGCGGTCCTCGGGCCGGATCTTCTCGGCGTACGTCGCGGGACCGCTCTGGGGGGTGAAACGCCGGTCGGGGTCGTCCAGAACGCCGTCGAGGAGCCGGGCCGCCACCTCGGCCGCGGTCCGGTAGACCGCCCCCGCGTCGTCCCGGGATCCGATCGGGAACGCCTCCTGCGCGGCAATGGGCCCCGCGTCGAGCTCGGCGACCGTCTCGTGGATGGTCACGCCCGTCTCCGCGTCGCCCGCCATGATCGCGCGTTCCACAGGCGCCGCCCCGCGCCAGCGCGGCAGGAGCGACGGGTGGACGTTCAGCCAGGCGCGCTCCGAGAGCACGTCCGCCGGGACGAGCAGCCCGTAGGCGCAGACGACGACCGTGGGCGCGTCGAGCTCGAGGCCCGCGGCGGGGCGCTCGGGCTGGAGCACGGGGATGCCGAGGCGCTCCGCGACTTCCTTCGCGGGAGGCGCGGCGAGCCGCCTTCCCCGTCCCGACGGAGCGTCCGGCCGTGTGAGGAGCGCCGACACGTCGTGTCGCGCGGCGAGCCGTTCCAGCACGTCCGCGCCGAACGGCGCGGTCGCGGCGACGGCGATCCGTGCCACGCCGGAGGCCTAGGACTGGAGAACGAGCCTGGGCCTGATCTGGGCGAGCGCCTCGCGGCGCGACTCGGCGTCCGTGCGGTCGAGCAGCAACACCCCGTCGAGGTGGTCGAGCTCGTGCTGCACGACCCGGGCGTCCATCCCTTCGAGCGAGAGAGAGACAGGCTCGCCCGCTGCGTCGAGCGCGTCGACCCGGACCCCCGAGGCTCGCTCGACGGGGACGCGCACCGGCCCGAGCGAGAGGCATCCCTCGTCCTCGACGTCGGTGTCGGTGCCATCCGACGTGAGGACCGGGTTGACGAGGACGCGATCCTCGCCGTCGAGCGTGCAGACGAAGAAGCGGCGCAGGATGCCGATCTGCGTCGCCGCGAGACCGACCCCGTCGGCGTCGTGCATCACCTCGAGCATCCGCGCCGTGATCCGCGCGAGCTCCTCGTCGAACGCGTCGACCTCGCCCGCGCGCATGCGGAGGACGGGGTCGCCGTACTGCCGGATCTGCGCGAGCGCGACCTCCTTGCGGACGAGGCGCTCCGCCTCGGCGCGCGCCTCTGCCTCGCTCAGCGGCGCCTCGTGCGCGTCGTCGTCGTGCTCGTGCTCGTGGTCGTGGTCGTGCTCGGACACACCGCGATCTTAGCCCCCGGCCGGCTGGAGCACGGCCTGAGTCTGGAGGGTGCGCGAGACGAGGCGGCCGGCGTCGTCCGTGACGTCGGTCTGGACGACGATCGTCGTCCGGCCCTTGTGGACGAGCGACGCGCGCGCGGTGACGGCGCCGTCGCGAACGGCGGCGAGGAAGTTGGTCTTCGCCTCGATCGTCGACGTCGTCGCGCCCTCGGGAAGGTTGAGGAAGGCGAGCGTCGCAGCGGCCGAGTCGGCGAGCGCCATCAGGTAGCCGCCGTGCAGGGCGCCGGCTGCGGTGCACCGGTCCTCGGCCCACGAGCCCGTGAGGACGACGCCGTCCGGCCCGCCCTCGACAGCCTCGAAGCCGAGCAGGGCCGTGAGCGGCATCGCGTCGCGGATCATCGCCGTGAGCGAGGCGTCCACGCGCGATGTCTACAGCGACTGCGGGTCGACGTCCACCACGGCGGTGAGCCCGTCGCGCCGCATCGTCTTCGCGGCCGCGGCGAGGAGCGCCGACGCCTGTCGCGCGATCGACCGGGGCTGGGTCGTCTTCGCCACGAGCTGAGCACGGTGCCGTCCGCGGAGCCGGAGGACCGCCGCCGGCCCGAGCAGCTCCCACTCCTGCCCGTCGAGCCGCGCTCGCAGCTCGTGCAGGAAGGCGAGCGGCGCCCGCGGGTCGGAGCCGGCCACCAGGACGGACACGATGTGGCGGAAGGGCGGGTAGCCGAGTGCCTCGCGCCGCTCCAGCTCCCCCGCGAGAAAGCCGGCGACGTCGTGGTTCACCGCATGGCGCAGCGGCGTCGCGTCGGGTTGGAACGTCTGGACGAGGACCCGCCCCGGAGCGTCGCGACCGCTCCGGCCCGCGAGCTGCGTCACGAGCTGGAAGGTCCGCTCCTCGGCGCGGAAGTCGGGCATGGCGAGGCTCGTGTCGGCGTCGACGACGGCGGCAAGCGACACGCCCGGTACGTGATGTCCCTTCGCGACCATCTGCGTGCCGACGAGCACCGCGCGGTCGGCCTCGCGGAAGCGCGCGAACACATCCCGGGCCGCCCCCGGCCGCGTCGCGACGTCGGCGTCGAGGCGAATCCGCTCCAGCTCCGGCACGTGCTTCGCGAGCTCCGCCTCCAAACGCTGTGTCCCCGCGCCGATCCGCGCGATCTCGGCCGACCCACAGGACGGGCAGGTCGCCGGCACCGGATCCGTCCGGCCGCAATGGTGGCAGCGGAGTGCGCCGTCCGCATGCAGCGTGAGGGCGACGTCGCAGTGTGGGCAGCGTCGCGAGACCCCGCAGGCGCGGCAATGGACGGCCGGCGCCATGCCCCGGCGGTTCAGCAGGAGGATCGCCCGCCCGCCGTGCTCGACGAGGCCGCCGAGCGCCTCGAGGAGCGGCGCGGAGAGCGGGTACCCGGCCTCGCGGCGAAGGTCGACCAGCCGTACCCGCGGCATCGGCGCGCCGATCCGTGCGCCGAGGGAGCAGCGGGACAGGCGCGACCAGCTCTCCGGCCGTGGGGTGGCGGACCCGTAGACCGCCACCGCGCCCTCGAGCGCCGCGCGCTTCGCGGCGACGGTGCGCGCGTCGTAGCGCGGGTCGGACTCCTGCTTGTACGCCGCGTCGTGCTCCTCGTCGACGACGATCAAGCCGACGCCGCGCATCGGCGCGAACACGGCGGAGCGCGCGCCGACGACGATCCGCGCCTCTCCCCGCGCGATGCGGTCCCGCTCGTCGCGTCGCTCGGCGTCGCCGAGCGACGAGTGCACGATCGCCACGAGGTCGCCGAAACGGCGCCGGAACCGCCCGACGGTCTGCGGTGCGAGCGCGATCTCGGGGACGAGGACGATCGTCCCGAGCCCGCGCTCCAGCGCGGCGGCGCACGACTGGAGGTACACCTCGGTCTTCCCGCTGCCGGTGGGCCCGTCGAGCAGGACGTGCTCGCCGACGCCCTCGTCGAGCACGGCGACGATCCGCTCGACGGCCGCCTGCTGCTCGTCCGAGAGCCGCTCCGGCTCCGGCTCGCCGGAGAGCGACTCGCGTAGCGCCGGCGAGGGCCGCTCGCCGCGCGGGCTGCGGCGGGTGGGCGCGACGAGCTCCAGCGCACGAGCGGGCGTCGAGCCGTAGTAGTCCGCCAGCCAGAGCGCGAGGTCGACGAGCGTCGGCGGGATCTCGTCGAGCAGTCGCCCGACGGGCGCCGGCTCGATGCCCGGCGGGGCCCCCACGCCCACGTCGGCGACCACCCCGCGGGTCGCGCTGCGGCCGAGCCGGACCGAGACGACCGCGCCCTTCGTCGTCCCCTCCGGCACCTCGTACGTGAACGCCCGGGCGAGCGTCCGCGTGGAGACGAGCGGGTAGACGGAGGCGAGCGGCACCGGCCGAGGGTACTCGTGACCGGCGACGACCTCCTGGGGCGCCTCGCTAGACTCGCCGCATGCCGGCGCACGGGCACTCGGTCGACGAGTACCTCGAGGTCATCTACTTCCTCGCCTTCCCGATCGGCGAGTACCGGCCCGCGGGCGAGAGCGCGATCGCCTCACGCGTCGCGGACATGCTCGGCGTGTCGCGCGCCTCCGCGGGCGAGATGCTGAAGCGGCTCGAGGCGGAGGGGCTCGTCGAGCGCGGCGAGCAGAAGGAGGCGATCCTCACTCCGGCGGGCATCGAGCGGGCCGAGAAGGTCGTGCGCAAGCACCGCATCATCGAGCGTTTCCTCACGGACTTCATGGGCTACACCGCATCCGAGTCGCACGTCCATGCGGACGAGATGGGCGACACGTTCTCGGAGGAGATGATCGAGCGGATCTACGAGCGCCTGGGCCAGCCCGACCGGTGTCCGCATGGCTGGCCGATCTCGACCGAGTTCGAGCAGAGCGAGAACGAGGGGCTGCTGGCGCTGGCGGAGCTCCGCCCGGGACAGGCAGGCGAGATCGTCCGGCTCGCCGAGCACGACGGTGAGCTTCTCCACTGGTTCTACGACGAGGGGTACGTCCCCGGCTCGAAGATCGAGATCCGCGCCGTGCACGAAGCGGCGGGCCAGCTCGCGGTCGTTCTGGACGCGAGCGAGCGCGAGATCGGCGAGAGGGCCGCGCAGGGCCTCTACGTCCGGCTTGCGGCCTGACTTACACGCGGCTTACGCTGTGCTCATCGCGCTCGAACGGCCCGGTGGTTCGATCGGAAGACCTCGTCGGAAGGAGTGATCCACGTGAGACGCCTCAGCGCCCTCGTCGCCGCCCTCGCCGCCGTCGCCGTCCTCGGGACCGCCGTCACGAGCGCGAGCGCGGCCGACTCGCCGAGCCTCGCGGACGACGTCGCAGCGCGGCTCGGGATCACGCCGGAGAAGCTCCGCACCGCCTTCCGCGACGCCCTCGCGGCCCGCATCGACGCCGCGGTCGAGGCGGGCAAGCTGACCGCGGAGCAGGGTGCGAAGCTGAAGGAGCGGCTCGCGAACGCGAACGGCCTCGGGCTGAGGCTCCGCGGCCGGCTCGCGATGAAGCATCCGCGGCTCGTGCACGGGATCCACGCGCGCGCGCACCGGCTCGGCCCCGTCACGAAGTACCTCGACATCTCGCCGCAGGAGCTCCGTTCGCAGCTGCGCTCCGGGAAGTCACTCGCCCAGATCGCCACCGCGCAGGGGAAGACGCCGGACGGGCTCGTCGACGCGATCACCGCTCCCGCGAAGGCGCGTCTGGCGAAAGCGGTCGAGAAGGGTCGTCTGACGCAGCAGCGGGCGGACGAGCTCCTCTCGCGCCTCACCGACGCCGTGGAGAAGGCCGTCCAGCGCGTGCACGGGGGCTGACGGCCGCCGAGACCCTAGGCGATGGCGCGCACGTCGAGGCTGGCCGCCTCGCGGAGAGCGTCGGCCTTGTCGGTCCGCTCCCAGGTGAAGTCGGCGTCGGCACGGCCGAAGTGGCCGTACGCCGCGGTCTTGCGGTAGATCGGGCGCCGTAGGTCGAGGTCGCGGACGATGGCACCGGGACGCAGGTCGAAGTGCTCGCGCACGAGCTCGCCGATCCGCTCGTTGGACAGCCCCGGGGCCTCGGTGCCGAAGGTCTCGACGAGCACGCTCATCGGGTGAGCGACGCCGATCGCGTACGCCACCTGCACCTG
Organism: Gaiella sp.; assembly: GCA_036406535.1. GTDB lineage: Bacteria > Actinomycetota > Thermoleophilia > Gaiellales > Gaiellaceae > Gaiella. The sequence continues at coordinate 15,973 of DASXAW010000146.1, forward strand.
GCAGCGATCGGCGAGCCCCGCCGCGACGACGTTCTTCGCGGCATAGCGCGCCGCGTACGCGGCGGAGCGGTCGACTTTCGTCGGGTCCTTGCCCGAGAAGGCGCCGCCTCCGTGCGGCGCGGCGCCGCCATACGTGTCCACGATGATCTTCCGCCCGGTCAGCCCGGTGTCGCCCATGGGGCCGCCGATCACGAACTTGCCGGTCGGGTTCACGTAGAAGAAGTCCGGTGCGGTGAGCCGCGCGGCGTCGAACAGGTCGCGGTAGTCCGCGTGGAGGATCGGCTCGACCACGTGCTCGAGGAGGTCGGGCTTGATCAGCGCCTCCGCGTCGAGCCCGTCGCGATGCTGGGTCGAGATGAGCACCCGCTCGATCTCGACCGGGCGCTGGCGGCCGTGCTCGTCCAGCTCGTAGCGCACGGTCACCTGCGACTTGCCGTCCGGCCGGAGGTATGGCAGGACCTCCGCCTTGCGGACGGCGGCGAGGCGCTTCGTGAGCTTGTGCGCGAGCATGATGGGGAGCGGCATCAGCTCCTCGGTCTCGCGGCTCGCGTAGCCGAACATCATCCCCTGGTCGCCGGCGCCGATGCGGTCGATGGGGTCGGTCTCGCCGTGCTGGGCCTCGAACGACTCGTCGACACCCTGCGCGATGTCCGACGACTGCTCGTCGATGGCGACCATCACGCCGCAGGTCTCGGCGTCGAAGCCGTACTTCGCGCGCGTGTAGCCGATGTCGCGGATCGTGTCCCGCACGATCTCCCGCACGTCGACGTACGTCTCGGTCGACATCTCCCCGGCGACGACGACGAGGCCCGTCGTGATCAGCGTCTCGCAGGCGACGCGGGCGTTGACGTCGTCCGTGAGGACCGCGTCGAGGACTGCGTCCGAGATCTGGTCGGCGATCTTGTCCGGATGCCCTTCGGTGACGGACTCGGACGTGAACTGGAACGAGCGCGTGCTCATCGTCCGTCGAACCCTAGCCGTGATCGCCGGACCGGCAAGTCGCTATTCGACCGTGGGCTCGCGCTCCATCAGCTGGGCGACGAGATCCATCAGCGGCACGCCGGAGAGCACCGCGCACACGCCCTCGGTGATCGGCATCTCGACCTCGAGCCGGTGCGCGAGCTCGCGCAGCACCGGCGCGGTGGTCAGGCCCTCGACGACCATCCCGATCGTGCGAGCCGCCTCCTCGGGCGAGGCTCCCTGCGCGACGAGCTCCCCGCAGCGGCGGTTCCGTCCCGAGCGAGCCCAGCAGGTGACGGCGAGGTCGCCGATGCCCGCGAGGCCCGCGAACGTCTCCGGGCGGGCACCGGCGACCTCGGCGAGGCGCCGCATCTCGGCGAGCCCACGAGCCACGAGGGCCGCCTTCGCGTTGTCGCCGAGCCGCAGCCCGTCCGCCCCGCCGGCGGCGAGCGCGATGACGTTCTTCGCCGCGGCGCACAGCTCGACGCCGAGCACGTCGTCGTTCACGTAGACCCGAAATGCCGACGAGGTGATCGCGAGCTGGAGCTGGACGGCGAGCGGCAGGCTCTCGCACGCGATCACCGCTGCGGCCGGCAGCCCACGTGCGATCTCCTCGGCGACGTTCGGCCCGGAGAGGACGGCGACCGGCCGGTCGCGGACGAGCGTCGAGAGGCGGTCGCCCGACGTCGGGTCGAGCCCTTTCGTGAGGCTGAGGAGCGGCGCAGTGCCCGGCAACGTCGAGACGACCTCGCCGAACGCCGCGCTCGGCACGGCGACGACGACGAGATTTGCTCCCTCGACGTCGGCCTCGCCCATCGTCGTCGCGGCGACTCCCCGGAGGTCGACCGCCGGGAGATACCGGGGGTTGTGCCCCGACTCGGCGATCTCGGCCGCCTGTCCGCCGTCGCGGCAGGCGAGGGTGACCGTGTGTCCGTGGTCGAGCAGCAGCCGCGAGAAGGCCGTGCCCCACGACCCGCCGCCGACGACCACCACGTCCATCGGCCCGACCCTACGCGTCCGGACTCGCCGCTGTCGCGGCTCGCGGCCGTCCTATTCCGAGCGCTGGAAGTCGATCGAGACGGGGACGCCCTGGAGCTCGAATCGCGCGCGCAGCTCGTTCTCGACCCAGTAGCCGTAGTCCCTCGTCACGAGCCTCGAGTCGTTGACGAACACGCGGAGCCGCGGCGGCCGCGTCGCGGTCTGCGTCGCGTAGAGAAGCTTGAGCCTGCGTCCCCGCTCGCCCGACGGCCCCGGGCGCGCCTCCTTCAGCTCCGCGATCGCGCGGTTCAGGGCCGGCGTCGGGATCCGGGTGACGTGCTTCGCGAACAGCGCCTCGACGTGGTCGAGCAGGCGTCGGAGCCCTCGTCCTGTGTGTGCCGAGACCGCGACGACCGGGGGCCGCTGGCGCAGGCGCCTGTTCAGCAACCCGCGGGTCTCCTGGAGGTCGACGACGCCGATGTCCCACTTGGACAGCACCACGAGCGTCGAGCATCCGGCCTTGCGCGCGACGTCGGCGACGGCGAGATCCTGCTCGACGACGCCCTCGGACGCGTCGACGAGCACGACGGCCACGTCGGCCCGCTCCGCCGCCTCGAGCGCACGCAGCTCGGAGTAGTACTCGATTCCCTGTCGCTGCCGGCGCCTGCGCCGCAGGCCCGCGGTGTCGACGAGCACGAACGCCGTCTCGCCCCGCGTGAGGACGGTGTCGATCGTGTCGCGCGTCGTGCCGGGGACCTCCGAGACGATCACGCGCTCCTCGCCGAGGAGGGCGTTGAGAAGCGACGACTTGCCGACGTTCGGGCGGCCGAGGATCGCGACGCGAATCGCCGACTCGTCCACGACCCGCTCGCCTCTGCCGGGCAGCCGCGCGACGATCTCGTCGAGCAGGTCGCCCGTTCCGTGCCCGTGGAGGGCAGAGAGAGGCACCGGGTCGCCGAGCCCGAGGCGATGGAACTCGACGGCCTCGAGGTCGCGGCGCGGGTCGTCGATCTTGTTCGCGAGCACGATCACGGGCTTCCCGGAGGCCCGGAGGATCGCCGCCAGGTCCTCGTCGCCCGGCGTGATGCCGGCCCTCGCGTCGACGACGAAGAGCACGAGGTCGGCCTCCGTGACCGCGGCGCGCGCCTGGTCGGCGATGTGCCGGCCGAACGGCCCGGGATCCTCCTCGTCGACGCCGCCCGTGTCGACGAGGCGGAACGTGACGCCGTTCCAGTCGCAGAGGAGCTCCTTGCGATCGCGCGTGACCCCGGCCGTCTCGTGCACCACCGCGGCGCGGCTCTGCGTGAGCCGGTTGACGAGGGTCGACTTGCCGACGTTCGGGAAGCCGACGATCGCCACCGTGCCCGCGCTCCTGACGTCTTCGGAGCCAGGAGTGCCGGAAGGCTCGCTCCCCATGACGATCTCTAGCGTCTCGCCGCAGGCGGGACGCCGGGCGGTCTTCCCTGTTCATGGACGTCCACCAGCCAGTCCCAGAGACGCCTGATCTCCTGCTGGATCTGGGCCGACGCGATCTTGTAGCCCTTGCCGCCCTTCGGCAGGCCGTCGAAGAGGAGCGGCTCGCCCCACGCGACCGAGACGGGCGCCGGCCGCCTGAGCGACCACGACTCGGTGCCGTGGATAGCGACGGGAACGACCGGCACGTGCTCCTGGATCGCGACCATGGCCGCGCCGGGCTGCACCTCGCCCGGAACCCCCGTCCGCTGACGCGTCCCCTCGACGAAGAGGCCCAGCGCCTTGCCCTCTGAGACGATCGTGCGCATCGTCCGCACGGCGTCTCGGTCGGACTCGCCGCGGCGCACGGGGAAGCAGCCGAACGCGCGGATCAGCGTGCCGAGGCCCGGTGCGCGGTGCGCCTCGATCTTCGCCATGTAGTAGATGATCCGAGGGCACGCGGCGCCGAGCGCCGGGGGGTCGAGCCAGCTGAAGTGGTTCGAGGCGATGACGCATCCGCCGGTCGGCGGAACCCGGTCACGGCCGTAGACGCGGAGCCGCGACGCGAGCTTCGTCGCCCCTCCGATCGTCGGGCGGCCGATCGCCCACGAGATGGGCACGACGTTCATCGTGCGTCCGTGACGAGGTCCGCGATCCGGTCGACGACCTCGTCGAGCGTCAGCTCGGTCGTGTCGACCTCGACGGCGTCCGGCGCCTGGTGGGTGTTCACCGCGTCGCGCTCGTCGCGCCGTCGGAGCTCTTCGGCGAGCTCGTCGACGCCGAGGCCCTCCCGTTCGGCGTGACGCCGTGTGACGCGCACGGCCGGATCGGCTACGAGCCACACCTTCACCTCGGCTTCCGGCACGACGACGACGCCGATGTCGCGTCCCTCGATCACGGAGTCGCCGGAATGACCCAGCTCCCGCTGCCTTCCGCGCATCACCTCTCGCACCTCCGGATGCCGCGCCACGACGGGTACCGCGGCGTCGATCTCCGGCTCGCGGATCCGCTGCGTGACGTCCTCGCCGCCGATCGCAACCGAGCCGCCCTGGCCGAACTCGACGGGGTTGGCCGTCGCCAGCGCGGAGAGGGCCGGCCCGTCGTCGAGCGGGACGCCTTCGCGCAGCGCGAGCCACGTGAGCGCGCGGTACATCGCTCCCGTGTCGAGGTACTTGAAGCCGAGCCGGGCCGCGAGCGCTCTCGCGACCGAGCTCTTCCCCGCGCCCGCGGGCCCGTCGATCGCCACGATCACGCGCCGGAGGTTATCGGCGGTCGTCCTCGACGACGGCCGACGTGCGGCGCAGCTCCTCGAGCATCTCGAAGAAGCCCGGGAAGCTGACCGAGACCGCGTCCGCGTCCTCGACGCGGACACCCTCCCGCGAGGCGAGCCCGGCGACGGCGCCGAGCATCGCCAGTCGGTGGTCGCCCCGGCTCGCGATCCGACCGCCCCTCGGACGGGCAGGCACCCCTGTGACGCGGAACCCGTCGTCGGTTGCGCGCGCACGGACGCCGAGCGCGCGCAACGCGTCGACGGTCGCGTCGATGCGATCCGACTCCTTCGCGCGGAGCTCCTCCGCCCCGCGCAGGACGCTCTCCCCGCGTGCGTGCGCGGCGGCGAGCGCAAACAGCGGCAGCTCGTCGATCGCGACGGGCACCTCGTCACGTTCGACGGCCGTGCCCACGAGCGGCGCCGCGTGCACCTCGAGGTCGCCCGCCGGCTCGCCGCCGACGTCGCGTCGGTTGTAGACCGTGATCCTCGCGCCCATCCGCTCGAAGATCGCAAGCAGCCCCGCCCGTCGCGGGTTGAGGTTCACGCCGTGGACGTGCAACTCCGAGCCGGGGACGAGCGTGGCGGCGACGAGGAAGGGCGCAGCGGAGGAGAAGTCGCCGGGTATCTCGAGCTCCCCCAGTGACAGGCGCCGGGCGGGCCGGATCGTGACGCTGGTCGGCCGGACGGTGACGTGCGCGCCGGCGGCGGCGAGCATCCGCTCGGTGTGGTCCCTCGTCGGCACCGGCTCGACGACCGTCGTCTCGCCGTCGGCGTAGAGGCCGGCGAGAAGCACCGCGGACTTCACCTGCGCGCTCGCGACGGGCAGCGCGTAGTCGATGCCGGCGAGCCGGCGACCTTCGATCGTCAGCGGCAGGTGCCCGTCCACCGTCTCGAGCCCGGCCCCCATGCGGCGAAGCGGCTCGGCGATCCGCTCCATCGGCCGGCGCGAGAGGGAGGCGTCGCCGGTAAGCGTGAAGACGTGGCTCTGCTGTCCCGCGAGGATGCCGCTGACGAGCCGGACGAGCGTGCCCGCGTTCGCGCAGTCGATCGGCCCGTCCGGTGCGGTGAGACCGGTCAGGCCCTTCCCGCGTACGCGGAGCGAGTCGACGCCGTCCTCCTCGACCTCGGCCCCGAGTGCGCGTACCGCGGCGATCGTCGCCTCGGTGTCGGCCGACCGGCCGAACCCGGTGAGCCGGGTCTCGTCGTCGCAGATCGCGCCGAGGAGGACGGCGCGGTGCGAGATCGACTTGTCGCCCGGGACCGCAACGTGCCCGACGAGGCGCGCCACGGGCTCGACGAGCACATCCGTTCGCACGCTCACGCCCCACTCCCGATCCGACATGGCCATCGCAGACGTCTTGACAGACAACGGTGTCTGACACCGTTTTCTCTCAACCCCCGACCGCGGCTGGGAAAATGCCTGCTCAGCGCAGAATCCTCGTCGCGGTCGGGGGCTTGGCGGCACATGACATCAGGCATCGGCCCTGGGTCACTCGTCGATCACCGGCGCGGCGACGACGCCGTAGCCCTGACCCTCGAGGAGCCGGAGGGCGCGCTCGGCCTCGCCCTCGCCGGAGACCAGGACGGTGAGCGTGCCGCCGCGCTCGCTCGAGACGTGGTCCATCTCGAAGTCCTCGATGTTGATCCGCTCGGCGCCGAGCGCCTGGAAGATC
>DASXAW010000147.1:0-3450 GCA_036406535.1 Gaiella sp.
GCGGCAGTTCCAGTTCGACGTGAACGCCGGCATGGTCGGGATCAACGTCCCGATCCCGGTCCCCGTCGCGTACTACTCGTTCGGCGGCTGGAAGGCGTCGCTCTTCGGCGACTCGCACGCGTACGGGCCCGAGTCGATCCACTTCTACACCCAGGGCAAGGTCGTCACGTCGCGCTGGCCGGATCCGGCGACGAGCAAGGTCGACCTCGGATTCCCGCAGACGCGCTGAGAGCGAAAACGGGACCCCTCTTGCCCTTTGGCGCCGAATAGGTGCAGAATCCGACGGGGACGGTCGGGGCGGAACTGCGGCGCCGCCCCGATCGCTCCTCTCTCCTCGAGCATCGCCCGCTGACTCCCGGCTGAGCAGGGAATACATGCGCCGTTCCTCCCGTTACTTGTCTTAGCAATGTTTGCTAAGTCAATAGAAGGGAGTCGAATTGAGCACCACCGCTGATCGCGCGACCGCCGTCGCGGGCGCCTGGCAGAGCGACCCGACGCACTCGACCGTCGCTTTCCGGGTCGTGTACATGGGGATCGCGCCGTTCGAGGGCGCGTTCCGCGACTTCGACGCCATGCTCGACGACACAGGGCTCCGCGGCACTGCGCTGGCGACGAGCATCGACGTCGACAACGAGCAGCTCTCCGAGCATCTCGCGTCGCCTGACTTCTTCGACACGACGAACCACCCGGAGCTGCGGTTCGAGGGCGGCCCGCTGACCGTCAACGCCGACTCCGCCGTCCAGGTCGAGGGCAACCTCGTGGTGAAGGGCAACAGCGCGCCCGTCACCCTCACCGGCAGGCTCACCGAGCCGGTGACCGATCCGTACGGGAACACGAAGCGCGGCCTGACGCTCGCCGGCACGGTCGACCGAACGGCGCTCGGGCTCAACTGGAACGCGCCGCTGCCCGACGGCGGATCGATGCTCGCCGACGAAGTCGAGCTCTCCGCCTCGCTGCTCCTCGTGCCCGCCGAGGAGCGGTAACGGTGCGGATCCTCGGTATCTCCGGCAGCCTGCGAGCAGCCTCGCTCAACACGCAGCTCCTCCGTCTCGCCGCGGAGGAGCTGCCCGAGGGCGTCGAGCTCGAGCTCTACGACGAGCTCGCATCGATCCCGCCGTTCGACCAGGACCTCGTCGAGCTCGCGCCGGACGAGGTCGACCGCCTCAAGGAGGCGGTGGCCGACGCGGACGCGATTCTCGTCGCGACGCCCGAGTTCAACGGCTCGATTCCGGGCCAGCTGAAGAACGCGATCGACTGGGTCTCCCGCCCGCTCGCCGAGAACCCCGCGCGCGGCAAGCCCGCGGCGGTGATCGGCGCGAGCACGAGCTCGTTCGGCGGCATCTGGGCTCAGCGGGAGCTGAAGAAGGTCCTCGGCATCCTCGGTACGCGGGTGCTGGACGTGGAGCTGCCCGTCGCCAAGGCCGATCAGCGCCTCTCCGACCCGGACCCCGAGCTCCGTGAAGAGCTCGCCGGCGTGGTGGACGCGCTCGTCGGGGCCGTAGAGGGCACGCGCTCGGGGTCGTCGGCCGCAGCGGTCGTGGCGGCGTAGGCCCAGCCTCGCCGTCCGGGTCTCCCGCTGTGCGAGACTCGGCCCGATGCGCGTGACGATGCTCCTCGCCGACTTCGCGCAGGTGAGCGACGGCAAGCTCACCGTCGTCGGGGGCGGCTGGTCGCTGACCGGGCCCGAGCCCGTGCCCTTCGGCATCGCAATCCTCATCCGGGTTCCGTGGGACCAGGCAAACCAGCGTCACGTGATGCGGCTCGAGCTCCTCGACGCCGACGGGCAGCCCGTCGAGATGGAGACGGACGAGGGCGAGCAGCAGGTCGTGTTCTTCGACGACGTGCCGTTCGAGGTGGGGCGGCCTGCCGGACTCAAGCCCGGCACGCCGCTCGACTTCCCGGTCGCGATCAACTCGGGGCCGCTCCCACTCGAGCCCGGCCGCTACGAGTGGCGGCTCACGATCGACGGAGAGGCCGACGACGACTGGCGGCTCCCCTTCTCGGTGCGGATCGAGGAGGACGAGGTCTGAGCCGGGCGCCGGCCGGCGCGGACCAGCCCGGCAGCGGAGACGACCGACCAGACGCCTTCGAGCACGAAGAACCCCCACTGGCGGCCCAGCCATGCGTCGACGGCGAGCGCCGCCGCGCCTACGAGGTTGAGGAGCAGGTAGGGGCGCGAGGTCGAGTCGAGCACGCGACGTTGCGCGAGGACGAAGCCCGCAAGGACGAGCAGCGCGCCGAGAAGCTGGATCACCTGGTGCATGGAAACCTCCGGATCGAGTGACGTCTCTCGCGCCGTCGTCGTGACCGGGTACGGCGCACCTCGTCCGGGGCTCTCGCCACTGCCAGGATACCCTGATGCTCCGCGCCCTGACCCTCGCGCTCGTCGTCCTCGCGCTCGCGACGGTCGGGACGCCCGCCGGCTCGTCGACCGCCGCCACCCCTCTCGCGACCCTGGTCGGAGCGAGGCTCGTGGTCGGGATGGAGGGCACGACGCCGTCCCCCGCGCTCCTCGAGCGGATCCGTCGCGGCCGCGTGGGCGGGGTGATCCTCATGGGGGCGAACGTCCGGAGCGCACCGCAGGTGCGCGCGCTCACGACGAGCCTGCGGGCGGCGGCCCGGAGGGGCGGCCGCGGGCTGCTGATCATGACCGACCAGGAGGGCGGAGAGGTGCGACGCTTCCCCTGGGCACCGCCCGCTGTGTCCGCCGAGGTGCTCGGGACGCGGACGGAGGGCGCGATCCGACGCACCGGTCGCTCGACGGCGAAGGCGCTCGAGCGGCTCGGAGTCGACGTCGACCTTGCCCCGGTCGCCGACGTGCCGGGCGTGGCCGGCTCGTTCATCGCGGCGATGGACCGCGGCTTCTCGACGAACCCGACTCGCGCCGCCAAGGACGTGACGGCGTTCGCCGCCGGGTTGCTCGACGGCGGCGTGGCGCCGACGCTCAAGCACTTCCCGGGGCTCGGGCTCGCGACGACCTCGACCGACGACGCCTCGGTGCGCATCGACGCGCCCGCCGAGGCGCTGGCGCCGGGCCTCGTGCCGTACCGGCGCGCGATCGCGGCAGGCGTCGCGCCGGTCGTGATGGTCTCGAACGCGGCCTACACCGCCTACGGCGACCAGGTCGCGGCGTGGTCACCGCGCGTCCTCTCGACGCTGGCGAATCTCGGCTTCAGCGGCGTCACGGTCACGGACGCGCTCGAGCCGCTCGCGCGGACGCATCGAGTGACGCTTGGACAGGCTGCCGTGCGCGCCGCGCGTGCCGGCGTCGATCTGCTCCTGTGCGTCGGCTCGGAGCGCTCCACGGACGCCGCGTACGACCAGTTGCTCGCGGCCGCCCGCGACGGTCGTCTCACACGCGCGAGCCTCGAGCGGAGCGCCGCTCGCATCGGCGAGCTCGCCGCGACCTACGCCGGGTAGGTTCCCGCAGATGCGCGCGCGTCGGATCGG
>DASXAW010000148.1:0-17470 GCA_036406535.1 Gaiella sp.
GCGTGGGTCGCCGTAGCGGGTCGGCGCGGCGCTCAACGGTGCGTGCAAAGGCCGGTCACGAGCGCGTCCATCCTCCCCCAATCTCCGCTGCGATGTACCGACCTTACGGCCAGGTCCGCACCAGCCTCTTGTCGACGCCGGACGGTTGGGGGAGGGACGGATCGGTACTGACGGCGCTACGCACCTGACCGTAGTAAGGGTCACCTCCGTTGTCCACGGGTCGCGGCGGACGCAGGCGCCCGACTGCAGTCGGATTCCGGGCGGCGGCTTGCACTCAGTTCTCGACGGTGACGAGCGTGCCGATCGGCGTGTAGGGCCACACCGTTGCCGCTGCCTCGAGCGGGAGCTCGACGCAACCGAGGCTCTGCGGCGTGCCGAAGCTCGCGCGGGGGAAGGCGTGGATCGCGTCGCCATGGTTGAAGTAGCTGATCCAGCGGATGCCGGGGTCGTGGTAGCGGGTGCCGTCGGGGTTCGTGCCGCTCATCGTCCCGATCGGGATGTGCTCGAAGACGGGGAACGTGCCGAGCTGGGTCGGCGCGGCGGGGACACCCGTGTTTCCGGGTGAGCTGAGGATCGTCTGGCCGTTGTGCCAGAGGGTTAGGGACTGCGGCACATTGCGGTGGACGTAGACGTAGCTGTAGCCGTCGGTCTTCCTCCGCCCGGCGAGCGAGTCTGCGAGGAGCGCGCCCCACACCTGCGGGCCGACGAAGGCGTCGACGTCGAGGTGGTGCTCGTGCTGGAACATCATCACGGCGCCACGGACGATCTCGTTCCACTCGCCGGTCTTCCAGAGCGCGTGCAGCTCGTGCGGCGTGTTCTCGTAGCGCCAGTGGAAGCGCCCCGCGGGCGGGTCGGCCGTGGCGGCGAGCTCGCTCCGCGCCGTCGGCTTCGGCGGGTCCGCCGCGGGGCTCCACGTGAGCGGGAGATAGCCCGCCTGCGCGAGCAGCTGCTCGAGCCGCAGGACCGTGCCGTGACGCACGTCCCACTCCAGCGTGCGGGTGCTGCGGTGGCCGGCCGCCTCGGCCAGCGCGACCGGCTTCGGAAGACGGACGGCGACCTGACCGCTCAGCGGGTACCCGAGCCCTCGGGGCTCGAACGAGAGCGTGTGCGCGTCGGGGCGGCGCCAGCGGCCGGGTGTCGCGGGGGTGATCGTCGGCAGGCTCTCGCCGAAGACTGCGCGCACCGGGCGCGAGAACGTGAGCGTGATCGGGCGGTCGGGCTCGAGCTCCGCGGCGGCGGCGGGCTCGACGAGCGCCTGCGCTCTCGGGAGCGCCGGGAACCAGCTGAGCCGCGTGGGCTCGGGCGTTCGCTCCCAGTCGCGCGGCGCGGCGGAGACGGAGACGCTGCCCGCCCGCTCGCCCGCCGACACGGTGACGCCGACGTCGACCGTCCTGCGCGCGTGCGCGAACCGCAGCGTGCGCTCGTGACCGTGCACCCGGAGCACGACCGCCCGCACAGGCGTGTCGAACCGGGCGACCACCGGGTCGCCCTGGTCGAGCTCGAGCCAGCGGCCGCGAAGCCCTGCCTCCGGCGTGCGCACGACGAGGGTCGCGGACGCGCTGTCGCCGACGAGCCAGCCCGCCCACCCCGGGCGGCGGACCGTCACCTCGACGGTGAGCTTCTCGCCGACTCGAAGCTGCTTCCCGGGCCAGAGCCTCCCGTGCCGGACGGCGACGGGAACCCTGGTCCCGTCGGGGCGGCGGACGACCACGCTCGAGACGCTGCCCGCGTAGCCGGGCTCCACGACGCGGGCCAGCGCGGCCGCGTCCGGCTCGACGCGCGGCTGCGGCCACCAGAGCAGCGCCGCTCCGGCCGCGAGCGCGCACGCGACGAGCACCGCTCCGAGGGCCCGGAGGGCGTATCGAGCGCGATGCCTTCCGCGTCGTCTGCGCCTGACGGGCTCCAACGTCACCCGCCCTGCATAGCACGACCGTGTGAAGGCGCAGCGTGCTGTCCCCCGTTCGGGTTGCACGGCCGCCGCGTCGTCGACCACTGTTCTCACGGATGAGCGTTGCGGACGAGGTGACGATCGACGGCCTGCCGATGCCGCTGCGCTGGCTGAGACCGCCGCAGGACTGGCAGGTCACGGGATCCCGGCTGACGATCGAGGCCGGCGGAGCGACGGACTGGTTCGCCGATCCGGCCGATGCCGCGCACCTGCTCTCGAACGCGCCGGCTCTCCTGGCGACCACGAGCGGCGACTTCCTCCTCAGTGCCCGCGTCACGGTCGCGTTCGCGTCGGTCTTCGACGCCGGGGTGCTCATGGTCCACGTCGACGAGCGCTGCTGGGCGAAGCTCTGCCTCGAGTACTCGCCGCAGGCGGAGCCGACGATCGTCTCGGTCGTCACGAACGGGTCGTCCGACGACGCGAACGGCGTCCTCGCCTCCGGAAACGAGGCGTGGCTGCGGATCGCACGGATCGGCTCGGCGTTTGCGTTCCATGCCTCGCGCGACGGCGCCCGCTGGGAGCTCGTCCGCTACTTCCGGCTCGGCTCGGGCGACGAGGTGCGCATCGGCTTCGAGGCGCAGTCGCCCACCGGCGAGGGCTGCGTCGCCACCTTCGACGAGGTTCGCTTCGAAGCGCGACGCCTCCGGGATCTACGCGGCGGCGGCTGAGCCCGTCAGACGCGCGGCTGGGCAGGTGGCCGGCGCGTCCACAGCGTCGTCGACCGGCGGGCCGGCATCCACGCGGGCCGCTCGAGCGCGTCCTCGAAGGGGCCCACTGCGCGCAGCCGTCTCGGCGCACCGAGCTCGGCCGACTGCACGTACCCGAGCGAGCGCAGATAGGCGTGCAGATCCTCGAGGAGCTGCTCGCGGCTGTACTCCCCGGCCAGGACGCGCTCGGCGTTGTCCTCGATGAAGCGGCAGCCCGAGTACGTGAAGACGCCGTGGGTCTGTCCGTCGAAATCGTCCTCGGCCGCCTCCTGGCCTTCGGCGGTGGCGGACCACAGCACGTTGCGCCCGGCGAAGCAGCCACATTCCCGGAACCCGTGGCCGGCGAGCAACTCCTCGTCGCCCTCGATTCGGCACGCGATGTCCAAGGGCGGCACGAGAAACCTCACGTCGTCGCGGTGCGCCGCGGACGGAAGCGGCGCCTCGAGCCCCTGCGGACCGACGCCGAAGAAGCAGCAGTCGAAGAACGCCTCGACGAGAACACCGGGACGCGCCTCGGAGAACAGCTCGTCGATCTCGTCGTCGGAGATGTAGGTCTCGCGATCCCAGTCCATGTCGTAGGGGACGATCAGCTCGTCCAGGTGGTCGCTCAGCTCGTCTCCGTCCCGGTCGCGAATCTGCGATCCGTGGCCCGAGTAGAAGAAGACGACGATGTCCCCGTCCTCTGCGTCGTGCGTCGTCTCCCGCAGACGGTGGACGATCGCGTCCTTGGTCGCCCGCTCGTTGACCACGACGCGGATGTCCCGGTTCGCGACCTCGAAGACGTCCTTGAGGACCCGCCGTACGAGCAGGACGTCGTTCACGCAGCCGTTGAGCCGCGGGACCTCCGGACGCTCGAAGACCTCGACTCCGACCAGGACCGCTCTGATCCGCGCCACGACTCTCTCCTGCTCCGACGCGACGAACTGTCACAGGTCGCCCGAAGGTCGTCAACGAGCTCGCGACGCTTGACACGTTCGGAGCAGAGGACTATCCCATCGGGACATGTCCCGGGACGTGTCGTGCGAGCGCTGCGGCCGCGACAATCCCTCCGGGTTCCGCTTCTGCGGCGCATGCGGTGCACCCCTCCCCCGTCGCGGGGAGGATGGCCTCGACGAGGAGCGGAAAGTGGTGTCCGCCCTGTTCTGCGACGTCGTCGGCTCGACCGAGCGCGCGGAGGCGGCAGACCCGGAAGACGTCCGACGCGTCCTCGGGCCGTACTACCGGCACGTCCGCAGCGACCTCGCGCGCTTCGGCGGAACCGTGGAGAAGTTCATCGGCGACGCCGTCTGCGGCCTGTTCGGGGCACCCCGCTCGCACGGCGACGACCCCGAACGGGCGGTTCGCGCCGCGCTCGAGGTCAGAGACACGGTCGCCGCCCTCAACGCCGCGGATCCGGAGCTCGACCTCCACGTCAGGCTCGGCGTCGCCACCGGCGAGGCGCTCGTCGCGCTCACGGCACGGTCGAGTGAAGGCGAAGGCATGGCCTGGGGAGATGTCATGAACACCGCGGCGCGGCTCCAGAGCGCCGCCCCGGTCGACGCGATCCTGGTCGACGAGGCGACGTACCTCGCGACGCGCGGCGCGATCCGCTACGGCGCCGCAGAGCCGATCAGGGCACGGGGGAAGTCGGAGCCGGTCGTCGTGTGGCAGGCGCTTGCACCGTTCGCACGGCGGGGCGCCGACCTGTCGCAGGTGGCGGAAGAGCCGCTCGTCGGGCGCGGCGAGGAGCTCTCCGCCCTCGAGGACGCCCTCGACCGCGTGGTGCGCCGGCACAGTCCCGAGCTCGTCACCGTCATCGGCGAGCCCGGCATCGGCAAGAGCCGGCTGGTGTCGGAGTTCTTCCGTCGCGTCGACCTCGGTCCGAGACTCGTCAGGTGGCGCCAGGCGCGCTCGTCGCCGTACGGCGACGGCTTCACGTACTGGGCGCTGGGCGAGATCGTGAAGGCCCAGGCGGGGATCCTCGAGACGGACGACGCCTCGACCGCCGAGGAGAAGCTCGGCCGGGCCGTGCGCCAGGTGGTCACCGACGCCACGGACGCACGTCGGATCGACGCACAGCTGCGGTCGCTCGTCGGCATCGGCGAGATGGCGGCGCCGCAGGGCGATCGGCGGAACGCGGCGTTCACGTCGTGGCGCCACTTCCTCGAGGCGATCGCCGCCCGCTATCCGCTCGTGCTCGTGTTCGAGGACATCCAATGGGCCGGCAGCGGGCTGCTGGACTTCGTCGAGCACGTCCTCGACTGGGCGCACGACGCCCAGATCCTGATCGTCTGCACGGCGCGTCCGGAGCTTGCCGACGTCCGCCCGACCTGGGGTGGCACGCGCACGAGCGCGACGACGCTCGCGCTCGCGCCGCTCTCGACCGCGGAGATCAGCGAGCTCGTCGGGGACCTGGGCCCGGGGTCGCTCGGGGAGGACGGACGCCGGGCGGTCGTCGACACCGCCGCCGGCAACCCGTTGTTCGCGGTCGAGTTCGCGCGGTTGCTCGTCGACTCACCGGAGTATCGGCCCTCCACGGAGTCGGTGCACGGGGTGATCGCCGCCCGAATCGACGCCTTGTCGGCCGAGGACAAGACGCTGCTGCAGGATGCGGCGGTCGTGGGCGAGGTCGTCTGGCCCGGGGTCCTGGCCCAGGTCGAGGGGCGCTCGCGACGGCGGGTGGACGCACGGCTCCGCGATCTCGTGGGGAAGGAGTTCCTGGCACCCGTGCGCGACTCGTCCGTCCAGGGCGAGTCGGAGTTCACGTTCCGCCACGTCCTCGTGCGGGACGTCGCCTACGACCAGATCCCTCGCCGCCGCCGCGGGGAGCTCCACCGGCGGGTCGCGGCGTGGCTCGAGTCCCTGAGCCCCGACCGCGCCAGCGACCGTGCCGAGATGATCTCGGTGCACTACTTGTCGGCGTACGAGTATGCGCTGGCGACAAGGGCCGACACGGCCGAGCTGGTGGAGGGAGCCCGGATCGCCCTGCGGGACGCAGGCGATCGTGCGCTGGCACTGAACGCGTTCGCGGCGGCCGAACGCCACTTCGCCGCCGCGGTCGACCTGTGGCCCGAGGCGGATCCCGAGCTTCCCCTGCTCCTCCTCAGGCTGGGGACGGCGCGGTACTACGCATCGGACGAAGGCGACGACGTGCTCGCCGAGGCGGAGCGCAGGCTCCTCGACGCAGGCGATCCCGAGTCGGCCGCTGCGGCGGCCATCCTCCTCGCGGACCTCGCGCACCAGAGGGCGGAGACGAAGGAGCGGTTCTTCGACCACGCGTACCGGGCGCTGGCGCTCGTGGAGGATCGCCCGCCGTCGCGGGCGAAGATCGACGCCCGCCTGGATCTCGCCGTGTTCCTGACCCTCGCGGCCGAGCAGGACCAGGCCGTCGTCTTCGCACGGGACGCTCTGGCCGACGCCGAGGCACTCGGGCTCGTCGAGCTCCAGGCGCGGGCGCTCGCGATCATCGGCGCCGCCCGCGGGATGGCCGGCGACCCCGAGGGGCGGAGCGACCTCGAGCGAAGCATCGTCATGGTGGAGGAGATCGATTCGCCGTTGGGGTCACACCATTGCGGGATGCTCGCCGATCTCGACTGCAACCTCGGCAACCTCGGGACGTGCTTCGAGCTGCAGGCCCGGGCGCTCGAGCATGCGGAGCGGTTCGGGCATCTCGCGCACATCCGCTGGCTCAAGGCGGAGCGGGTCGCGGAGTCCTACTGGAGAGGCAATTGGGACGAGGCTCTTGCCCTCGCCGACGAGTTCCTCACGGAGATCGGCCCCGCCGGCGGTCACTTCATGGAGGGCTACTGCAGGGACGTGCGCGCGAGGATCTGGCTCGCGCGCGACGACCTCGCCGGGGCGCTGGACGAGAGCGGCAGGGCGCTCGCGTTCGCACGGGATTCCGGTCAGCCGCAGATGCTCTCCCCCGCCCTCGCCGTCCATGCGCGCGTCCTCGCCGCGAACGGCGACGACGGCGCGGCGAGGCTCGCGGTCGACGAGCTCTTCGCCCTCTGGGACGAGAAGCTCAATCTCGTGCCTGCATCGTCCTGGGTCGTCGACCTCGCGTGCGCCCTCGACCAGCTGGGCCGCGCCGCCGACCTGCGGGAGCGGGCCGATCGCGTCCAGCTGAGGACGGCGTGGCTCGAGGCGGGCCTCGCGTACGGGTCGGGCGCGTTCGAGGCTGCCGGCGACCTGTTCGCCCGGATCGGCTCGCGACCGGACGAGGCGCTCGCGCGTATGCGGGCCGCCGGGTCGGCCACCGATCCGGCCGCGGGCGACGTTTCCGCCGAGGTCGCGGCTGCGCTGGCGTTCTGCCGCGAGGTCGGCGCGAGCGCGTACCTCGGGACGGCGACGCCGCCGTCCCGTCTCGTGACCTGAGGCGACACTTGTACGTGCCGCCCGGCGGTCATACACTCGTCGCGGGGTAGCACCGAGAGAGGGACGACCTTGTCCAGCGGCGATTCGGAGCACGACAGCGGACATTCGGCACGTCCGTTCGGCGCGAAGCCCTTCGGAGCAAAGCCGTTCGGAGCGAAGCCGTTCGGAGCAAAGCCGTTCGGGGCGAAACCCTTCGGCGCCAAGCCGTTCGGTGCGAAGCCCTTCGGCGCGAAGCCGTTCGGTGCCAAGCCGTTCGGCGCGAAGGCGGGCGACGAGGGCGAGGGCTGCCCCTCCGACCCCGGGCAACGGCTTGCCGAGCTCGTCTGCGAGCGCTCGACGGTCATTCGCATGGGCGCGACTCTCGTGCTCGGGCCTCCGCTGCAGGTTCCTGCGTTCGAGCCCGACGTCGGGTTCCGCGCGCCGGGCGCCGGCGGGCCAGGACCGGGCGCGACCGTAGAACTGGACGACCCACTGCGCCCGGGCGACTGGATGCTCGAAGCGGGTGTCGAGGTTCCCGAGCGGCTCGTAGCCTCGATCGACGAGCGGGCCGAGCTCGCGGAGTCGTTCCTCGTCGATCTCGCAGACTCCCTCGCCGTTGCCGTCGATCGAGCGTGTCTCGGCACGATCGCCGGCGGCCCGGACGGGATCGATCCGCTCGTCGGCGCGTCTCCCGGCATGCTGCTCGACGGGCTGAAGGACATCGTCAAGGCCACGCGCGCTGTCCGTCCTCCACGGAATGCCGGTTGGATACTGCATCCGGACGCGCTCGACACGATCGGGCGGTTCGTGCTCGTCGACCGCACGGTCGACGGCTCGCAGCTCCTCAAGCTGGACGGCGCCGACGGAGGGACGCTGCTCGGCTTCCCGTTCCTGACGACGACCGCGGCGAGCGAGGGCAACGACGCCCGCGCGTACTTCTCGGTCGACTGGCAGGAGGCGTGGCTCGGTGTCGAGTCGTACCTCGTCGACCTCTACGCCTCGGGCGAGCCCGCCCCGGCGGCGGGCTCGATCCTGCTGCGTGCGTCGCTGCCGTTCGACTTCGCCCTGCGGGTGGCCGACGCGTTCGCCTGGACGGTCCCCGCCGCCTGATCCGAGGCCGTCTGGACCCGCGCCGGTCGCGTGGGAGATGCACACGGGGTTGGATGCCACGGCTCGACGCCGGGAGGCGTGCCGTCCGCCGTCGAGCGCGGTGACGAACTTCGGTTGACCGCACCGCGAGAGAGCGGCTGACGCCCGGTCCGAGCCCACCCGCTGCAGCGACCGTATCGGAGTACGACGAACGGACCCGAGGAGGCGAAGAGATGGACGAGGTCGGCGAGCTCGAGCAGGCGGTGTTCGGCGGGGAGAACCGGAAGTGGTGGACGCTCGCGGCGGTGTCGCTCGGGCTGTTCATGATCATGCTCGACAACACGGTCGTGAACGTGGCGCTGCCGTCGATCCAGCACGACCTCGGCCTGTCGCTGTCGGAGCTCGAATGGGTCGTCGCGGGCTACGCGCTCACGTTCGCCGCCTTCATGCTGACCGGCGGCAAGCTCGCGGACCTGCTCGGGCGCCGGCTGATGTTCGTCGCCGGCCTCGTGGTGTTCACCGCGGCGTCGCTCGCGTGCGGGCTCGCAAGCGGGCCCGAGATGCTGATCGGCGCGCGTGTCGTTCAGGGCGTGGGCGCAGCGCTGATGAACCCCGCGACGCTCTCGATCATCACGGCCACCTTCCCGCCGCGGCAGCGTGGCACGGCGATCGGCATCTGGGCCGGCGTCTCCGCGCTCGCGCTCGCGATCGGGCCGCTCGTCGGCGGCCTCCTCGCCGAGCACGTCGACTGGAGCTGGATCTTCTTCGTCAACGTCCCCGTCGGCGTCCTCGCGATCGTCGCGGCGTACCTGTTCATTGACGAGTCGAAGGACACCTCGCACGGGCAGCGGCCGGACGTCCCCGGGCTCGCCACGTCGGCGGTCGGGCTGTTCGCGCTGACGTACGCGCTGATCGAGGCCAACTCGTACGGCTGGGGCTCGACGCGCATCGTCGGCGCGTTCGCCATCGCCGCCGTCGCCCTCGTCGCGTTCGTCGTGCTAGAGCTCGCCCAGCGGCGGCCGATGCTCGACCTGCGGCTCTTCCGGAACTCGACGTTCTCCGGCGCGAACATGGCGATGCTCCTCGTCGCTCTCGCGATGTTCGGCGTCTTCTTCTACGTCTCGCTGTACATCCAGCAGATCCTCGGGTACTCGCCGGTGCAGGCAGGCGCAAGCTTCCTCCCCGCCACGCTCCTCATCGCGTTCCTCGCGCCCATCGTCGGCCGGCAGTCCGACCGCATCGGGTCGCGCTGGCTGACCGGAGCCGGGATGCTGCTCGCCGCGGTGTCGCTGCTGCTCTTCTCGCGGCTCGACACCGGCTCGAGCTACTGGGACATCCTGCCCGGGCTCATCGTGCTCGGCGTCGGCATGGCGCTCACGATGACGCCGACCACGGCCGCGGCGATGAGCTCCGTGCCTCGCGACCAGGCGGGCGTCGGCTCGGCCGTGCTGAACAGCATGCGCCAGGTGGGCGGCTCGCTGGGGATCGCGGTGACCGGCGCGATCGTCGCGCACGTCAGCGCCGGCTCGCTCGCGGACGGGCACAGCCGGCCGGTCGCGTTCGTCGACGGCTTCCAGGCCGGTCTCGAGGTCGCGGCGGCGATCGCTGTCGCCGGCGCCATCATCGCCGTCGCGACCATGCGCTCTCACAGCCAGCGCCGCCCCGACGACGTCCCCGTCGAGGAGCCGGCGCTCCAGGAGGCGGCCTGACCGGATCCCCCCGCCGGTCAGGCCCGCCGCACCGTGACGGCAGTGCCGTAGGCGGCGACCTCGGTCATGTTGCTGCCGATCTCGTTGCAGTCGAAGCGCATCGCGATCACGGCGTTAGCGCCCACGTCGCCCGCGGCCTCGCGGAGCCGCTCGACCGCCTGTAGACGGCTGTCGGCGAGCATCTTCGTGTAGCCCTTGATCTCGCCGCCGACGAGGCCCTTGAGGCTCGCGCCGATGTCGCTCCCGATGTGGCGGCTGCGGACCGTCAGGCCGAACACCTCGCCGAACACCTCCTCCACCTGGTAGCCGGGCAGGTCGTTCATCGTCGTCACGATGATCTCGGGCACCTCGGGGCCTCCTTCGTCGGCGGTCGAGCGGTCACCGTAACGACCGCTCGTGCAGACTGGGCGCGTGGCGACGATGAAGGACCTCGACAAGCTCGCCCTCTCCCTCCCGGAGACGGAGAAGGAGGTCGAGGAAGGGCGCCCCTCGTATCACGTCGGCGGCAAGTACTTCTGCTTCCACCGGCGTGCGCGGAGGGACGCCGTCGACCCCGACACAGGCGAGCGGCTCACCGACGTGCTCGTCTTCCGGGTCGCCGACCAGGACATGAAGGACTTCGTGCTGGCCGACGACCGCGGCGTCTGGTTCACGACGCCGCACTGGAACGGCTATCCGGCCGTGCTGACGCGGATCGCCCACCTGAAGCAGATCGACCGCGACGAGCTGGAGGAGCGCCTCGTCGAGGCGTGGCTGACGCGGGCGAAGAAGCGCGTCGCGAGCGCGTGGCTCGCCGAGCATCAGGTCTCCGAGTAGGGCCGGCCCCACGGGAAGATCGGGCGCCCGCCGCGCGTCTCGAGGGCGTGCCGTCGCCTCGTGCGGCGTGGCGCGGCACCCGGTGCGGGTGGAGGATCGGGGGGTTGGCGGCACCCCTCCGCGCACCGGAGCGGACCCTCGGGGTCGTCGGCGAGGGATCGACACGTGCCCGCGGGCGACCAACCGTGACATGAGACAATCGTGACGAAGTCGGGAAGATTTCTGCCAGGATCTCCGTCTCGATGGGTGTGCCGCTCTCCCATGCGGCGCGTGACGAAGGGAGGCCTTCATGGAAGGCACGCTGACGAGCACCACGGCTGTGCTCGTCTCCCCGGAGGACGTCGGGGGACGTCCACAGGCGACCACCGTTGCGGTGGCGCGGGAGGAGATCGAGGAGGCGCTCGCCTCCGACGACTCTCCGGAGTTGATCCTCGAGGTCCAGCTGCGCGAGACCGAGCGGCGTGAGCTCCACGTCGCCTGGGAGCGCACCGACCTCGAATCGATCCTCGCCGGCGCAGGTCCCGGCAGGATCGCGCTGTCGTTCGAGCCGTCAGAGCTTTCCCGGGCGCTGGAGCACCCGGACTTCGAGGGACACGGGTTCCGCGAGGCGATCCTGCTGACCGTCGCGGCCGCCTCCGCGTCGGCCGCGGTCGCCGTGTCCACCGCCCACGGCGGCATCGCCGACGGAACGGGTGTCGGGGGCGGAGCGACCGCCGCGGCCGTCGCGCCAGGACACGCCGAGGCCGGAACCGCAGCCGTGCTCGCAAGCGCGGCCGCGACGAAGGACGAGGCAGGAGGCACCGCCCGAGGCATCGGCATCACGATCCCCGGTGCGGACGAGGCGACGCTCGCCGCACGCGGGATCGATCCGCCGGTCGCGGCGGTCGGGCACGACGAGGCGCTCACCACGAGCGCGCTCGCCGGCCCCGCCGCGAACGACGAGGCGGGGCTCCTCGCCCGCGGGATCGGCGGCACGATCCCCGGCGCGGACGAGGCAACCCTCGCTGCCCGCGGGATCGATGTCCAGCCGACGCCGGTCGCGCACGACGAGGCGACGCTCGTCGAGCGCGGTGTCCAGCCGGGGCCCGTGACGGTCGACTCGGGCACAGGACTCGAGCTCCCGTCCGTCGACGCCGGCACCGCGGCTCTCGTCGGCGGGCTCGCCGGAGCCGGGCTGCTGATCGTCGGCGCCACGTTCGCAACACGGCGGCGGACCGGCACCGTGTAGCGAAGAGCAACGGCGGAGGGCCGTGACGGCGCGGCTCTCCGCCGTCCTCGACTGCCGCGGCGCTACAGCTCGCCCAGGAAGAGGCGGTCGAGCGCGTCGCGCGCGCCGGCGGGCGGGTCGCCGTCCGCCGCGATCGCCGCCTCGACCGGCGCTGCGGCCGGCGCGGGCCCTCCGCCGTCGAGCGAGCCGTTGCGGCGGTAGTACGCCATCGCGCTCCTTCCCTGGCGCGTGACGAGCGGGCGGATGAGATTCCGGACGCTCGTGTCGAAGACGGCCTGAAGGGCATTCCACACGAGCTCGTCGATCCGGTGCGGGTCGAGGACGCCGCCCTCGAGCCGCTGGTAGTAGCGCCTGAGGCGCGGGCGGTCGTCCACCTCCAGGCGCACGGCAAGATCGTCCACGACGTCGTCCACCCGCCATCCGCGCCGCTTGCGGAGCGCGAGGAGTCCCGGCTCGCCCTCGAGGCGCGCGCGCATCACGGCGACGTCGTCCTGGGACGGCTCGGGCGGCGGGACCGTTCGGAGGAACGCGTCGACGAGGCGCGCCAGCTCGTCCGCGTCGTCGCCCGCGCGCGCGAGGTACGCCGGCAGGTCGGGACGCTCGCCGCGGACGTACGCGGCGGCAAGCTCGTCGAAAAGGCGGTCGACGTCAGCCATCGTCGTCCATCAGGTCGCGGAGGCGCTTGCGCGCGTGGAAGAGGCGCTGGTCGACGTTGTTCCGGGTCGTGCCGAGCCGCTCCGCCGCCTGCTCGGGGCTCAGGCCCTCGAGGTAGACGAGCGCGCACGCGGCGCGCTCGGCGTCGGGAAGCTCCGCGACGAGGTCGCGGAGCCAGAGGTCGGAGACGACGCGCTCGCCCGGGTCGTCCTCGGGCAGCTCGAGGTCCTCCGGGAGCGGCACGTCCGTCCGGCGGCCGGCGAAGAAGTCCGCGAGGGTCCATTTCGTCACCTGGTGCACCACGACGCGGTAGGGGATACCCCCATATCGCTTGCCCGCGTGGAACTCGCGGAAGAGCCGGAACATCACGTCCTGCGCAACGTCCTGCCCGTCGTAGACGTTCTTCGTCTCGCGGATGCACCGGGCGAGGATCACGAGCTCGTATCGCGCGAGGAGGCTCTCGATCCGGCCGTCGGCGAGGAGGTCGGCGTCGCGGGCGTCGTCATGGTGGCTCGGAGAGGGACTCAGCATCCGGATCGGCGCGATCTTACGAGGCGGACTGGCGGTTCCCGGGATGCCTAGGCAACGACGGACGGCTCTTGCGCGACGTCCTCGGCGGGCGCCGCCGCGGCTGCGAAGCGTCGGATGACGCGCGCCGGCGAGCCGAGCGCGAGCGAGAAGGGCGGGATGTCGCCGTTGACGACGGAGTTCGCGCCGATCGCGGCGCCGTGGCCGATCCGCGAGCCCGGGAGGATCACGACGTTCTCGCCGATCCAGGCGCCGTCGCCGATCTCGACCGGTGCGACGTCGGTGATGCCCTGGTCCATGATCGGCGCGCTCGAGTGGTCGTACGCGTGCGCGTGGTCGGCGACGTAGACGTTCCGGGCGAAGGAGACCCGGCGGCCGATCCGGATCGACTGGGCGGCGGAGAGGATGCAGAGCCCGGCGAAGGAGGTGCCGTCGCCGATCTCGATCGCGACGGGGCTGTTTCCCTCGTCGAGCGTCTGCAGCCACGAGCCTGCGCCGACGAACACGTCGCTGCCGATCGCCATGCGCGCCTCGCCGCTCAGGCGGATCGGGAGCTGGAGCACGGTGTGCGAGCCGAAGGCCGCGAAGCCGCCCGCGATCCGCAACGAGAACAGCTTGCCCCGGGCGCGGACGACGAGCGTGTGGAACGCGAGCGACCAGCGACCGATCGTCCGCCGCAGGCCGGTCGCGGCGCGCGAGGTCGGCGCGGTGAGCGCAACCTCCCACTCCTTCGGCGCCTCACCCTCGCCCGACCCGGCCGCGAGCCCGCCGGAGGCGGACTCGAGCTGCGCCGCGACGTGGCGGCAGAACGGCCCGAGCACGGTGAGAGAGCCGACGTCGATGTGCTCGAAGTCGAGCGTCAGCCCGAGCTTCGTCTCGACCCAGCCGATCAGCTCGAGCAGGCCGAAGGAGTCGATCAGCCCGCCGCCGACGAAGTCGTACTCGTCGGAGAGATCGGCCGGGACGAGCCCCTTTGCCTCGAGCCGCGCGCCGAGATGCTCGAGGACGACCTCGCGGACGTGGTCGACTGCAGCCTCGCTCACGCACCACTCTCCAGGAGGCGGACGAGCAGGTTGCGGTCGTATTTCCCGTTCGCGTTGAGGGGGAACTCCTCGATCGCCGTGATCGTGCGTGGCACCATGTAGTAGGGCAGGGTCTCCGCCAGCCTAGTCCGGATCGCCTCGGAATCCACATCGGCGCCCTGGACGAACGCCGCGACGCCCGACGCGCCGCTCTCCGTCCTCGGCCAGCCGAGCGCGACGACCTCGGCCGCCCCGGACGCCTCGCGGAGTGCCGCCTCCACCTCGCCGAGCTCGACGCGATAGCCGTTGACCTTGATCTGGTGGTCGATCCGACCGACGTAGAGCAGCGGCTCGTCTCCGACGGGCGCGCGGACGAGGTCGCCGGTGCGGTAGTGGAGCTCCGACGTCTCCGGCGGGCGGACGAACGCCGCGCGAGTCTTCTCCTCGTCCTGCCAGTAGCCGAGCGTCACCTGCGGCCCGCTGAGGAGCAGCTCCCCCTCCCCGCCCGGCGCGACGGGCCGCAGCTCACCGTCGGCGACGAGGACGGTCATCCCCGGGTACGGGGCGCCGATCGGGACGATCCCGTGCCGCGCCTCGCGCTCGCCGCGCTCGCGCTCCCAGCGGTAGAGCGTGCACGCGATGGTCAGCTCGGTCGGCCCGTACAGGTTCTCGACGACGGAGGCCGGAGCGGCCTCGGCCCAGGCGTTCGCGACATCCACGGGCAGCGGCTCTCCGCAGAAGAGGCTCCAGCGAAGCGTCGGATAGCGGTCGGGCTTCAGCATCCCGAGGCGCCGCATCAGGAGCGCGAGCGACGGCACGGAGAACCAGACGCTCAGCGCGGACTCCTGGATGAAGCGCGCCGGCTGGAGCAGCGCCGACTGCGGAAGACAGCACACACAGGCGCCTCTTTCCCAGGCCATGAACATGTCGAACACGGAGAGGTCGAACGTCATGTCGAACGTCTGCGAGAGCCGGTCGTTCTCGTCGATCCCGTAGCGCTCGAGCATCACGTCGAGGAAGTGGCGGACGTTCGCGTGGGAGACCATCACGCCCTTCGGGACACCGGTGCTGCCGGAGGTGAAGAGGAGGTACGCGATCGCGTCGGCCGCGGCGTCGCGGGGCTCCCACTCCGGCGCGTCGGCGAGGTCTCCCGAGCCGATCACGACATGCTGCGGCCAGCGCGCGGCCAGCGCCGAGACGTCCTCGGCGTCCGGCAGGACGAGGGCGATCGTCCCGTCGAATCCGTCGAGCACCGTGTCGAGGTGCGCGGAGGAGGCCTCGTCGACGACCATCGCGCGGCAGCCCACGCGTCGGAGGAGCGCAGCGGTGCGCTCGGGCGGAAACGTGCGGTTGAGCGGTACGTACCCGTGGCCGCGGTACAGGGCGGCGAGCACGCCGGCGAACGCCGTGGCCGTCCGGTAGGCGTAGACGGCGGTGAGCGGCGGCTCGTCGCCGACGGCGGCGCGGTCGAGCGCCGCGGCGATCGCGACGGCCCGTGCGTGGAGCTCGTCGTAGGTCAGCGTCGAGCCGTCGACCTCGAGCGCCGCACGGTCCGGGAACTGCTCGCGCGAGCGGAGGAATCCCGAATGGAGGGCACGCGACGCCACACCGGCGTTTGCGCCGGCTCCGCGGCCGAGCGGAGACTCATCGGCGGTCACGCGCGTAGTTTCGCCGGTTCCGGAGGCGTTGTCGATGCGCGCGAGGGTACGCTTCGGCGCGTCGCCAGGGGTCAACGGCCGGGCGGCTCCCGACGCGCGCCGTCCAGTGCCGCGTCAACGATGTCGATGCCCTTGCCCGCACCGAGACAGCCGTGAGCCGCGTCCTCTTCCTTGCCTACTACTTCCCGCCGATCGGCGGCGCCGGCGTCCAGCGCTCGGTGAAGTTCGCGCGCTACCTTCCCGAGAACGGCTGGCAGCCGGTCGTGGTCACCGGGCCGGGTGCGGCGTCGGGACGCTGGACTCCGCGGGACGAGACGCTTCACGACGAGCTTCCCGACGGGATCGAGGTCGTCCGTGTGCCCGGGCCCGAGCCTCCCGCCGCGAACGGCTGGGAGGGGCGTCTCGAGCGTTGGGCGCGGAGACGCACGGCCTGGTCGCGCTGGTGGACGGAAGGTGCGGTCGAGACCGGCCGATCACTCGAGGGGATCGACGTCGTCTACGCGTCGATGTCCCCGTGGGACTCGGGCGAGGCCGCCGCTCGCCTCGCCGAGCTGCTCGGCGTCCCGTGGGTTGCCGACCTGCGCGACCCGTGGGCGCTCGACGAGATGCTCGCGTACCCGAGCACGGTCCATCGGCGCCTCGAGCTGCGGCGGATGGGGCGGCTCCTCTCGCGCGCGGACGCCGTCGTGATGAACACGCCGGAGGCGGCCGCGCAGGCTCGCCGCGCCTTCCCGTCGCTCGCCGAGGAACGCGTGTACGCGATCCCGAACGGCTACGACGCAGCCGACTTCGCGGCGCCGCCGCCGGTCCGCGACGACGATGCGTTCCGCATCGTCCACACGGGCTACCTCCATACGGCGGTCCGCAAGGAGGAGCGGAGCGCCCGCGTGCGGCGCGTCCTCGGCGGCACGCTCGGCGACGTCGACGTCCTCCCGCGCTCGCACGTCTTCCTGCTCGAGGCCGTCCGCGGCCTGCTGCGCGAGTCGCCCGACGCGGGCCGCTCGGTCGAGATCCACCTGGCGGGAGAGCTCACCGAGGAGGACGAGCGCGAGATCGACCTCGACGTCGTCCACACCCACGGGTACCTCGACCACGCGAGCACGGTGGCGCTGATGCGCTCCGCGGACCTCCTCTTCCTGCCGATGCACGACCTTCCCGCCGGACAACGAGCGCGCATCGTCCCGGGCAAGACGTACGAGTACCTGGCCTCCGGCCGCCCGATCCTCGCGGGCGTGCCCGACGGAGACGCCCGCGACCTGCTCGCCGCGTCGGGAACGGCGCTGCTCTGCCGACCGTCCGACGCGAAGGCGATGAAGGAGGCGATCGCGGGGCGGCTCGACGCACGCGGGAACGGTGACGCGCAGCTCGGGCCGGTCGATGCGACGCTCCTCGGACGGTACGAGCGGCGCGCGCTCACGCGCGAGCTCGCCGCGGTCCTCGACCGGGTGTCGACGAATCCCCGGGGAACGACGAGGGGCGCGGCCTGAGCCACGCCCCTCGCGCGGGGTGACGACCCGAAACGTCCGGTCTACGCAGCCGCCTCGAACGCCACCTCTTCCTCTGCCTCTGCCTCGTAGGACGGCGCCGCTGCCAGCTCGTCCTTGCGGATGAGCGCCAACGCTGCGACGACGCCTGCCGCCGCGATGCCCGCGCCGACCCAGAACGCCGCCTGGAACCCGGAGGTGAGCGCCTGCGGCACCGCGTCGCCCGCCTTCGTTGCGTCGGTCGTGTGCGCGACCGCCACCGAAGAGAGCACCGCGATACCGAGCGCGCCGC
>DASXAW010000149.1:0-5731 GCA_036406535.1 Gaiella sp.
GTGGTCGGGTGTCAGATTCGTGCAGTACCGGCAGCGGAGGTACCGACGGGTAGGGGCGTGTCCCCGGGACCTACGGGGAATCGCCATAGCCACGCGTAGGGGACTCGCGCTTCGCGCCGCCGACCACCTCATTGGTCTGGCAGGAAGCGCCTCTACCAATCCAGCGTCGGCTACCGAATAGCCGAGGGCCGCCCTGCGGGGCGGCCCTCGCTGTCTCCTCTTGCCTGCGAGCGAAGCCGGACCGTAGATGCATCTGCGGCTGCGGTCCGCCTCAGGACGTGCCCCGGACGCCGCCGAAGGCGGCAGGACGCTCGCAGGCTGATCATCCGACGAGCAGTGCGAAGCCGTGGTCCCAGGCGCCGCGCCTCACGCCGATGCGCACCCAGAGAATGCAGAGCTCCTCCAGCTCCCGCGCCGCCTCGATGCCGCCGATGTCGACGGCGGGCGGCCAGCCGAAGTCCTCGACCACCTCGCCGACCGTCGCCTTCGCGCCGTCGTCGTTCCCGGCGAGCAACATCGTCGGCTTTCCCCCTGAGAATTGCGGGTCGACGAAGGACGAATTGCCGATGATGTTGAACGCCTTCACGACGTGGGCTTCCGGAATCGCCGCCTGGACGCTCTCGCCGAGCGAGCGCCCGTCCTCCCACGCGAGCCCCGGCGGCGAGCCGCGGGAGAAGTCGAGGGGGTTCGTCGCATCGATCACGACTTTCCCGGCGAAGCGCTCGGGGCCTGCGAGGGCCACGGCCGAGAGGGTGGCGACACCGAGCGTCGCGAGGACGAGCAGCTCGCCATGCTGCGCCGTGTCGGCGAACGTCCCCGCCGTGACGCCCTCGCCGACCTGGTCGAGCCACGCTCGCACGTCGTCCTTTCCCGGATCGCGCGAGCCGAGCATGACGTCGTGCCCGCGGCTCGCAAACCCCGCCGCGAGCGTCTGGCCCACCACGCCGCTGCCGAGCACGCCGACGCGGCGGCTCTCCAACCGATATGTCATCGAGAAGCCTCCTCGGGTCTCGTATCCGGGCGGCTTACCGCCCGGCGGAGCTGTTCGTCCAGTGGAAGACGGTCGCCGAGGCCCAGCCGGCGCATCGAGGCGCCGCCGTCCGAGACGACGTTGTCGGGGCCTTCGAGCATCCGCAGCTGGTCCAGCGTGAGCAGGGCCGGTGGGACGCGCTCGAACAGCGCGGCCGGGCCGCGCGCGAGCCAGAAGGGAACGTGCATGGAGGGTCGCCTCGTCCCGAGCGCGGCCTTCAGGCGGCGCCAGAGCTCGCTCCACGTCACGGCGTCCGGCCCGCCGAGCTCGACAGGCCCGTTGGAGCCCTCGCCGTCGACGGCGAGCTGCACGGCGCGGACGACGTCCTCGATCCAGATCGGCTGCAGTCGCTGCGTGCCGGGGCCGATCACGGGCGTCACGGGCGCGAGACGCGCGATGCGGGCGAATCGCGGGAGTGCGCCGCCGTCGGCTCCGAAGACGAAGCTCGGACGGAGGACGGCGTGGTCGATGCCCGACCCGCCGACCGCCTGCTCCGCCGCCCACTTGGCGCGGAAGTAGGGCACCGTCGCGTTGGGGCCGGTGCCGAGCGCGCTCATCAGTACGATGCGGCGGACGTCGCTCTCACGTGCCGCCTCGACGAGGTTCCCCGTGCCCGCGGCCATGACGCGCTCGAACGCCGATGGGGCGCCCTCGACGATCGCGACGAGATGGACGATCGTCCGCATCCCGCGTGCGGCTGCGCGCAGCGACGCGGGGTCGGTGACGTCGCCGCGGACGAGCTCGCAGCTCATTCCTTCGAGCGCCTGGGCGCCACGGGCGGTCCGCACCATCGCGCGGACCCGCACACCGCTCTCGGCCAGCGTCCTCGTCACATGACGCCCGACGAAGCCGTTCGCCCCGGTGACGAGGATCACGAGCCGTCCGCGAAGTTCTGCCAGTACCGGCTCGGCGTCGGCCCGCGCTGGCCCTGGTACTTGGACCCGAGTCCACCCGACCCGTAG
The DNA here is from genome assembly GCA_036406535.1 of Gaiella sp. GTDB lineage: Bacteria > Actinomycetota > Thermoleophilia > Gaiellales > Gaiellaceae > Gaiella. The sequence continues at coordinate 1,993 of DASXAW010000149.1, forward strand.
GGCGCTTCGGCCGGCTCGGACATCTGCACGAACGAGAGCTGTCCGATCTTCATCTCCGGGTAGATGGTGATGGGGAGGTTGGCGACGTTGGAGAGCTCGAGGGTCACGTGCCCGTCGAAGCCCGGATCGATGAATCCCGCGGTCGAGTGGATCAGGAGGCCGAGTCTCCCCAAACTACTCTTCCCCTCCAGGCGGGCCACGAGGTCGTCGGGCAGCGTCACGCGCTCGAGCGTCGACCCCAGCACGAACTCGCCGGGGTGGAGGATGAACGGCTCGGCGCCGTCGACCTCGACGAGCTCGGTGAGCTCCTCCTGCTCGGCCTTCACGTCGATGTAGGGATACCGGGAGTTCCGAAACACGCGGAACAGCCGATCCACGCGGACATCGAGGCTCGAGGGCTGCATGAGCCCGGGCTCGTACGGTTCGATCCCGATGCGACCGGCCTCGATCAGACGCCGGATTGCCTGGTCGGAGAGCACCATCGCAGCGGATCGTAGACCGCCCCCGAAGGCATCCGCCTGCTCCCCGGCCGCCCCCGATCCCATACACTGCTGGACCCGGTGTCCATGCTGTATCCATCGATGGACCCGAACGAGCGCTTCCGCGCTCGGCGGGATTCGGTACGCCGGAGGAAGCGTCGGCGGCGGGCTGCGGTGGCGGCGCTCCTCCTGTTCGCCGTGCTGGCGCTCGCCGGCGGGATGACGCTCGCAGGGAAGTCGGAGCAGAAAGGTGCGACCGGGTACACCGTCGAGGTCGCCGACGACGCGGTCGTGGTCGCCGCGCGGCCGCGGCCGCTGCCCGTGGAGGTGCGTGGCGTGCACGTTACCGGCGCGCTCGCCTCGCTCCCGGGGAAGCTCGACGAGTATGCGGCGCTGAAGAAGCACGGCCTCAACACGATCGAGCTCGACGTCAAGGACGAGGGCGGCGAGATCGGCTTCACGCCCGCAGGCGTGCCGCTCGCCAGGAAGGCGGGCGCGGTCCGCAGCTACTACGCGCCGCGCAAGGCCGCGAGCATGCTGCACCGCAAGGGCATCTACCTGATCGGGCGCGTCGTCGTCTTCCAGGATCCATATCTCGCCCGCGCGCGGCCGGACCTGGCCGTTCACCGGCCGGACGGCTCGATCTGGACGACGAGCGGCGGGCTCGCGTGGGTCAACCCGTACGACCGACGGGTCTGGGACTACAACATCTCGATCGCAGTGGCGGCGGCCAAGGCGGGATTCGACGAGATCATGCTCGACTACACCCGCTTCCCGTCCGACGGCGACCTCGCGGGCACGGTCTACCCCGGTCGCACGAGCGAGTCGAGAGGCCAGGTGATCTCGGACTTCGCCGCGTATGCGGAGCGGCGGCTCGCCCCACTCGGCGTTCGCGTCTCGACCGCCCTGTTCGGGCTCTCGGCGACGCGTGACATCGGCGTCGGCCAGGTGCCGCGCTGGATCTCTCGCCACGTCGACGACATCCACCCGATGGCGTATCCCGTCCTCTACGGCGGTGGCGAGCTCGGCCTCGTCTCGCCGAGCGCCGAGCCGGGGGAGACCGTCTTCCGGACGCTCCTCGACTTCAAGCGGCAGGTGCGGGGCAGCCGGGCGCAGCTGATCCCGTGGATCCAGGACTGGAACTACAGCCCCGACGCGGTGATGCAGCAGGTGCGCGCGGCGCGGCTCCAGGGCGCGAAGGGGTTCCTGCTCTGGAACGCGAACGGGCTCTACACGAAGCAGGCGCTCGCGCCACCCCCCTCGTAGCCCTCGCCGCGATGCCGTTCGCGACGCTCGCGCACGAGGACCGCGGGGACGGGCCGGCGATCGTCTTCCTCCACGGCCACCCGTTCAGCCGTGCGATGTGGGCCTCGCAGGTCGAGACCCTGTCGGACGAGTTCCGGGTCGTCGCGCCGGATCTGCCCGGCTACGGCGAGTCGCCTCCCGTCGCAGAGGTCATGCCGATGCGCCGCTTCGCGGACGCGGTGGTCGAGCTGGTCGACGCACTCGGCGTGGCACGGGCGACCGTCGTCGGGCTCAGCATGGGCGGGCTCGTCGCGATGGAGCTGGGGCTCGGGTATCCCGAACGCGTCGCCGGGCTCGTCCTCGCGGCGACGACCGCCGCGCCCGCGACCGAGGAGGACACCGAGCGTCGCCGTCGCGCGGCGGCGGACATCGACGCGACCGGGATGCTCGGCCACACCGTCGAGATGCTGCCCCGCCTCTTCGGTCCGGTTGCGGCCCGCGATCCGGCGCTCACCGTGCCGATCGTCACGACGATGCTCCGCACGAGCCCGACGGGGGCCGCGGCGGCGCTCCGCGGGCGCGCCGAGAGGCCCGACTACGAGCGGCTGCTGGGCGAGCTCAGGCCACCGGCGCTCGTCGTCGCCGGGGACCGGGACGCGTACTCGACGCGGGAGGTCACGGCCCAGCTCGTCGCCGCGCTGCCGGATCCCGAGGTGCTGACCCTCCCCGGTGTCGGCCACTTCCCGAACCTCGAGGCGCCGGACGAGTTCGACGCCGCGGTCCGCGCGTTCGCGCGTCGGGTCGGAGGATCAGGGCCCGAGCCGCGTGCGTGACCATCCCGCGCCGGCGCGCGCGTAGCGGGCTCTGTCGTGGAGCCGGTTCGGCCGGTTCTCCCACAGCTCGAAGGCGTCGGGGACGATGCGATAACCGCCCCACCATTCGGGCAGCGGCACGTGGCTGCCCGCGAATCGCTCTGCCGCCTCGACGTAGAGCCGGTCGAGCCGGTCGCGATCGGCGAGCGGGCGCGACTGCGGCGACGCCCACGCCCCGAGGCGGCTCTCGCGGGCACGGGTCTCGAAGTACGCTCTCGCCTCCTCGTCGGTCAGACGCTCGACCCGTCCCTCGACGCGCACCTGCCGGCGGAGCGGCGGCCCCCAGTAGAAGCAGAGCGCCGCGCGGGCATTGGCGCCCAGCTCGCCCGCCTTGCGGCTCTCGTGGTTCGTGTAGATGCGCAGATCGCGCTCCTCGACGCCCCGGACGAGCACCATGCGCACCGACGGCCGCCCGTCCGGGGTCGCCGTCGCGAGAGCGGCCGCTTCCGGCTCGTGGAGGCCGGCGGTCCGCGCCTCGCCGAGCCACGCGGCCAGCGAGACCCGCGGGTCGGGGTCGAGGGCGTCCAGCCAGGCGTCGGTCACGAGGCGAATCTACGTTCTGATGCCTCGGATACGCTGAGATCGTGGCTGCGACGAGGACGATCGAGATCAGGACCGAGATCCCGGGACCCCGGTCCCGGGCGCTCGCCGAGCGCGAGCAGCACGCCGTTGCGCGCCCACTTCTCGTCCACCTGCCGATCTTCGCCGCGCGGGCGGAGAGCGCGACGATCACCGACGTCGACGGCAACGTCTTCGTCGACTTCGCCGGTGGCGTCGGCGTCGCGAACGCGGGGCACGCACACCCGGCGGTCGTCGACGCCGTGGTCGAGCAGGCCGCGAGTTTCCTCCACACCGACTACACCGTCGTCCCCTACGAGACGTACGTCGAGCTCGCGGAGCGCCTCTGCGCGCTCGCGCCGATCGAGGGCGAGACGCGCGCCGCGTTCTTCAACGCCGGCACGGAAGCCGTCGAGAACGCCGTCAAGCTCGCACGCCTCCACACGGGCCGGCCGGGCGTCGTCGCATTCGAGGGCGCGTTCCACGGGCGCACCCTGCTCTCGATGACGATGACCTCGAAGTTCCACCCCTACAAGACGGGGATGGGCCCGTATGCGCCGGAGGTCCATCGCGCGCCGTTCCCGA
>DASXAW010000150.1:0-11151 GCA_036406535.1 Gaiella sp.
AGCCGCCGGTCAGACGCGCGTCAGGGAGGAGGTTTGACAATGGCGCACACGCACGAACACGCCCACGGCGACGGGCAGTTCCCGACCGCGACCGAGGGTCTCCCGGCGGCGGTGGCGACGCAGGTGATCGACCTCGCCGACGGCGATGTCGTCGAACTCCGGATCGCCCCCGTCACGAAGCGGATCGGAGACGCCACGGTTCGCATGCTTGCGTACAACGGCTCGATTCCGGGGCCGACACTCCGAGTCCGCGAAGGCTCCGAACTGGTCGTGGACGTCTCGAACGACGGCGACCTGGAGGCGACAGTGCACTGGCACGGCCTCCGACTCGACAACCGCTTCGACGGGACGCACGAGACGCAGGCGGCGATCCCGATCGGCGGGACGTTCTCGTACCGCATCGAGTTCCCCGACCCGGGCGCGTACTGGTACCACCCGCACATCCGCGAGGACTACGGCCAGGAGATGGGTCTCTACGGGAACATCCTGGTCGTCCCGGCGGAGGAGGACTACTGGCCGCCTGCGCACCGCGAGCTGGCCCTGACCCTCGACGACGTGCTGCTCGAGGACGGCGCCATCGCCCCGTTCAGCCGGTCCGAGACGACGTACGCGGCCATGGGCCGGTTCGGCAACGTGATGCTGGTCGGCGGCGAGAGCGACCTTGCGCTGAGCGGCCGGATCGGCGAGGTCGTCCGTCTCTATCTGACGAACACCGCCAACACCCGCGTCTTCGACATCGCGCTCCCGGGCGCACGGATCAAGCTCGTCGGAGGCGACAGCGGCCGGCACGAGCACGAGCAGTTCGTGGAGTCCGTCGTCCTCGGGCCGTCGGAGCGGGTCGTCGTCGACGTGCACTTCGACGAGCCGGGCCGCTCCACCCTCGAGCATCGGACGCCCGACCGGACGTACGCGCTCGCGACGATCGACGTCGCCGACGATCCCGTCTCGCCGTCGTTGCGCGAGGAGTTCGAGGTCCTCCGGCACAACGCCGAGTGGGCGGGCGAGCGCGAGCGGCTTGCACCCTATGTCGACGCGGCACCCGACAAGACGCTGTCGTTCGTCGCCGAGATGGACATGGGGACGCCCGAGGGACCGGTCGTCTACGCGTGCCCGATGCATCCGGAGGTCGTGAGCGACGAGCCCGGCAAGTGCCCCCAGTGCGGCATGAAGCTCCTCGCGACCGCCGCGCCGGAGAGCTACGTCTGCCCCATGCACCCCGACGTCACGAGCGAGACGCCCGACAAGTGTCCCCGGTGCGGAATGAAGCTCCTGCCCGCGTCCGTCGTGGCCTCGGCGTCGCGGCACGAGACGCACGAGCGCGGCCACGAGCACCACGAGGACGCCGAGCACGGCGGCCATCACGAGCACGGCCACGCCCACGCCCACGCCGGCGGGATCGAGTGGGAGGACGACATGGTCGACGTCAACCGCGTGACGACACCGGCCAACACCCGCTGGAGCCTCGTGGACAAGGACACGGGCGCCGCCAACCACGCGATCGACTGGCAGTTCCGCGTCGGCGACCGAGTCAAGCTGCGGCTCGTCAACGAGATGGACTCCGATCACCCGATGCACCACCCGTTCCACGTCCACGGCGCGGGTCGTTTCGTCGTGCTCGCCCGCGACGGCGTCGCCGAGGAGAACTACGTCTGGAAGGACACGGTGCTCCTGCGCACGGGCGAGACGGTCGACGTCCTGCTCGACGTGACGAACCCCGGCCGCTGGATGGCGCACTGCCACATCGCCGAGCACCACGAGAGCGGGATGATGTTCAGCTTCGACGTCCTCCCCTCCGAGCCGACGGACGCCGGCGCCGTGTAGGGGCGGAGCGACACGCGAGGATCCATGCTCGAGCTCCGCCCAAATTGCGAACTGTGCGACAAGGACCTGCCGCCGGACGCCCCCGACGCGCGCATCTGCTCCTACGAGTGCACGTTCTGCGCCACCTGCGTCGAGCAGGCGTTGCACAACGTGTGCCCCAACTGCGGCGGGGGCTTCGAGCCACGTCCCGTCCGTCCCGCTCGGTCGTGGCGGGAGACGACCGGCCTGGTGCGCGACCCGGCCGGCACCCGGAGGCGCCATACGCCGTACAGCATCGAGGAGATCGAGGCGTTCGCGGCCGGGATCGTCGCGATCCCGCCGTCCAAGCGCTGACCGCCTCGGTCCACGGCGATACTCCGACGGTGTCCGGGCTCGAGGAGCTGTTCGACCGCAACCGCGCGTGGGCGGCCGCCATGGTCGCGAGAGATCCCGCGTTCTTCGCCGACCTGGCCCGGCACCAGTCGCCCGAGTACCTCTGGATCGGCTGCGCGGACAGCCGCGTGCCTGCGAACGAGATCCTCGACCTTCCACCGGGCGACGTGTTCGTCCATCGGAACATCGCGAACGTCGTCACGCCCACCGATCTGAACTGCCTCTCGGTGCTGCAGTACGCGGTCGACGTCCTGCGGGTCAGGCACGTCGTCGTGTGCGGACACCACGGCTGCGGCGGGGTCGCCGCCGCGCTCGAGGGCGCGCGACACGGGTTGGTCGACAACTGGCTCCGCCACGTGGCGGACGTCGCCGAGAAGCATGCGGAGGAGCTCGGTGCGCTCGACGAGGAGCAGCGGCCCGTGCGCCTGTGCGAGCTGAACGTCGTCGAGCAGGTCGCCAACGTCTGCCAGACGACGATCGTGGAGGACGCGTGGGCGCGGGAGACCGACCTCACCGTGCACGGCGTCGTCTACGGCCTCGAAGATGGCCTCCTCCGTGACCTCGGCGTCAGTCGCTCCGGAGGAGCGGTCGATGGGCGCTGAGCGCGTCGTCGTTGTCCGCCCCGGCGAGGGGCATCGCGTCGGGAACGTCGAGTTCCTCGCGCGGAGCGCCGACACGCCGCGCTTCAATCTCGCAATCGTCACGATCCAGCCGCGCCGGCACGGACCGCCGCCCCATCGCCACACCGCCGAAGACGACGCGTTCTACATGGTCGAGGGCGAGCTCGTCTTCACGGCCGACGGCGAGGAGGTCGTCGCGGGGCCAGGGACGTTCGTCCTCGTGCCGCCGGGCGTGGAGCACACGTTCGAGAACCGCACGGACGCGGTCGCACGCTTCGTCAACGTCCACGCGCCCGCCGGGTTCGACCTCCGGCTCGAAGAGGACTGAGCCTTCGGCGGAAAGGGGCAGACTCGTCCCGTGGCGGAGCTCGACAACGCAGCCGTCGCGGAGCGGCTCGAGGCATTCGCGGGGCTGCTCGACCTCGCGGGCGCGTCCGGGTACACCTCTCGCGCGTACCGCCGCGCCGCGGAGACGATTCGCGGGACGCCCGCGCCGATCCTCGACCTCGCACGACAGGGAAGAGCGCAGGAGCTGCGCGGCATCGGCCCCGGCATCGCGGGCAGGCTGCGGGAGCTCGCGGAGACCGGCACGATCGCCGAGCTCGACGAGCTGCGACGCGAGGTGCGACCCGAGCTCGTGGGGTTCGGCCGGATGCTCGGCGTCGCGCCGAAGCGGACGGTCGAGATCGCCACGGCGCTCGGCATACAGACCGTCGAGGAGTTCCGCCAGGCCGCGGCCGAAGGGCGGCTGCGGGCCGCGCCGGGCGTCGGTCCCGCCACGGAGGCGAAGATCCTCGACCGGTTGCACGCGCAGGCCGATCGCCCCGCGCGCGGCCTGACGCTCAACCGCTCGCGGCCGCTCGTCGTGGAGATCGCTGCCGCACTCGACGGCGAGGTCGCCGGCGACCCAAGACGCTGGGCGGACGCGTCGTTCGACCTCGCCGTCGTCGTGCCGACCCGCGACCCGGCAGCCGTGGTGTCGGCGTTCGAGGAGCTGCCACAGATCGTCTCGCTCGTCGAGAGCCGCGAGAATCGTGCGACGGGCGTCACCGTCGAGGGCGTCCCCGTCGTGCTGCACCTGCCCGCGCCGGAGCGATTCGGAACCGAGCTCCTGCGCCGGACCGGCTCCGACGCGTACGTCGAGGCGCTCGGCCCGATCCCGGATGCGCCGGACGAGAAAGCCGCGTACGAGGAGCTCGGCGTCCCGTGGTGCCCGCCCGAGCTGCGCGAGGAGCCGTTCCACGGCGAGCCGCCGGCGCTCGTCGAGCTCGCCGACATCCGCGGCGACCTCCACAGTCACACCACCTGGTCGGACGGCCGGGCGTCTGTGCGCGAGATGGCGCTCGCCGCGCGCGACCGGGGCTACGAGTACCTCGCGATCTGCGACCACACGGAGAACGTCCGCGTCGTCCCGGGCCTCGACGCCGACGCTGTGCGGCGGCAGGGCGAGGAGATCGCAGCCGCGAACGACGAGCTCGCACCGTTCCGGATCCTGCGGGGAATCGAAGTGGACATCCGCCGCGACGGGAGCCTCGATCTCCCCGACGATGTCCTTGCCGAGCTCGACTGGGTGCAGCTCAGCCTGCACGCGGGCCAGCGCGAGGAGCGGCGGCCACTCACGAAGAAGGTCGTCGAGGCGATCCGGCACCCGGCCGTCAGGTGCCTCAGCCACCCGAAGGGCCGCATCATCAACCATCGTCCGCCGAACGCGCTCGACCTCGAGGAGGTGTTCACCGTCGCGCTCGACCACGGCGTCGCGCTCGAGGTGAACGGGCTTCCCGACCGGCTCGATCTGTCGGGCGAGAACGCGCGGCTCGCGGTCGACGCCGGCGTCACGCTCGTCGTCTCGACCGACGCCCACTCGGTACGCGGCCTCGGGAACATGGAGCTCGCCGTCGCGACGGCCCGGCGCGGCTGGGCGACGGCCGCGAACGTGCTCAACACGCGTCCGCTCGCCGAGGTGCTCGCGTACCGCCCCCGCTGAGCGATCGCGCGCGTTTGCCGACCGCCGGCGGATCGGTCAAGGTCGGCTGATGTTCGTGCAGCTTCTCGCGAACGGCCTCGTCACCGGCGCCGTGTACGCGATCGCGGCCGTCGGCGTCTCGCTCGTCTACGGGATCCTGCGGATCGTCCACTTCGCGTACGGCGACCTGATGACGTTCGGCGCGTTCGTGGCGGTCACGTTCGACACGACCCTCGGACTCGGGATGGTCGTCGCGACCGCGGCCGCGATGGGCGCGGCCGCCGCGCTGTCCGTCGGCCTCGACTTCGCGTTGTGGCGTCCGCTGCGCGCACGGCGCGCGAACTTCATGAGCCTGTTCCTCGCGTCGATCGGGCTTGCGCTCGTCCTCCGCCAGGCGATCTTCCTCGCGTGGGGCCCGCAGCCCCGTGCCTTCGACGTCGACCCGTTCAGGGTCTACACGCTCGGCTCGGTCCGGCTCTCGGGTGCTCAGGCGATCGCCATCGTCGTCGCGGTCGTCGCGATCGTCCTCGTCGGCCTGCTGCTCTCGTTCACCACGCTCGGGCGGACGATGCGCGCGGTCGCCGACGACCGCGCGCTCGCAGCGGTCGCCGGAATCGACACGGGGCGCGTCGTGCTCGCGACGTGGGTCCTCTCGGGGCTCCTCGCAGCGCTCGCGGGGGTGCTGGCGGGTCTGGTGCAGAGCACGTTCGACCCGAACTTCGGCTTCACGCTCCTGCTGCCGGTGTTCGCGGCCGTCGTGCTCGGGGGGATCGGGAACGCGTATGGGGCGCTCGCGGGCGGATTCCTGCTGGGCATCGTCACCGAGCTCTCCACGTGGGAGGGCTTCGGCGGCGGCGTCGACCCGGTCTACAAGCCGGTCGTCGCGTTCGCGGTGCTGATCCTCGTGCTCCTCGCTCGCCCGGAGGGGCTCTTGGGACGGGCTCGGCTCGTATGAGCGTCCTCACGAGCGGCGAGTTCTGGGCGTTCGTCGGCGTCGTCGCGGGGATCTACACGATCCTCACCCTCGGGCTCCAGATCGAGTTCGGCTACGCGGGGCTCCTCAACTTCGGCCACGTGGCGTTCATGGCGATCGGGTCGTACACGATGGCGATCCTCGTCGTGAAGTCGGGCTGGAGCATGTGGCTCGCAGCGCCGGCGGCCGTGGTCGCGTCGGCTGCCGGTGGGGTCGTGCTGGGGCTCGCAACGTTGCGGCTCAGGGCCGACTACTTCGCGATCGTGACGATCGCGCTGAGCGAGATCGTCCGCTACGTCGCGACGAACGAGGATCGGCTGACCGGTGGGTCGCAGGGAACGATCAACCTCGGGGGAGCGGAGGAGGCGTCCGACTACAACGGCCAGTGGCAGCGCTTCCAGGACTGGTTCCAGAGCGCGCTCCACCTGGGCTCGAAGGACGTCACGATGCTCGTGCTCGTCTGGGCGGTCGCGCTCGTGCTGACCGCCCTCGTCGCGCTGTCGATCCGCACGCCGTGGGGCCGAGTGCTTCGTTCGATCCGCGAGGACGAGGACGCCGCCCGATCGCTCGGCAAGAACGTCTTCGCGTACAAGCTCCAGGCGCTCGCGCTGGGCTCCGCGCTGGCGGGGATCGCCGGGCTCTTCTACGCCTGGCAGTTCGCGTTCTTCAGCCCGGCCGACTTCGCGCCGCTCCTGACGTTCTTCGCGTGGATGATCCTCATCCTTGGCGGGGTCGGCCGTGCGTGGGCCGTGCCGGTCGGGGCGCTCGTCTTCGGCGTGATCTTCGCAGGCACGCGCTTCTTCGAGTTCGCGCCGTTCACGTGGTTCGACTCCGCGGAACGCGCCTACCTTCGTCTGATGGTGATCGGGCTCGTCCTGATCGGCCTCATCCTCTTCCGGCCGCAGGGCCTACTCGGAAGGCGCGAGGAGCTCGTGCTCGAGTGAGCGCAGCATTGCTCGAGGTACGTGACGTCGTCCGCTCGTTCGGCGGCGTCCGTGCGGTGGACGGGGCATCGCTCGACGTCGAGACCGGGTCGATCACCTCGCTGATCGGTCCGAACGGCGCAGGCAAGTCGACGCTCTTCAACATCGTCTCCGGCTTCCTCCGGGCGGAGACGGGGACGATCTCGTTCGAGGGCCGCCGGATCGAGCGCCTGCCTCCCCACCGCATCGCCCAGGCGGGTCTGGTGCGGACGTTCCAGACCGCCCGGGCGCTGGCGCGCATGACCGTCCTCGACAACGTCGTGCTCGCGGCGCCCGGGCAGCCAGGGGAGCGTCTCCTGCGAAACGTCGTCGGCTCCCGAGCGACGCGACGCCGCGAGAGCGAGGCGCGCAGGCGGGCGCACGAGCTCCTCGAGCTCGTCCGGCTCGACCGCCACGCGGACGAGCTCGCGGCGACCCTCTCCGGAGGGCAGCGGAAGCTGCTCGACTTCGCCCGCGTCCTGATGACGGAGCCGCGGCTCGTGCTGCTCGACGAGCCGATGGCAGGGGTGAACCCGGTCCTCCGCGGCGAGCTGCTCGAGCACGTCGTCTCGCTGCGCGAGTCGCACGGCGTGACGGTGCTGCTCGTCGAGCACGACCTCGAGGTCGTGATGGGCGTCAGCGACCGGGTCGTCGTGATGTCGAACGGCGCGGTGATCGCGTCGGGGTCGCCCGAGGGAGTGCGGAGCGACGCCCGGGTCGTCGACGCCTACCTCGGAGTCGAGGCATGACGGCGCTGCTCGAGGTGGACGCGCTCGAGTCGGGGTACGGCGACGCGCTCGTGCTGCGGGGTGTCTCGCTCCGTGCCGGGAGCGACGAGATCGTCTCGCTGATCGGGCCGAACGGCGCCGGCAAGTCGACGCTCCTCAAGACGATCTACGGGCTCGTTCCGGCCCGCGCGGGCAGCATCCGCCTTCTCGGCAAGGAGATCACGAGGCTGCGCGCCGACCGGCTCACACGCGCGGGGGTCAACTTCGTCCCGCAGGTCGACAACGTCTTCCCGAGCCTCTCGGTCGCCGAGAACCTCAAGGTCAGCGTGCTCCCCATGCCCCGCTCGGAGCGCGGCGACGCACTCGCCGGCGTGGAGGCGCTCTTCCCGATCGTGCGCGAGCGTGGACGCCAGCGCGCCGGGACGCTCTCGGGCGGCCAGCGGAAGCTGGTCGCGCTCGCGCGCGCGGTCGTCACGAAGCCGTCGCTCCTGCTGCTCGACGAGCCCTCGGCCGGGCTCGCCCCGAAGGCGGTGTCGGAGGTGTTCGAGAAGCTCGCAGAGATCGCGTCGCTCGGGATCGGCATCGTCATGGTCGAGCAGAACGCCCGGCGCGCGCTCGCGCTCTCGCACCGGGGCTACGTCCTGGACATGGGTCGCAATGCATTCGAGGGGACGGGCAAGGAGCTTCTGGCCGACCCGAACGTGGTCGCGCTCTACCTCGGGCAGGGGGCGGGCCGGATGGGCCCGCCCCGTGCGTGAGCCTCAGCCGCGGAACGTGATCGTCCGCAGCGTGTCGATCGTGTCGCCGCCCTTGTACTCCCAGATCTCGAACACCGCGGAGCCGATGTCCCCGTTGCGGTCGAAGTCGACGGGGCTGAACGTGCCCTCGTAGTTCACGTCCTTCCCCGCCCGCAGCAGCTTCACCGCCTTGCCGAGCGTCAGGAACGTGACCTTCGCGCCCGGCGGACCCGAGACCGCGCGGAGGTTCGCCTTGATCCGCGCGGGAGAGGCGGAGCACGCCTTCACTGCGGCGAGGAACGCGACGCTGGCGGCATCCACGGCGGTCCCTTCGAAGCCGGTGTACGGCTTCGCGCCCTTGACGTTCTTCTTCCAGTACGACGCGAACGCCTTCCCGGCCGGCCCGCCCGCCGCGCTCGCAGCCGTGCCGCGCAGACCCTTCACGGGGTCGCCGATCTTCGAGAGCACGTCGGCGTTGCGGAGCGCCTCGGTCATCAGCGTCTTGCCCGCGTTCCACTTGCCGGAGCGGACGAGCGAAGGCGCGAGCTTCTCGAACGTGTCCGGGAAGTCGATGATCACCCAGCCCGCCGGGCTTCCGTCGACGAGCTTCTGCGCCTCCGTGTCGAAGTTGGGCTGCGTCGGGTTCCACGAGACGTTCTCGCCGACCTTGCCGCCGAGCGACGTCCACTGCGACACGAAGAGCTGCTTGAGCGCGGTGCCGAACGCGTCGTTCCGCGCGCCGACGTTGACGGTCGCGCCCTTGCCGAAGGCCGAGAGCGCCGCCTGCGCCAGAACCCGGCCCTGAAGCGCATCGGAGGGGTACGTGCGCCAGAGGTACCCGTTGTCCTTGAGCGTCGTGAGCTGAGGAGCGCTCGACGTCGGCGAGATGTGCACGATCCGGCTCGGCACCGTGACCGAGCGTGCCATCGGGATCGTCGCGGTCGACGCCATCTCCCCGATCACGACGTTCGCCTTGTCCGTCTTGACGAGCTTCGTCGCCGCCTCGACCGACGCGCTCGCCTGTGTCTGGCCGTCCTCGGAGGCGACGAGCGTCACGCTCGAGGAGCCGAGACCGGCGGAGCGGAGCGCCTTGTTCTGCAGATCCACGGCGAGCTTCACGCCACGGTCGAGGTTGGCGCCGTACGCGGCGAGGTCGCCGGTGAACGGCAGCACGTCGCCGATGCGAAGCTGGAACGAGCACGGCGTGGCGGTCACGGCGCTCGGCGCCGGCCGCGCCGTGCCGGCGAGGAGCGCGCCGACGGCCGCGAACACCGCGACCACGGCGACCGCCGTCGTCTTCCGTCTGTGACGCACTTCGATCCTCCTTCCGCTCGGGGCGGGCGTGACCGGCACGACCGAGCCACGCAGACTCTGGCCACTCTGAACCCAATGACGCGCCCCTGCAACACGACGGGCCGCGATACTCGGGGCGTGGCGTACATGCTTCCCACCCGGCACCTGCTCCGCGCGAAGGACACGATCGACGCGCGGTACGCGGAGCCGCTCGACGTCGCCGAGATCGCCCGGGCGGCGCGGCTCTCCCCGGCGCACTTCAGCCGCGAGTTCCGACGCGCGTTCGGCGAGACGCCGCATCAATACCTCCTCACCAGGCGCCTGGAGCGCGCGGCGTCCCTCCTCCGCTCGACCGACCGATCCGTCACCGAGATCTGCTTCCTCGTCGGCCTGAGGAGCGTCGGCTCCTTCACGACGAGTTTCGGCCGCGTATACGGCATGACGCCGACGGCGTACCGGGCCGCCCACCCGCCCGCTACGAGCCGCGCGCGCATCCCCACCTGCGTGCTCCTCGCGTACGCGCGACCGCTATCCAGCACGTTTCGAGAAGACGCGCGCACCGTGTCGCTCTAGCGTGGTCGACGACCGCTCGACGAGGAAGGAGCACACGATGTTGAAGCAGCTGACGCACGTCAACCAGTGGGTACACGACCAGGACGAGGCCCTCGCCTTCTACACCGAGAAGCTCGGGATGGAGCTCCGCGAGGACGTGACCATGCCCGAGCTGGGTGACTTCCGCTGGCTCTCGGTCGGCCCCGTCGGCCAGCCGGACGTGGCGATCGTCCTGATGGCCGTCCCCGGCCCGCCGGTGTTCGACGAGGAGACCGCCGCAGCGCTGAAGACGCTCGTCGCGAAGGGCGCCGCAGGTGGGCTCTTCTTCCGTACCGACGACATCCAGCAGACGTACGACGAGCTCGTGGAGCGCGGCGTCGAGTTCAGCCAGCCGCCGGAGCAGCGCCCGTACGGCGTGGACGCGGGGTTCCGCGACCCGTCGGGCAACCACATGCGCGTCATGCAGGCGGGCTAGGGCGGGAGCGACTGCGCGGGCCGGTTCGCCGGCCCGCCCCGTCACCTACGTGATGCCTGCGAAGGTACGAACCCGTGCCCGGCTACGGACGCACGCGCCACACGTCGCGACCGCGCCAGCTCGGTACCCAGGCCTCTCCGGCGATCTCGGTCACGACGAACGGGCCGGTGCCGACCTTGACGGTCTCGACGACCGCGTTCGAAGCGGGATCGACGACGGCGACGCGCCCCGCGCGAATCCGGGGCACCCAGACCTTTCCGGCGACGACTGCGGGGTCGCCGACAGGCCCCGGAATCGCAACGGATGCCGAGACCGCGTTCGTCGCGGGATCGATGCGGCTGAGCCCCGCCGGCGTCGTCACCCACACGGCGTCCTTCCCGGCCGCGGTCCACCCGGCCATCGGCAGTGAGATGCGCGCGACGACGGCGCCCGACTTCGGGTCGACGCGGATCACACCCTCCGTGCCCGTCGCCCACACGGATCCGAACGCGCCGACGACGCCCGTCGCCTTGTCGAGGGGGATGCGCGACGTGACCCGGTTCGAGGCGGGGTCGATCCGCACGAGGTCGTCGGCGCCGTAGGCGGTGGCCCACGCGGAGCCGTACGCGAACGTCGCGTCGTACGGCGTGCCTCCTACGTCGATCGCGGCGGTCCG
>DASXAW010000151.1:0-11108 GCA_036406535.1 Gaiella sp.
CTCCGTGTCAGGACCTGTCGTGCGAGATGGAGCGCCGAGACGGTGGCGCGCGAGCGGATCGTCGCGCGGTCGCCGGGGAGCGAGAAGCTGCGCGCCTCCCCGCCGTCCGGCGTGGCGACGTGGAAGTAGACGAGGCCGACCGGCTTCTCCGGCGTCCCCCCTCCCGGCCCGGCCACACCCGTGACGGCGATCCCGAGATCGACGCCCAGGCGGTCGCGAACGCCTTCCGCCATCGCCTCCGCCACCTCTGCGGAGACGGCGCCGTGCTCCGCGATCAGCTCGCCCGGCACCCCGAGCTCCGCGGTCTTCACGTCGTTCGCGTACGACACGATCCCTCCGGCGAGGACGTCGCTCGCGCCGGGCACGTCGGAGAGGCGCGCCGCGACGAGGCCCCCGGTGCACGACTCGGCCGTGGCGAGCCGGAAGCCGCGCTCCCGACAGAGGTCGAGCACGAGCTCGGCGACCGACCGCTCGTCCTCGGCGAAGAGATAGCGCTCGAGGGGGGCGCGCAGCGCCTCGGTCAACGCCTCGCCGCGGGCCTCTGCGCCCGGCTCGACGACGAGGTCGACGTGGATCTCGAAGTCGCGGGCGCAGATCGTCGCCTCGACGCCGTCGCCGTCCCCCCCGGCATCCGCGAGCGCCTTCGCGACGGCCGACTCGCTCGCGCCGAAGAAGCGCAGCACGTGGCGTCCCGGCGGCGTCGTCCGCCGGAGCACGGCCCCGAGCGCGTCGCTCGCCACCGCCGCCGGCCAGAGACGGCGCAGCTCGCCGGGTGGGCCCGGAAGGACGACGTACACGCAGCTCCCGCCCGGCAGGACGAGCCCGGGAGCCGTCCCGGCGACGCCGATCACCTCAGCGCCCTCGGGCACGGTCGCCTGCTTCGTCACGCCCGCCGCGAAGTCGGCGTACGGCCGCCTCAGGCGCTCGGCGATTGACCGGGAGACGCCCTCGATCTCGCGCTCGAGCCGTTCGTCCACCCGCAGGGGAACGCCCGCGACCTGCGCGACGAGCTCGACCGTGCGATCGTCGTGCGTCGGGCCGAGGCCGCCGGAGACGAGGCACACCTCCGCCTCGCTCGCCGCGCGGAGAGCGGCCTCGAGGTCGGCGGGGTCGTCGCCGACGATCAGGATCCGGTCGGGGACGAGGCCCAGCGAGAGCGCCTCGCGCGCGTAGAACGGGCCGTTGCGATCGGTGCGCTCGCCGCGCACGAGCTCGCTGCCCGTGACGACGATCGCCGCGCGGGGGCGGCTCACCCCGAGACGGTCGTCGCCCCGGAGACCCTCAGCCGACCGCTCGGGCTCAGGTCGAACCGTCGCCCGTCCACTTTCACGACCACGTTCCGCGGCCGCTCGACGGAGAGGAACAGCGCCTTCTTCGTGAAGCGCTGGAACTGGCCCTTCTCGAGCGTGCCGGTGTACAGCGGCGCACCGCCCCCGGCGCCGGCCCTGACCTCCATGAAGGACGGGCCACCGACGGCGCGCACCGTCAGCGTCACGCGCTGCTGCGCGGAGCGCGCCGAGGAGCTGGAGCGTGTCGCCGGCGAGACCCCGTCGACCTGCGGCTCGTCGTGCCCGCCGAAGCGCCACGCCGCGATGACGAACGCCGTGACCACGAGGATCGCCGCGAGCGCGACGCCGACCGTGCGGGTCTCGCGGCGCTCGCGGCGCCGCCTCGGCGAGCGCGCCGGCCCCCGCGGAAGCCGCGGGGAGACGTCGTCCTCGCCGGTGACGTAGCGCGAGTTGTACTCCTCGACGTAGAGCCTGCCGTCGAGCCCCAGCGCGCTCGCGTAGACCTGGAGGAAGCCCTTCGTGTACGCGTGGCCCGGGAGCTGGTCGAACCGCTCGTCCTCGAGGAGCCGGAGGTACTTCGCGCGGACCTTCGTCCGACGCTCCATCTCCTCCAGATCGAGGTTCTGGCGCGTGCGCGCCTCGTGCAGGCTCGACCCGATGTTGAACATGGAGCGGCCAGTCTAGACGGGATCCGGCCGAGGCGTGCTCGGCTTTTCCCGCACTTAGCGCTCGCCGAGATACGTCAACAGCCCGTAGACCGCGAGCGCGACGAGGCCGGTCGCCGCGAGCGCGACGCCGAGGACGCCGAGCGCCCGTCCGAGCCGGGCCGCGCCGCGGCCGCCTGCGCGACCGAGCCGCGCGTCGTCGTGGCGGAGCGCCCCGCGGGCGAGCCAGATCGAGACGATGCCCAGCGCGACGGCGACCGGGATCGCGAACCCGGCGTGGAGGAGCTCGTACGACCCCGAGTACCGCGTGGCGAGGATCGCCATCGGCATCGTCGCCGCGGACAGGAGGCCGGCCGCGACGGCGGCGATCGCCCGACCGTTCCCGTAGGTGTGCGACGCCTCGGGCGCGACCACTACTGCTTCTGGTACGGACGGCCGTCGGCCGCCGGCGGGATCGAGCGCCCGATCACGCCCGCGACCGCGATCAGCGTGAGCACGTACGGCAGCGCCTGGAAGAGCACGGCCGCGGACTCCGAGTATTCCGGCAGGCGCTGCGCGAGGGCGCTCGAGAAGCCGAACAGGAGGCAGGCTGCGGCGGCGCCGAACGGCCGCCAGTTGCCGAAGATCACCGCGGCGAGCGCGATGAACCCGCGACCCGCGGTCATGTTCTCGTTGAACGAGTTCACGAACCCGATCGAGAGGAACGCACCGCCCGCCGCGGCGAGCATCCCCGAGGCGATGACCGCGCCGTACCGGATCCGGTAGACGTCGATGCCGACCGTGTCGGCCGCCCGCGGGTGCTCCCCCACCGCACGGATGCGGAGCCCGAGCGGCGTCTTGAAGAGGACGAGCCAGGACAGCGGGATCAGGATCAGCGCGATCCAGATCATCAGGTTGAGGTTCCCGAAGATGTCCCCGATGAAGGGGATGCCGTCGAGGAACGAGAGCCGGACGGCCGGGATGCTCGGGATGTCGGTTGGCGTCCCCTCCTGCCCGTAGATGTCGATGAACAGGTAGCCGGTGATGCCGAGCGCGAGGAAGTTGATCGCGAAGCCGCTGATGATCTGGTCGGCGCGGAGGTGGACCGACCAGATCGCGTGGAGGAGCGCCATCGCGCCGCCCGAGAGGATCCCCACCAGGAGCCCGAAGAACCAGGAGTCGAGCTTGTCCGCCCCCATGATCCCGAAGAACGCCCCCATCAGCATCATCCCCTCGAGCCCGACGTTCACCACGCCGGAGCGCTCCGAGAACATGCCGCCGAGAGCGCCGAAGATCAGCGGCGTCGCGTAGCGGAGCATCGAGGCGAAGAGCGCCGACCACACGACGACGGTCTCGAGCTTCCCCACCTCGGAGCGCGTCGCGAGGTACGCGAGCGCGAATCCGAGCGCGGCCGCGGAGACGGCGTACCACCCGAACCGCTTCTCCCCCCTCGTGATCGCCCACACGCCCGCGAGCGCCGCGAGGAGCCCGAGCAGAAGGCTCGGGATCCACGACCTCGCCGTGATCGGCGGCAGCGCGACGAACGCCGCGAGGAGGCCGAGCACGATGCCGACCCAGGCCAGCGTCTTGAGCGGGTTGCGGATCCTGTTCGTGGGCAGGGCGATGCTCGTCATGCGGTCGCCGTCCCCCTCCGCCGCAGGCGACCGAGCAGCCACAGCACGACGAGGTCGACGCCGACGAACAGGACGACGAGGCCCTGGATCAGGAGCGTCAGGTTCGAGGCGAGCTCTGGCTGGAAGACGTCCGGGTCGAGGTTGCGCGTCGAGGTGCCCGTGAAGAGCGCGCCGAACAGGAGTGCGGCGAGCGCCGTCCCCACCGCGGTGTTGCGGCCGAGGAGCGCGACGGCGATCCCGGTGAAGCCGACGACGGACGTCTGCACGTCGCCCGTCGAGAGCCTGAACTGCCAGCCGAGGATGTCGATCGCGCCGGCGAGCCCGGCGAACGCGCCCGAGATCGCCATCGCCAGGAAGTAGTTCCGCGCGACGCTGATCCCGCCGTACCGCGCCGCCTCGGGGTTGAAGCCCACGGCCTTGACGCCGTAGCCGAGCGTTGTCCGGTTGAGGATCAGCGAGTAGACGACGAGCGCGCCGAGCGCGAAGAAGATCCCGATGTGGAGGCCCTGCAGCAGGGGGTCGCCCCAGAAGACGTGCAACTTCGCCCCCTCCACGACGTCGTTCGAGACGGGCACCGACTCCTGCGTGTCGTTCTGGAGCGGCCCGCCGAGACCGAAGAGGTAGACGCCGACCCAGAGGACGATCCAGTTCAGCATGATCGTCGAGATCACCTCGTGCGCCCCGACGGTCGCCTTGAGGAAGCCGGCGATCCCCGCGATGAGCGCGCCCGCCAGCGTCCCGATCACGATCGCGAGGACGACGTGCAGGTACGGGTTCATGCTCTCGAACGACGAGCCGATCCAGACCGCGAGGATCGCGCCGGCGAGGTACTGGCCCTGGCCGCCGATGTTGAAGAGGCCGCAGCGGAACGCGAACGCGACGGCGAGGCCGACGAGGATGAACGTCGTCGTCTGGATCAGCGTCTGCTGGAGGTTGAACGCCGCGATCGAGTCGAAGTCCCACGGGATCTGGAAGAACCAGTTGAGCCCGGCGCCCTCGAAGATCGCCTGGTACGTCTTCAGCGGGTTCTTGCCCGTCGTGACGAGGACGACGAGGCCGCCCATCACGAACGCGATCAGGACGGTGAGGAGCGGCGCGACGAGCCCGCCCGCCCGCTGCGCGAGGGCGAGCCGCTGGCTGAAGCTTTCCTCGGGGTCGGGGAGCTGCCCGGTCGGTTGGCCGTAGGGCTGGACGGGAGGGATCCCGCCCTGCGTTTCGCTCACGCGGCGACCCCGCTGCGCCGTCCGCCGGTCATTGCGATGCCGAGCTCTTCCTCGCTCGCGGTCGGCGGGAACTCGCCCGCGATCTCGCCCTCGTACATCACGAGGACCCGGTCGGAGAGCGAGAGCACCTCGTCGAGCTCGAGCGAGACGAGGAGGATCGCGCGTCCCTCGTCGCGCTCCTCGATCAGCCGCCGGTGGACGAACTCGATCGCGCCGACGTCGAGCCCGCGGGTCGGCTGAGCGGCGATCAGCACGCGCGGGTCACGGTCGATCTCGCGGGCGAGCACGACCTTCTGCTGGTTCCCGCCCGACAGACCCCCTGCGCGCGTCGTCGGCCCTCCGCCGCGGACGTCGAACTCGCGGATCAGCGCTCGCGCCCGCTCGACGAGGCGCCGCGGGAAGAGCCACCCGTAGCGCGAGGCCGGGGCGGCGCGGTAGTCGTGCAGCGCGAGGTTCTCGGCGATCGAGTACTCGAGCACGAGCCCGCGTCGCTGCCGGTCCTCCGGGATGTGGCCGAGCCCCGCCTCCGTGTGGTCGCGCGCGGAGTCCGTCGTCACCTCCCTGCCCGCGACGCGGACGCTGCCGGACTCGATCGGATACAGGCCGGTCATCGCGTCGATCAGCTCGGTCTGGCCGTTTCCGTCGATGCCCGCGATCCCGACGATCTCACCCGCGCGGACCTCGAAGGAGAGCCCTCGTACCTTCTCGATGCCCCGGTCGTCGACGACGCGCAGCTGTTCGACCTCGAGCAGCGGCTCGGCCGGATGCGCCGGCGTCTTCGCCACCCGCAGGAGCACCTCGCGCCCGACCATCAGCCGTGCGAGCCCCGCCTCGGTCGCGCCTTCGGCCGGGAGCGTCTCGATCAGTTTGCCGCGCCGAAGCACCGTGATCCGGTCGGCGATCTCGAGCACCTCGTTGAGCTTGTGCGAGATGAAGATGATCGACTTGCCGCGCTCCGTGAGGCTGCGCACGACCTCGAAGAGCTCCCTGGCCTCCTGCGGGGTGAGCACCGCAGTGGGCTCGTCGAGCACGAGGATGTCCGCCTCGCGGTAGAGCGCCTTGAGGATCTCCACGCGCTGCTGCTGGCCCACGGTGATCCGGTCGATGCGTGCGTGCGGGTCGACCGCGAGTCCGTAGCGGTCGGAGATCTCCCTGACGCGCCTCTCGGCTTCGGCGATGTCGAGGAGGATCCCACCGGTCGTCGGCTCCTGCGCGAGGACGATGTTCTCCGCGACCGTCATGACCGGGATCAGCATGAAGTGCTGGTGGACCATGCCGACGCCCGCGTCGATCGCGGCGCTCGGGGAGCCGAGCCGCACGGGCTTGCCCTTGATGAGGATCTCGCCCTCGTCGGGGTGGTAGAGCCCGTAGAGGATGTTCATCAGCGTCGACTTGCCCGCGCCGTTCTCCCCGAGGAGCGCGTGCACCTCGCCCTCTGCGAGATCGAAGCCGATGTCGTCGTTCGCCACGATCCCCGGGAAGCGCTTCGTGATGTGCCGCATCTCGAGGACCTGGGATCGCTCGGGCATCCGCGGGATTCTATTCCGCCGCGCGAGCGGCGGTGAGCGGCGACGGCCCGGCTCTCGGGCCCTCAGCGGCGCGGGACGTCGACGTCTTCGGAGGTGATCTGCTCCGACACGCCGTCGAGCTTCGCGATCAGCGCGGCGCGGTCGGGTGCGTCGGGGCTCACCTTCCCGTAGCCGACCCCGCCGTTCGCGACGTCGTACAGGGTGTCGCCCCCGCCCGCGAACGAGCCCTTCGTGAGCGCCTCGATCGAGTCGAACACCGCGACGTCGACCTTCTTCGTGGCGCTCGTGAGGATGTGCGGCCCGAGGAACGACTGGTCGCTGGCCACGCCGATGCCCCAGACGTTCCGCTCGTTCGCCGCCTGGAGGGCGCCGAGCCCGCACCCACCGGCAGCGGCGAAGACGGCCTTGGAGCCTCGCGCGATCTGCGTGAGCGCGAGCTCCTTGCACTTCGCCTGGTCGACGAAGTCCTGGGAGTAGCCCTGCAGCACCTTCGTGCTCTCGTCGGTGTCCCTCACCCCCGCCCGGTACCCGGCGAGGAAGGCGACGACGGCCGGCACCGCCTGGCCGCCGACGGCGCTCACCGAGCCGCCGCCCGCCACTGTTGCCGCGGCGACGCCGACGAGGTACCCCGCAGGTTCGGGACGTAGTCGCTCGCCGAGTCCGAGATGAACACACGTCCATCGATGCCGAACTCGTCCTCCGCCCGCTCGAGCCCCGTGTTCGCGAGCGCGTTGAAGCCGCGGTCGTTCAGCCCGCCGATGTCGGTGACGAGGGCGACACGAACGTCGGACGTCCCGGGCTGGCCGCCGCTCTCGCCGCCACCGCCGCAGGCGCTCGCGAGGAGACCGAGCGCCGCGACGACCGCGAGACCGACAGCGCGGCGTGGCGGCCCAAACCCCATTGAGAGATCCGATACCCCGACGCCGAAGCTCGCAAACGTGCGGTGGGCGGGCTCGAGAGCCCGCCCACCGGGAACCACGATGTATCTGCCTCGACTAGCCCTTGACGGTGCGCGGGGGCTTGACCTTCCCCGACGCGAGCTGCTTCGTCCAGGTGTTGAGCTTCGCGATGAGCGCTGCGCGCTTCGGCGCGGAGGAGCTCACCTTGCCGTAGCCGACGCCGCCGTTCTTCGCGTTGAAGACGCCGTCGATCCCGCCCTTCCACTTGCTCCCACCGGCGAGGGCGATCGTGTCGTACACGCCCACGTCGACCTTCTTCTGGGCGCTCGTGAGGATGTGCTTCCCGAGGTAGCCCTGGTCGGCGTCGACGCCGATGCCGAAGTCCTTGCTGTCCTTCGCGGCCTGGAGGGCGCCGAGGCCGCAGCCGCCCGCGACCTGGAAGACCACGTCGGCCTGCTCGCCGATCTGGTTCAGCGCGATCTCCTTGCACTTGTCCTGGGCGACGAAGTCCTGCGAGTAGTCGTTCAGGGTCTTGATCCCCGGCTTGACCTTCTTCGCGCAGTACTGGTACCCCGCGATGTACGCGTCGACCGGCGGGATCTTCTGGCCGCCGACCGAGGCGATGACGCCGGTCTTCGATTCGGTGGCCGCGGCGACGCCGGCGAGGCAGCCGGCCTCCTGCTCGGCGAACAGGATGCCGCGGGCGTTCTTCGGCGCGCCCTTGAGCGCGGCCGCCGGATAGTCGACGATCGCGAACTTCGTGTCCGGGAACCGCTTGGCGACAGCCGCCACCTGGTCGGCCATCAGGAAGCCGACGCCGATGACGAGGTCGTAGCTCCGCGCCCCAGTCGAGAGGTTCGGGATGTAGTCGGCGGCGCTCTTCGAGATGAAGACGCGGCCGTCGATGCCCAGCTTCTTCTCGGCGTTCTTCAGGCCCTTGTACGCGAGCGCGTTGAAGCTCTTGTCGTTCAGACCGCCGATGTCGGTCACGAGCGCGACCTTGAGGCCGGACGTTGCCTGTGCCTTCGACGGCTTCGCCGAGCCGACCGAGGCGACGGTCAGCGCAACCGCCGCGCAGAGCGCGAGCGACGCGACGACCGTCCATTTGCGAATCGCCACATTCCCTCCTTGGTGGTGCATTTGACGGGGCTCCCGCACTGTGACGCGGGATTGAACACGAAGTTGGACCTGAGCCGCAACCGCCGAATGGTAGACCGCTTCCGGATCGCGAATTGTTAGGGGTTTGCCCTGTGTCGCGACACCGATGCGCTACGCCTGCGGCCCCATCAGGGTCGCGAGCTGGTGCTCCTCGACGAGCACCCGGCGGGGCTTCGAGCCCTCGTAGCCGGAGATGATCCCACGCCGTTCGAGCATGTCGATCAGGCGGCCGGCGCGCGTGTAGCCGACCCGCAGGCGGCGCTGCAGCAGCGAGACGGAGGCCGTCTGCGTCTGGACGACGACCTCGATCGCCCGGTCGAGCAGGGGGTCCTCGTCCGGGTCGAAGTCCTCGTCGCCGCCGTCGTCCTCGAAGGCGGCCTCGGGCGCCTCGAGCAGCGTCTCGTCCAGCTGCTGCCCGCGCTGCGCGCGGCACTGCTCGACGATCAGGGCGATCTCCTCCTCGGTGACGAACGCCCCCTGGACGCGCTGGAGCCTCGACGTGCCGAGCGGCTTGAACAGCATGTCGCCCTGCCCCAGGAGGCTCTCCGCGCCGGAGCCGTCGAGGATCACGCGCGAATCGGTCTGGCTCGAGACGGCGAACGCGATCCGGCTCGGGACGTTCGCCTTGATCATCCCGGTGATCACGTCGACCGAGGGCCGCTGCGTCGCGAGGACGAGGTGGATCCCCACGGCGCGCGACTTCTGCGCGAGCCGGATGATCGCGTCCTCCACGGCCTGCGGAGAGACCATCATCAGGTCGGCCAGCTCGTCGATCACCACGAGCAGGTACGGCAGCGGCTCGTCGCCGCGCGCCCGGAAGGCACGGTTGGCCTCGGGCAGGCTGCGGGCCCGGACGAGGGAGAGGCGCTCGTAGCGCCGCTCCATCTCGGCCACGACGTTGTGGAGCACCGCCGAAGCCTCCTTCGGGCTCGAGACGACGGGCGTCAGGAGATGCGGGATCGACTCGTAGAAGTTGAGCTCGATGCGCTTCGGGTCGATCAGGATCATCCGAACGTCGTCGGGCGTCGCGCGGAGGAGGATCGACGTGAGCAGGGTGTTGATGCAGCCCGACTTGCCCGAGCCGGTCGTGCCCGCGATGAGGAGGTGCGGCATCCGGGCGAGGTCGGTCCACACGGCGTTCCCCGAGATGTCCTTCCCGAGCCACACGGACAGCGGGCTGGCGGAGCCGGGCAGGTCGTCGAAGATGTCGCCGAGCGTGACCATGCGCGGCGCGAGGTTCGGCACCTCGACGCCCACTGCCTGCTTCCCCGGGATCGGGGCGAGGATCCGGATCTCGGTCGTCGCGAGCGCGTAGGACAGGTCGTCCTTCAGGCCGGCCACCTTGGAGACCTTCGTGCCGGGCGCGAGCTGCAGCTCGTAGCGGACGACGCGCGGGCCGGCGATCGTGCCGACGATCGCAGCCTCGACGCCGAAGTTCGCGAGCGTCTCGACCAGCAGCCGGGCCGTCCGCTCGCTCACGTCGGCGGCGTCGCCGCGGGCAGGCGGGCTGGACTTGAGCGCCGCACGGTCGGGCAGGCGGTACTCCGCACCGGTGACGGGGGCGTCGAAGACGAGCCGCTCGTCCTCGCCCGTCGTCGCGTCCTCCGGCTCGGGCGGAAGCAACGGGGGCGGCTCCGCGGAGAGCGGGCCCGTCGAGACGACGTCCGGGAACGCCTCCATGCCGTCGACGGGCGCGACCCTGGCTACCGGTGCGGCGGCGTGCGCCCCGTTCGACGCGCTGTCGGGCACCGCGTCGTCGTCGCTCCAGTCGGCCCACTCGAGGCCCTCGAGCGACCGGCGCGCGGCGCTCCCCGCCTGGCGGACGACGTTTCCGGAGCGGCGAAGCAAGGCGCCCGCCGAGGCACCGGTCACGAGCAGTGCCCCCGCGAGCACGAGCGCGCAGCCGGCGATGAGCGCGCCCGCCTCGCCGATCACGCGTGCGAGCCCCCCGCCGAGGAAGCCTCCGAGCTGCCCACCATGGTCCTCGCCGAGCGCGATCAGCAGGCCGAGCACGCCGAGCGCGAGGCCCGTTCGGAACGGGCGCAGGTCGACGAGGGCGCTGCGCACGAGCATGAGGCCGCCGACGCCGAGCAGCGCGAGCGGCACGAGCGGCGCCGCTGCGCCGACGCTCTCGTCGAGCCAGTCGGCGACGTGCGCCCCCACGGGGCCGCCGTCCCACCCGAGCCAGAGCACGGTCGCGAGGACGAGCCCGGCCGCGACGAGGCCGAGCCCCCAGAGCTCCGGATGGTGGTGGCCGCGGGTCTTCTTCGCGCGCTTGCGCACGCGCGACGGCGAGCGCGGCTTCGGCGCCCGCTTCGGCCGCCGATTCTTCCTCGTGGCCATGGGCTTGCTGCTTCTGCGCGGTACAGGCGTCTCCTGCGCGACGCGGCTCAGACTGACGACGCTGCGCGGCTCCGGGCCTCGTCGACGAGTGCCTCGGCCTCGCTGCGGTTCCCGAAGCCGCGTGTCTCGACCCTCTCGCCCTCGAGGTCCTTGTAGACCTGGAAGAAGTGCTCGATCTCGTTGCGGAGCTCGGGCGTGATGTCGTGCACGTCGTGGACGCGGAGCCACGACGGGTCGCGGAGCGGCACGCAGAGGATCTTCTCGTCGGGGCCCTTCGCGTCCGTCATGCGGAAGACGCCGACGATCCGCGCCCGGATGCGGCAGCCGGGGAAGGTCGGCTCGCTGACGAGGCAGAGCGCGTCGAGAGGGTCGCCGTCCTCGCCGAGCGT
>DASXAW010000152.1:0-12690 GCA_036406535.1 Gaiella sp.
GACGACGTCGAACGGGCCGTCGCCCGTCACCTGGTAGGCGATGTTGACGTCGCCGCTCCTCGCGTACCGAATCGGGGAGGCCATTCGCGCCAAGGATAAGCCGGTCCCGGACGGTGGCCGTCGCGCCGTCCGTCTGCGGCCGGAGGCCGGCTTCGCCGGCCGGGAGGCTCTGCACGGTCGGCCCGTGCCCGAAGCAGAAGGAGGGGGCGCGTGGGGGAACCATGGCGTTCCCCCACGTCGCAATCGGGGTGCCCAGATTTGAACTGGGGGCCTCTCCGACCCGAACGGAGCGCGCTACCAGGCTGCGCCACACCCCGAGCGCATCGAAGCGTAGCCGTTCCTCGATCGCGACTTCGTAGACTCGCGCCCATGGCTTCGCGGGACGAGATCGTCGCGTACGCGGACACATTGCTCGAGATCGAGCGCTTCCCCGAGTTCGCTCCCCAGGGGCTCCAGGTCGTCGGACGCGACGAGGTCTCGACGATCGCGTGCGGCGTGTCGTCGTCGCGGGAGCTCTTCGAGCGGGCGCTCGCTCTCGGGGCGGAGCTCGTGCTCGTCCACCACGGCCTCTTCTGGCGCAGCGAGCCGCTCGTCGTCGACCGGCGCCTGCGTGGACGGCTCGAGGCGCTCTTCGCCGGCAACGCCTCGCTGCTCGCCTACCACCTCGCCCTCGACGCGCACCCGACGGTGGGGAACAACGCACAACTCGCCTCGCGCATCGGCGCGACGGCGGAGCGGCCCTTCGGCGCGGTCGGGCTCGGCTGCACGCTCGACGCGGTCGACCTCGACGAGCTCGTCGCGCGGGTGGAAGAGACGGTCGAGCGCCCTCCCCTCGTTCTCCGCGGTGGCCCGGGCACCGTCCGACGTCTCGCGATCGTGACCGGAGCGGCCGGGTACGACCTCGCAACGGCCGCACACGAGGGCTACGACGCGCTTCTCACCGGCGAGGCGGAGGAGCCCAGCGCCGCAACCGCACGGGAGCTCGGGATCACGCTGATCGCCGCCGGTCATCACGCCACCGAGCGGCTTGGCGTCCAGGCGCTCGCAGCGCACCTTGGCGAGCGCTTCGCTCTCGCCTGGCACTACGTCGAGATCGACAATCCGATCTGACCGGAGCGCGGCGCAACGCGTCCGCAATTGCGAAACGCCCGCGGGGCGGAGTATCGTGGGGGCACATGAGTGTTTTCGGGAGGCGGGCCCGTTGACCCCCGCCACCACCGTACGAGCGCCGATCGAGCCCGTTCGAACGCGAGAGCGTCGACGGGCTTTTTTCGTCGCCGAGAGAGGACACGGCCGATGGCGAATCACCTGACGCCCGACGAGCTCGCGAAGGAGCTCAACATGGACCGCGAGTCGGTCATCCGCATCTGCGTGGCGGAAGGCGTCCCGATCTACCAGGGCAAGATCGACAAGTACCTGTTCCAGGCACAGCTCCAGGCGGCCGGCGCCGGCCAGCAGGCGGCCACGGCCTAGCCCCTCTCTCCCGAGGTGTCTCCGGGAGGCCCGGCGCGCGCCGGGCCTCCGTCAGCGTCGCGTCGCGCGGGTGCGCGCCGGCTTCTTCTCGGGACCGCTCTTTGCCTTCGGCTTCCCGTCGGCGCGCTGCGTGCGAGCCGTGCCCTTCGCGGCCTCGACGCTAGCCTTGAGCGCCTCGATCAGGTCGACGGTGGGCGCAGCCTCGGGGGCCGGCTCGGGCTCGGCGATCTCCTCGCCCCGGAGCTTCGCCTCGAGCAGGGCGCGCAGGTCGCTCCGATAGGCGCTCGAGAGCTCGTCGGGATCGAACTCCGCCGAGAGGCCCTCGACGATCTGGCGGGCGAGGTCGAGCTCGGGCTTCTTCACGTCGGTCTCTTCCATCGCCTCGTCGATTTCCGCCTGCGAGTAGACGTCCTCCGAGAGGTACATCGTCTCGAGCACGAGGCCCTGGCCCCGCGGCCGGACGAGGCAGATGGACTCGCGCCCCGAGCGGACGAACCGTCCGATCGCGCCGACGCCGGCCTCCTCCATCACCTCGAGGAGCAGCTTGTAGGGCTTGCGCTGCGCGGGGGCGGCCCCGGGGACGAGGAAGTACGTGCGGTCCATCCACACCGGGTCGATCTCGCTCAGCGGCACGAACCGCTCGATGTCGATCGTGCGCGAGTCGTCGCGGCGCTCCAGCGCCTCGAGCTCGGCGTCCTCGACGACGACGAACTGCCCTTTCGCGAACTCCCAGCCCTTGACGAGATCGTCGGGGCCGACCTCGCGGTCGTGGGCCGGGCACCAGCGCTTCTGCTTGATCGGCGTGAGGTCCTCGCGGTGGAGGAGCCGGAACGACACGTCCGACTGGCGCGCGGCGGGCTTGGTGGCCGGCGCGAGCCCGACGGGGATGCTCACGAGGCCGAAGCTCAGCGATCCGTTCCAGGTGACGCGCATGGCCCTCCAGTCTACGGGTGGAAGTCGGGAATTCGCGGCGACGCGGCCGATCCCTCCGAGTGTGGACGTGTCAGGACGTTCGTTCGTGACCAGCGGTCGTCAGACCGAGCAGCTCGAGACGCACTGAGCCCCGATATCGGTCGGTACCGGGGCGAACGAGGACGCCGGGATGCACGCGTCCGAGGGCCGCCGGGGCACACCCGTACGTGCTGACACGTCCACTAGAGTCTGGCCGAATGGCCCAGGAGCGCACCATTCCGCGCCTGTGGCGCGATGCGGTCGCCCGCAACAGCGGCGTCGCGTACCTCGTCGAGGGCGCGGGAGGCTGGCGGGAGGTGTCGTGGGACGAGGCGGCCGAGCGCGTCTCGCTCCTCGCCAACGGCCTGCTCGCGCGTGGCGTGCGCAAGGGTGACGCGTTCGGGATCCTCGCGCGCAACACGCTCGAGTGGGCGCTCCTCGACTTCGCGCTCGCGCACGTCGGGGCCGTCGGGGCGGCGATCTACTCGAACTCCTCCCCCCGCGATGCGCAGTACGTCCTCGAGCACTCCGAGGCGGTCGGGGTCGTCTGCGAGGACGATGTGCAGCGCGAGAAGGTGGAGGCCGGCCGCGCGACGTTGCCGTCCCTCCGCCACGTGCTGACGTTCGCCGACCTCCCCGCCCTCGAGGACGCGGGCCGGGCCTACCGCGAGGAGCATCCCGGCGCGCTCGACGAGGCGGTCGCGGCGATCGACGAGGAGGACCTCTTCACGTTCATCTACACGTCCGGCACGACCGGACCGCCGAAGGGCTGCATGATCCGTCATCGCAACTACTACGCGATGGTCGCCGTCGTCGACGACCTGCCCGACCACAGCCAGGCCGGCGACGTGATGCTCCTCTACCTCCCGCTGGCGCACAACTTCGGCCGTCTGATGCACCTCTCCGGCCCCTACGCCGGGTACACGATCGCGTTCCTCGCCGACCCGCTCGACGTCGCCCGCGCGATCCCGGAGGTGCGACCGACGGTGCTGCCGAGCGTGCCGCGCGTCTACGAGAAGGTGCACACGGCAGTGACGGCGACGTTCGCCGAGGCGACCGGGGCCAAGAGGCGCCTCGTCGACTGGGCCCTCGACGTCGGCCGCCGCGAGAGCGCGCTCCGGCGGGAGGGCCGCCCGCTGCCGTTCGGGCTGGCCGTCCAGCACCGGCTCGCCGACCGCCTCGTCTACTCGAAGGTGAAGGAGCGGCTCGGAGGGCGGCTTCGCCTGCCGATCTCGGGCGGGGCGCCGCTCGCGAAGGAGATCGCGGAGCTGTTCGACGCGATCGGCATCTGCATCATGGAGGGCTACGGCCTCACGGAGTGCACGACGGCCGCGGCCACCAACCGGCACGGCGCATATCGCTTCGGCACCGTCGGGCAGGCACTCCCGGGCTTCGAGCTCCGCCTCGCCGACGACGGCGAGCTCCTGATCCGCAGCGAGACGATCTTCGCCGGCTACTTCAAGGAGCCGGAGGCGACCGCGTCCGTGCTCGCCGCGGACGGCTGGCTTGCGAGCGGCGACATCGCGACGATCGACGACGACGGCTTCGTGACGATCACCGACCGCAAGAAGGACATCATCGTCACCGCGGGCGGCAAGAACATCGCCCCGCAGAACCTCGAGAACGACCTGAAGACGTCACGCTACGTCTCGCAGGCGCTGGTCGTCGGGGACCGCAGGCCCTACCCCGCGGCGCTGATCACCCTCGACCCGGTCGAGCTCGCGAAGTGGGCGCAGGAGCGCGGCCTCGACGGCGACCACTCCTCCCTCACGCGGGACCCGCGCGTCGTCGAGCTCGTCTCCTCGATCGTGGACGACGTCAACCGCGACCGCTCGCGCTACGAGCAGGTCAAGCGCTTCGTGGTCCTGGAGCGGGACTTCGAGATGGAGCACGGCGAGGTGACGCCGACGCTCAAGCTCCGGCGCCGCGTCGTACTCGACCACTTCGCCGACGCCGTCGAGGGCCTCTACGGCACGAGCCCTCTCCCCGAGTCGGAAGACGGCGGCATGGCCGGCGTAGCGAAGAGGTAGTTGCGACCGCGACAGCGGGCGCCTTCAGGGGTGTGCCCCGCCCGAAGGGCGGGGATCGAGCGGCAGAAATCCGCTTCCGCGGATTCCTGCTTCGCGAACAGGAACTAGACGCGCTTCGCGCCGACGTACGTCGACGCGTACCAGGAGTCGCCCAGGCTGGAGATCTTCACGACGTCTCCGGTGTGCGGCGCGTGGATGAACTGCCCGCCCCCGATGTACATGCCGACGTGCCCCAGCCCGTCGAAGAACACCAGGTCGCCGGGCTCGAGCTGGTCTCGGGGGACGTACGTGCCGACGGTGTTGTACTGCATCGCCGCGTTGTGGGGCAGCGAGACGCCGAGCTGCGAGTAGACGTACATCACGAAGCCCGAGCAGTCGAAGCCGCCGGGGCTGGCGCCGCCCCAGACGTACGGGGTGCCGAGGTACTGCATCGCGACGCCGACGGCGCCGCCGTACTGCGACGGCGCCACGGGCGCCGAGTACGACGACGAGTCGGTCGGCGGCGTGTACTGGAGCGACTGGGGCTGCGACGCCTCCGAGCGCGTCGCGGCGAGCCTCGCCCGCGCCTGCGCCTCGAGGATCGCCTGCCGGCGGGCCTCCGCCTCCTCCATGCGCTTGATCTCGTCCTGCACCGACGAGAGAAGCTGCCGACGCTCGGAGAGCTTTCCCTCGATCCACTGCTTCCGTTCGGCGCGCTCGGACACGACCTGGGCCTGCCGCGAGCGGTCGCTGCGGAGCTTCGAGCGGCGGGTCTCGACCTCGGTGCGGAACTGCCTGACCTCGGTGAGCACGCGAGAGTCCTGGCCGCCGACGCGCTGCGCGATGTCCAACCGGTCGAGGAGATCGTCGAGGCTCTTCGCACCGAGGATCACCTCGACGGCGCCGCCCGAGTCACCGTTGATGTAGAGAGCGCGCAGGCGCTTGGCGATGTGCGTCTGCGCGATCCCCAGGCTCTGCTTGGCGATCACGAGATGACGGCCGTTCGACTTCAGGTCGGCGTCGATGTCGGCCAGTTGGATGTTGGCGAGGTTGTACGACTCGATCGCGTGCGACAGGTCGGAGTCGAGGTCCTGCACCTGCGCGAGGATCGCGCGCGCCTGCTCTCGCTTCGAGCTGATCGAGGGGTCTGCGGTCGCCGACGTGCTCGCGAACACGAGCATCGCGATTGCCGTCGCCGCCAGCGCCAGAGCGAGTGTCTGCCGCAGCGCCGGACGCCTCACGCCATCCCCTTTGAGCCTGCCGGACGGCGCGCCGATGGTGGGGTCACCGGCCACAAGTGCGGGAGCCTACCAGCGACGCACGACGATTGCACTGGGAGGCGATGGGAAAACCTCTGCAAACACGGCGATTCCCTTCTGTGGTACGGTCCGCGCCCCTATGCACGGGCCCGCGAGATACCTCGCGCCGTGCGTCGCGGCCCTCCTCCTCGGCTCGACGACCGGCCTTGCCGACGGCGCATCGGCGCCCGACGCGAGGCTCTCGGCGCTGCGGACGGCGAAGCGGTCCGCGGTGCTCGAGCTGTACGCGCTCGAGTCCTCGCTGGCCCGCGCACGCGGTGCCGTCGCAGAGAACGCCCGCCGGGAGCGCGCGCTCGAGACGGCCCACGCACATGCCCTCGTGCGTGCCTCGATCGTCCGCCGGTCGCTCGCGGCGACCCAGCTCAGGATCGCGACGCTACTGCGACGCCTCTACGTCGAGGGCTCGCCGGAGCCGGTCGAGATCCTGCTCGGCGCACGCTCGCTTCCGGCCGTGCTCGAGGGCATCGACGGGCTCGAGCGCGCCACCCGCCTGAACCGCAGCCTCGCCACGGAGGCGGCGCGACGCGGCGCGGCGCTCCGGCTCGAGCTCGATCGGCTCGCACGGGCGCGCACGCAGCTCGCGTCGACGCGCCGCGCGTCGGAGCAGGCGCTCACCGGACTCGAGGCTGCGGCGTCGGCGAAGCGCGCGACGATCGCCTCGCTGACACGCCGGGAGAGCCTCGACCGCGCACGCGTCGCAGCGCTCGAGGCACAGGCGAAGGAAGCGCAGCGCCGGTCGGGGCGGCTCACGCAGCCCGCCGAGCAGGCGCATCCCACGACGCTCGCGGCCGAGGCGTCGCCGAGCGGGCCGCCGCGGGAGGCGGCCGACGTGCCCCCGGACGTCGAGCCCTCCGACGAGGCTCCGCCGCAGGTCTCGGTTCCGGTCGGGGCACGGACGCTCGTCGTCGACGCGGTCGCGTACCACCTTCCCGGCCACACGGCGAGCGGATTGCCCGTCGGCGTCGGCGTGATCGCGGTCGACCCGTCCGTCATCCCGCTCGGCACCCGCGTCTTCGTCCCGGGCTACGGGCCGGCCGTCGCCGCCGACGTCGGCTCGGCGATCAAGGGCGCGATCGTCGACCTCTGGATGCCGAGCATCGCCGAGGCACGAGCGTGGGGTCGGCGCACCGTCACGATCACCGTCTACGGTTTGCCGCCGTGATGCTGCACATACGGCTCGCGCTGGTCGGCCTCCTATGCCTCCTCGTCGCTCCCGCGACGTCCCACTCGGCGGACGCGGGGACTCGTGACCTGACGGCGCGGCTGACGAAGAGCCTCCGCTCGCCGTACCTCGCGCTCGACCGGACGGGCGCGATCGCCATGGACGCGCTGACCGGCGACGTGCTCTACGCGCACAACTCGACGCTCCCGCTCGTCCCGGCCTCGAACGAGAAGCTCCCGGTCGCGTGGACCGCGTTGATCCTGCTCGGGCCGAACTACCGCTTCCACACGGACGTGCTCGGCACCGGGGAGCGCATCGGGGCGACGTGGGACGGCGATCTCTTCATCGCCGGCAACGGCGATCCGACGCTGACCGCCGGAGACATCGGTCGGCTCGCGGCGGCGGTCAAGTCGTCCGGGATCCGCCGGGTGACGGGCCGGATCCGTGGCGACGAGTCCGCCTACGACTCGCGGCGCGGCGCACCCGGCTGGAAGCGCTATTTCATCGGGGGCGAGTCTCCCCCGCTCTCGGCGCTGGTCGTCGACCGCGCGCGGGGCTGGCCCGCGCTCTCGCCGCCGCTCCTCGCCGCGCGGGCGCTGCGCGAGGCGCTCGTGGCGCGTGGCGTCTCGGTGACCGGGCGCCACGCGCTCGGCGCCACACCGCGACGAGCGGTGACCATCGCCGTCGACCACTCGTCGAGGCTCGCCTCTATCGTCCGCGAGATGGACCGCGACAGCGACAACTTCGTCGCGGAGATGCTGCTCAAGCACCTGGGCACGCTCGACGGCCGGGTCGGTACGACCGCGCGCGGCGCACGGGTCGTGCTCGCCGAGATGCGAGCCGCGGGGATCCCGGTGCAGGGCGTGCGCATCGCCGACGGCTCGGGTCTTTCGTCGCTCGACCGCCTGACGCCCGCCGCGCTCGCCGGCGTGATCCGCGCGGGGATCCAGGACCCCCGTATCGGGCAGGCGTTCGTCGAGTCCTTCGCGGTCGCGGGGCGCAGCGGCACGCTCGACTCCCGCCTGCCGGGGCTCGCCGGCGTCGTGCGCGGCAAGACCGGTACCACCGATCTCGCCTGCAGCCTGTCCGGCGTGATCGGCGACAGGGTCGTGTTCTCCGTGCTCCAGAACGGCAATCCGGTCTCGTTCTGGTCGGCGCGGACCGCGCAGGACCGCTTCGTCACCACGCTCGCGCATTCGCCCTACGGCCGCGCGACCGCATCGGCTGCAGGCAGCTCAGCCGGCTGAGAGCAGCTCGACGAGGTCGGCCTCGGCGAGGATCGGCACGCCGGCCTTCTGCGCCTTCTGCGCCTTCGAGCCCGGGCTCTCTCCGACGATCACGCCCGCGGTCTTCTTGGAGACCGAGTCGGAGACCTTCGCGCCGAGCGCCTCGAGCGCCGCCCTCGCCTCCTCGCGCGTGTACCCCTCGAGCGTCCCGGTGATGACGTACTGCCGTCCGGTGAGCGGCCCTTCGACCGGTTGCTCCGCCTTCCCCGCGCGCATCGTCAGCCCGAGCGACTCCAGCTCGCGCACGAGCGCGACGTTCTCCTCCTCGGAGAACCACTCCGCTATCGCCTCCGCTCGACCCGGCCCGATTCCCTCGGCTTCCTGGATCTCCTCCTGGGACGCGTCGATGAGCGTGTCGATCGATCCGAAATGCGCCGCGAGGTTCCGGGCGGTCACCCAGCCCGTGTCCGGGATGTTCAGCCCGGCGAGGACGCGAGCGAACGTCATCGCCTGCTTCGACTGCTCGATCGCCGCGATCGCGTTGCCGGCCGAGATCTCCGCGTAGCCGTCGAGCTCCATCAGCTGTTCCTTCGTCAGCCGGTAGAGGTCGGGCAGCGAGGTGACGATCCCCTCGCGCCAGAGCCTGCGAACCGCCTGCTCGCCGACGCCGTCGATGTCCCACACCCAGTTGATGAGTGTCTCGAGCCCGCGCGACTCGCACTTCGGGTTCGGACAGCGGTGCATCGCCTCGCCTTCGGGCCGGACGATCTCGGTGCCGCAGAGCGGGCAGTTCCTCGGCATGCGGAATCGACGGGAGCCCGTCGCGTGCGGGAGCACGGGCCCCACGACCTGCGGGATCACGTCGCCTGCGCGCTGGACGATGACGGTGTCGCCGACGCGGATGTCCTTGCGGTTGATGTCGTCCTCGTTGTGGAGGGTCGCGGTCGAGACGGTCACGCCCCCGACCTCGACGGGCTCGAGCTGCGCCCACGGGTTGAGTGCGCCCGTCCGCCCCACCCTGATGTGGATGTGCAGGAGTTTCGTCTGCGCGGTCATCGGCGCCCACTTGTAGGCGCGCGCCCAGCGCGGGCGGCCGTGAAGCTCGCCCAGGCGCCGCTGCTGGTCGTAGGAGTCGACCTTGATCACGATCCCGTCGATCTCGTAGTCGAGCTCGATGCGCTTCGTCTCCCAGAGGCGGCACACCTCGGCGACGGACGCGATCGAGTCGTGCTGCTCGGCGAAGGGGTTCGTGCGGAAGCCGTGTTCGCGGAGCCATTCGAGCGCCTCCCAGTGCGTTTCGATCCCGAGCGGTGCGGCGTCGCCGAGCCCGTACATCCAGACCGCGAGCGGGCGTGACGCCGTGATGGAGGAGTCCTTCTGGCGAAGCGAGCCGGCTGCGGCGTTCCTCGGGTTCGGCGCGAGCTTCTGACCCAGCTCCGCGACGCGCTCGTTGAGGTCGCGGAAGCCGGAGATCGGCATGTAGACCTCCCCGCGCACCTCGGCCACCGCAGGCAGGCGATCGCCGCTCATCCTGAGCGGAACCGTCGAAATCGTGCGCAGATTGACCGTGACGTCCTCGCCCTGACGCCCGTCGCCCCGCGTCGCGCCGCGCACGAGGACGCCGTTCTCGTACGTCAGGTTGATCGCGAGCCCGTCGATCTTCGGCTCGGTCACGAACGCGATCGGCTCGTCCGAGTCGAGGCGCCTGCGGACGTCGGCGGCCCACTTCTCGAGCGACTCGTCGGTCGTGACCTTCTCGAGCGAGCCCATCGGCGTCAGGTGCTGGACCTTCTGGAAGCGGCCGCTGACCGGGGCGCCCACCCGCTGCGTCGGCGAGTCGGAAACGATCAGTTCGGGATGCTCCTCCTCGAGCGCCTTGAGCTCGTCGAACAGCCGGTCGTACTCGGCGTCCGGGATCTCCGGGTCGTCGAGGACGTGGTAGCGGTGGTTGTGGTGCGCGACGAGGCGCCGCAGCTCGGCCGCGCGCGATGCGACGTCGACCTTCTCAGAGGACGCCATGGAGCTCCGCCGCCGTGTGGACGAGCGCGTCGGGGCCCGCGTGGCGCAGGCGGTCGTCGGGATGGATCCCGCCCCACCCGACCGCGACGGTGAAGACGCCCGCCGCGTTCCCCGCCAGGATGTCGTACGGCGAGTCGCCGACGTAGACGGCGTCCGACGGCTCGGCGTCGAGCCGGCTCAGCGCCTCGAGCACCGGGTCGGGCTCGGGCTTGTGGCGCTCGGTGTCCTCGGCCCCGATCACGACGTCCATCGCCTCGCGCAGCGCGGGGAACCGATCGAACGCGAGCTCGACAGTCCTGTGGCGCTTCGCGGTGACGATCCCGAGGCGCCGGCCCTCGCCCCGCAGGACGGGGAGCAGCGCGAGGACGTCGTCGAATGCCTCGAGCTCGGAGTGCAGCGGCTCGTTGTGGAGTCGGTAGGCCTCGACGAGCTCGTCGACGCGGTCGGGATCGAGGTCCCGCATCTGCGCGATGAGACCCGGGCCTCCGATGGCGGCCCGGACGAGCTCCTCGTCGGGCTCGCGCCCGAGCACGGCCAGCGACGCATGCTTCATCGAGGCCAGGATGATCGGCCCGGAGTCGATCAGCGTGCCGTCGAGGTCGAACAGGACGACCGGAAAGCGCATGGAACGATCGTAGCCAGGCGCTCAGGCGCGCCTGCCAGGCGGAGTCGCGGGGTACTCGACGTGCTCGAGGTAGAGGCCCCAGGGCGCCGCGGTGGTGCCTGCCTCCGACCGCGGGCGGCCCTCGAGCAGCCCCGGGACCGACTCCGGCGCCTCCAGCATCGTCCCGACGAGCGTCCGCACCATGTGCCGCAAGAAGGAGTCGGCCGTGACGGTGAAGTGGAGCTCCTCGTCGTGCCGCTCCCAGGCTGCGGCGCGGATCTCGCGGCGGAAGACCTCGTGCTGCGACTCGGTCGGCGTGAACGCCGTGAAGTCGTGCTCGCCGAGGATCGCGGCGGCGCACGCCCGGAGCGCATCCTCGTCGAGCGGCCGCGGCCACCAGAGCGCGCGGTGCGCCCGGAGCGGGGCGCGCTCGCGCCGGTCGAGCACGACGTAGCGGTACGAGCGGCCGAGCGCGGAGAATCGCGCGTGGAACCCCGCCGGCGCCTCCGCGGCGCCGACGACGGCGACGTCGTCGGGAAGCGCGCTGTTGAGTGCCTCCGCGAGCCGGCCCACGGGCGGCCCGCCGTCCGCAGCGAGGCTCACCACCTGGCCGGTGGCGTGCACGCCGGCGTCCGTGCGGCCCGCGACCGCGAGCCCCTCCCAGCGCGGCAGGACCTCGTCGACGGCGTCGCGGACGACACCCTCGACGGTCCGCTCTCCTGGCTGCCGCGCCCACCCACGGAAGGCGGTGCCGTCGTACTCGAGCGTGAGCCGAAGCGTTGCCACAGGCGCGCCGACCGCTACTCGGAGGGCACGACGTCGAGCACGAGGCCCTCCACCGCGATGACGACGACCTCCTCGCCCGGCGGCACCCCGGCCGGGCCGCGCGCCTCCCACACCTCGCCGTCGAGCTTGACCTGCCCGCGCGGGGCGAGCTGACGGACGACGACCGCGGTGCGGCCCACGAGCGTCTCGACGCCGACCGTCGCGCGCCTGCGCTTCGACCAGCGGACGAAGAACGCCGTCTCCGCCGCGTCGATTCCGAAGGCGACGATGATCGCGACGACGCCCCACGGCGAAGGCAGCACCGTGAGCGCGAGCAAGATCGCGACGATCGTCAGCACGCCTGGAGCGTAAGGCCTCCGAAGGTGTCCGACGTCGAGTCGGACGCGACGCGCGATCCGCTAGGCGGCGGGGTCGTAGTCGACGAGCTCGAGGAAGGCCATCGAGGCGGCGTCGCCCTGACGCGGGCCGAGCTTGACGACGCGCGTGTAGCCGCCGTTCCGCTCCGCGAACCGGGGCGCAACGTCCGAGAAGAGCCTGTGCACGACGTCGTTCGAGCGGAGCTCGGCCATCGCGAGGCGCCTCGCGTGGAGGTCGCCCCGCTTGCCGAGCGTGATCATCTTCTCCGCGTACGGCTTCACGGCCTTGGCCTTGGCCTCGGTCGTCTCGATCCGCCCGTGCGTGATCAGCGCCCCCGTGAGGTTCGAGTAGAGCGCCTTGCGGTGCGCGGAGTCGCGGCCGAGCTTCTTTCCGGAGCGTGCGTGGCGCATGGGACTAGGCGGGAAGCTCCTCGCCCTTGAGCGTCAGCCCGTGGGCGGCGAGCGTCTCGCGCACCTCCTCGATCGACTTGCGGCCGAAGTTCGGGATGGCGGCGAGCTCGCCCTCGGACTTCGACGTGAGGTCGCCGATCGTCTCGATTCCGACGCGCTTGAGGCAGTTGTAGGAGCGGACGCCGAGCTCGAGCTCCTCGATCGGGAAGTTCTCCATCCCGTGCGAGGTCGAGGGAACCTCGGCCTCCGTCGCGGCGATCTCGCCCATGTCGATCTTCTCGAGGTCGGTGAAGATCGCGAGCTGGCGGATGAGGATCTCCGCCGCCTCCGCGATCGCGTCCTTCGGAGCGACCGAGCCGTCCGTCGAGACGTCG
>DASXAW010000153.1:0-2849 GCA_036406535.1 Gaiella sp.
AAGGCGGGGTCGAAGCCGCCGAGGTCCTGCAGCAGCGGCCGCGGCATCGAGGTGTTGCCGGTGACGAAGTCCACGTACGTCCAGACGTGGCCCGGGCTGAGCTTGCGGCGGTAGTGGTCCTCCCACCAGGCCCGCACCATCTGCGCCCACCAACCGCCGTCGATCACAGGCGGGCAGTAGCCCAGAGCGACGTGGTTCGGGCCGGCACCGGCGTGGGCCTTCGCGTGCTCGGCGAGGCACGCAGGCCCGGGGATGATGTCGTCGTCGATGAACAGCACGATCGGCTCGGCCGCCTCCTCGACCCCGCGGTTGCGCGCGGCTGCGACCCCGGCGTTGGCCTGCTCGACGACGTTGACGCGATAGGGAACGTCGAGGGCGCGGGCGGCCTCGGCGCTGCGGTCGGTCGAGCCGTCGAGGACGACGACCGCCTCGAAGCGGTCGGCGGGATACGTCTGCACGGCGAGCGCGCGGAGGAGGTCGATCAGGAGGTCGCAGCGGTTGCAGGACGGGACCACGACCGAGATCGACGGGGGAGCCGCCGCGGTCACCCTGAAGGGCTCGGGCTCGGGCGGCGGGGCCGGCGTCAGCTCGAGCGGGGGGATCCCCCGGCGGCTGCGCCTCGACTTGAACAGCGCCCAGGGCCCGGCGAGCGTTCCCCAGACCTCGCGAAGGGCATAGCGCAGCGGGACATGCAGCCGCCGTCCGCGCACGATCGCGGCGACGTCGTGAGGGAAGTGCGAGAACCACCACCAGGCGAGCACCCGGATCGCGGAGAGCTCCCGGTCGCTCACGAGCCGTCGTGCCGCATACGCCGAGGTCGAGACGCCGTACTCGTGGAGGATGCGTCGAAGCGCGTCCCGGTCCCGCCGGTGGCGGTGCCAGATCAGCCGCGCCGGGTCGAAGACGATCCGGTACCCGGCCGCGAGGATGCGCCAGTACATGTCGAAGTCGTCCGCGGCGCAGGCCGGCGTGCCCGGCCCGAGGTCCTCGGCGAACAGCCCGACCTCCTCGAAGAGGCGGCGGGTGAAGATCGAGTTCGCGCCGGCGCCGACCGTGCAGGCGGTGGTGGCCGGGTCGACCTGGGTGCCGTCGACGACCCAGCGCTCGTAGCCCCAGAAGAAGCTGCCGTGCGCGTCGAACATCGCCTGGGCCTCGCTCTCGAGCTCGAGAGGTGCGACGAAGCCCGTGATCCCCATCACCAGCGGATCCTCCAGCTCGGCCGCCAGCCCGTTCAGCCACCGCGGATCGACGACGCAGTCGTCGTCGGTGAAGGCGACGAGCTCTCCCCGGGACTCGACGATCCCGCGGTTCCGCGCCCGCGTCTGGCCGGGGACCGGCTCGAGGACGTAGCGCACCGGGTGGCGGTCGCACACCTCGCGGGTGCGCGAGTCGGACGGGCAGTTGTCGACGACCACGACCTCGAGCGGCTGCTGCTCGAGCTGCTCGAGCGACGCCAGGCAGCGTTCCAGGTCGTCCGGGCGGTCGCGGGTGCAGACGATCACCGAGACGGTCGGCTCGGGGAGGCCCGTCCGACGGGTCGCGCCGCAGGCCCTTGCGAGCGCCTGCCGGAAGTCGTCCTGCCAGACCTGCTCGCCGAGCTCCCGGGCGATGGCGTCGCGTTGGATCTCGGGAGGGACGACGGGGAGGGCGGGCAGCGAGACGCGCCCGAGCATCCGCCCCGCGCGCTCGACGAACAGGAGGACCTCTCCGTAGCGCTCCTCGACGGGCAACGGGGCCAGGGGCTCGTCGAGGGAGACGTGCACCACCTTGATCGGCTCGAAGGCGCTCACCGCGCGCCTCCCGCGAGCGCGTCCGCACGGACCGGGACGAGCCAGCTTTCGGCCTCCGCGAGCCACGCCGGGGGGATCCGACGGCACCGGCGCTGGTCCCGGAGCCGTACCCAGCCGGGCCAGACGGCGATCGCCAGCCCGCGGGCGACGAGCTCGGGGCTGCGCTTCCTGACGCCGAGCCTCCCGTAGACGAGCGCGGGCTCGAGCCGGCGGCCGCTCCGGCGCTGCACGTCGGCGATCCACTCGGTCCACAGGTCGTCGTCGACGTCGGCGATCCCGTGCTCGGAGCGCAGGCCGGCGTGCTTGGCCCGGATAGAGGCGATCTCCTCGGCGAGCCCGTCGTCGCGGGTGGTCATGTTGCCGCCGTGCAGGACGTAGCCCACGAGCGGCCGCGGGACGGTCACGTGCGGGGCGCGGGCGGCGAGCCGGATCCAGAGGTCCCAGTCGGCGAGGATGCGGAGCCTCTCGTCGAAGCCGCCGACGTCGCGGACGAGCTCCGTGCGGGCAACCACCGCCGAGCAGCCTCCGGGGATCACGTTGTACTCGAGCAGGCGATCGAGCAGCCGTTCCCTCGGCGCATGCTGGCGCGCGCGGATCCGGAGGCGCTCGTCGAGGAGGAGCGCGCTGGTGCTCGACCAGCCGGCGTCCGGCTCGGCGGCGAGCGCCTCGAGCTGCGCGGCGACCTTCGAGGGCGCCCAGAGGTCGTCGTCGTCGACGAAGGCAACCCACGGAGCGCGTGCCCTGGCGATCCCGGTGTTCCGCGCCGCCGACACGCCCCGGGGCTCCTCGTGGCGGACGTAGACGACGTCCGGATGCGCGAGCGCCGGGTCGCCCGCGAGGCCGTCGTCCTGCGAGCCGTCGTCGACGACGATCGTCTCGAGCGCGACGCCGCGCTGCGACCGGATCGTCGCGAGGGTACGGGCGAGGAGCGCCCGCCGGTCGCGGGTCGGGACGACGACCGAGACCTCGACCGGGGCCCGGTCCAGGGTGCTGCTACGCCTCTCCCTCACATGTCTGAGAGTGCAGGAACTCGGAGCAGATGTCGACGGCTACTCAAAC
>DASXAW010000154.1:0-15441 GCA_036406535.1 Gaiella sp.
GACTGACGGCGAGACTCACGCAATGAGCCCACGCCGGAAGCCAACGGCTACGGCGTGGGCTCTGCTGCGCGCCTGAAGCTTCGCCAGCAGATGCCGGACATGGGACTTCACCGTCTCCTCGGAGAGGAACAGGTGTTGCCCGATCTCACGGTTCACGAGCCCGTCGGCGACGAGCTGGAGCACTTCGATCTCGCGGGCGGTCGGCTCCTGCTCGAGCTCCCGGAGGGCCGGCGGAGGGGTGAAGGGGATGACCGAGCCGGTCGTCTTCGCACCACGACGTGCCGCAGCCGCCTCGAATCGGCGGCTGTGATCGCGATACCGGTTGAGGATCTCCCTCCGCTCCGCGGCGTCCACGCCTTCGGTATCGGCCTCTCGCCCGACGCGCTTTAGGAGGGGCATCGCGGACGTCGCTCGTTCGAGGGACTCCACCCCCTCGAAATGGGCCGCGCTTGAACGCCGCGTGTGACCCCCGTAGGCTGTTCACGATTTGTGGGGCTGGTGTCCTTTCGAGCCGCCGGAGTTCCTCCAGCGCGCAGACCAACACGACGAGTCCGACGTCTCATGTAGGGGGGACGGCCAGTCCACGAGCACGACGACGCAGTGAAAGGAGAAAGGGGAACTCATGAGTCGAATCGAACGGCGGTGGCGCCTTGGGGTGCTCGCCGGCCTGGTGGCGCTCCTCACGGCGGCCATCGGGGCGGGAGCAGGCCAGTCGGCGCCGGCCGCGCAGGGCGGGACGATCGTCGCGGGCACGACCGACACGGTCACGAACCTCGACCCCGCTGGTAACTACGACTACGGGTCGGCGACGCTCGGCTACAACATGTACGAGCACCTGTACGCCCCGAGGAACGGCTCCAAGCTCGTGCCGGAACTCGCCACGAAGTGCGCACCGGTTGGAACGGTCAAGACGTGGCGCTGCACCCTGCGGCGCGGCGTGAAGTTCCACGACGGCTCGGGCTTCGACTCGGCCGACGTGAAGAACTCGTTCGACCGCG
Source organism: Gaiella sp. (assembly GCA_036406535.1). Lineage (GTDB taxonomy): Bacteria > Actinomycetota > Thermoleophilia > Gaiellales > Gaiellaceae > Gaiella. The sequence continues at coordinate 999 of DASXAW010000154.1, forward strand.
TGATCAAGATCAACGACCCGTCCGGGATCTCCTCGCTCCTCTCGAACCTGAAGAACGTGAAGACGGCCGGCCAGTACGCGGTGATCTTCAACCTGAAGACTCCGCAGTCGACGTGGCCGTACATCCTCGCGTCGGGCGCGGGCGGGATCGTTCCCTCGACGTACCCGGGCAACAAGCTGGAGGCGAACGACCAGCCGCAGATCGGGACGGGCCCGTACAAGCTGGAGAAGTACACCCCCGGCCAGCAGGCCGTGCTCGTGCGGAACGACGACTACTGGGGCCCGAAGGCCAAGAACGAGGGCCTCATCGTCCGCTACTACTCGAAGTCGTCCACGATGAAGCTCGGCCTCGAGCGGGGCGAGATCGACATGGCGTACCAGACGTTCACGCCGACCGAGCTCGGATCGCTCGCCGAGAACAAGAGCGTCAAGGTCTACCAGGGCCAGGGCGCGGCGATTCGCTACCTCGTGATGAACGTGCAGCGGCCGCCGTTCAACAACGTCTCCGTCCGCAGGGCGATGGCGTACCTGATCCCGCGGCAGTCGATCGCGTCGCGCGTGTATCGCGGGACGGTCAAGCCGCTCTACTCGATGCCGCCGGCCGGTCTCCCCGGTCACGTGGACTCGTTCGCCTCGCGCTACGGCCGCGCGCCGAGCGTGGCGAAGGCGAAGGCGGAGCTCACGAAGGCCGGCATCGCGATGCCGATGCCGATCGAGGTCTGGTGGACCCCGACGCACTACGGTGACGCATCGGCCGACGAGTACGCGGAGATCAAGCGCGGCCTCGAGCGGGGCGGCGTGTTCAAGGTCACGCTGAAGTCGGCCGAGTGGGCGCAGTACTCGGACGCGCTGGGCAAGAACTACAACGCGTTCCAGCTCGGCTGGTTCCCGGACTATCCGGACCCCGAGAACTACGTCCTCTCGTTCTACCAGGACGGGAACTTCACCTCGAACGGCTACGTGACGTCGAAGATGACGGGTCTCCTGAACGCCGAGAAGGCGGCGAAGACCACCGCGCGGCGTCTGGCCGTCATCCGTCAGATCCAGCAGGTGGCGGCGAACGACGTGCCGATCATCCCGGTCTGGCAGGGCAACATGATCGCGGCCGCCCGGCCGAACATCCACGGCATCCCGGGCACACTCGACGCCGCGTTCATCATGCGGTACTGGAAGCTGAGCAAGTCCTAGAACGAAGCACCGCGGGGGGCGTCCGGCAGGGCGCCCCCCGCCTTTTGGGCGGCGGCTAGGGTAAGGCGTTCGCGCCGGCGCGCCCGGTGCACGAAAGACACGAGGCGTCCATGGCTGGTAGCAGAGGGACTTCGCTCAGACGGTACGCGCTGACGCGTCTCGCGCTCGTGATACCGATGATCTTCATCCTGCTCACGCTGGTGTTCCTGCTGATGCGGGTCGCTCCCGGCGATCCCATCAGCGCCTCGCTGGGCGGCCATGTCCCCCCCGAGGTCGTCAACCAGATCAAGGATCAGCTCGGCTACGACCAGCCGATCCTCGTGCAGTACAAGGACTATCTCGGGGACATCGCGCGAGGCGACTTCGGCACGACGATCACCGACCGTCGCTCGGTCAGCGACATCATCGTCGAGAACGGCGCCGCGACCCTCGAGCTGACGTTCTACGCGATGCTCGTCGCGATCCTCGTCGGGGTGACATTCGGAATGCTGGCCGGGCGCTACCGAGACACCTGGATCGACGGCGGCAGCCGGCTCTTCGGGATCCTCATCTACGCGACGCCCGTGTTCTTCCTCGGTCTCATGGCGCAGCTGTTCTTCGGATCGTACCTCGGTTGGCTCCCGACGTCCGACCGCGCGAGTCCGATCGTCGATGCGACGCTCCAGACCCACACGCACATCTACACGATCGACACGCTCTGGAACGGCGACTGGGACGCGTTCGTCGACGTCGTGAAGCACCTGATCCTGCCGGCGGTCACGCTCGGGCTGGTCACGGCGGGCGTCTTCATCCGGCTCGTGCGCGTCAACGTGATCCGGACGATGAAGGACGACTACATCGAGGCGGCAAGGGCGCGGGGGATCAACGAGCGGTCGGTCGTGTACCACCACGCGTTCCGCAACGCGCTGGTCCCGGTGATCACGGTCGTCGGCCTCACCGTCGCGTTGCTGCTGTCCGGCGCCGTCCTCACCGAGACGACGTTCAACTGGCCTGGCATCGGGCACACGCTGATCGTGTACCTGCAGAACCGCGACTACGCGGCAGTGCAGGGGATCATCGTCGTCTTCGCGCTCGTCGTCGTCCTCGCGAGCCTGATCATCGACTTCGTCAACGCGTACATCGACCCGAGGATCAGGTACTGACGTGGCGGTTCGCGCCGAGACTCCCGAGACCGCTCCGATCGGCCCGCGGCGGCTGCTCGGCGCCCGCCGGGCGTTCGCTCCGATCGCCGAGGCGCGCGGCACGGCCCGCGTGATGCTCTGGATCGGCGCCGGGATCACGCTGGCCTTCGTCCTGATCGCGTTGCTCGCGCCGGTCATCGCGCCGTACGACTTCGACACGTTCCGCGCGAACGGTCACCGGTTCCCGCAGCTGGCGGCGCCGTCGTCCGAGCACTGGATGGGCACGAACGTCCAGTCGACCGACGTGCTCTCGCGGATCATCTGGGGCACCCAGACCGAGCTCAAGGTCGTGATCGTGTCGATGTTCTTCTCGATCGGCGTCGGGGTCCCGCTCGGGCTGCTCTCCGGCTACTTCGGCGGTTGGCTCGACCGCGTTCTCGTGCTGATCATGGACGCGCTCTTCGTCTTTCCGTTTCTCCTCCTCGCGATCGTGATCGCCTTCCTGCTCGCCGATCGTGTCGGACAGGGGATCCTCACGGCCGCGATCGCGATCACCGTCGTGTACGTGCCCCTCTATTTCCGCGTGGTCCGAAACCACACGATCTCGATCCGGGAGGAGCCGTTCGTCGAGGCGGCGCGGGCGCTCGGGGCCAAACCATTCACCGTGATCCGCAAGTACGTCTTCTTCAACGTAGTCCAGAACGTCCCGCCGCTCGCGACGCTGAACGCGGCGGACGCGATCCTGACGCTCGCCGCCCTCGGCTTCCTCGGGTACGGCATCCAGCCGACCGACGGCGCCGAGTGGGGCTACGACATCAACCGTGCAGTGTCGGACGCGGCCTCGGGCATCTGGTGGACCGGACTGTTCCCTGGGCTCGCGATCGTCCTTCTCGTGACGGGTCTGACGCTCCTCGGCGAGGGCCTGAACGAGACGATCAACCCGGTGCTTCGCAAGCGGCCTCTGGTCAAGGTCGACATGAGCCAGTCGACCGAGAGCACGGAGCCCAGTTGACCGCCACACCCGTCGTCTCGGTGCGCGACCTCCGCGTGTACTACGGCACGCCCCGAGGCACGGTGCGCGCGGTCGATCGCGTCTCGCTCGACATCGGCGAAGGCGAGGTCCTCGGCCTGGTCGGGGAGTCGGGCTGCGGCAAGTCGACGCTCGGCCGCGGGATCCTCGGGCTCCTCCCCGAGGGCGCCGCCTCAGACGGCGAGGTGATCTACGGGGGCAAGAATCTCGTGGGCATGGGCGCGAAGGAGCTGCGCCGCCTGCGAGGCCCCGATCTGGGGCTGATCTTCCAGGAGCCGATGACCCGCCTCAATCCGCTCATGCGGATCGAGGACCATTTCCGCGAGACCCTCGAGCAGCACGAGCCCAGCCTGAGCGATCGCGAGGTCCGGACGCGCTCGCTCGAGACGCTGGGGCGGATGGGCATCCCACCGACGCGTTTCCGGCAGTACCCGCACGAGTTCTCGGGCGGGATGCGCCAGCGGATCATGATCGCGCTGGCCCTCGTCCTTCGACCGCGGCTCCTCGTCGCCGACGAGCCGACCACCTCGCTCGACGTGATCGTCGAGGCGCAGATCCTCGGGATCCTCTCCGACCTCCGCCGCAACTTCGGCACGGCGCTCCTGCTCATCACGCACAACCTCGGGATCGTCGCCGAGGCGTGCGACCGCGTCGCCGTCATGTACGCGGGGAAGATCGCCGAGGAAGGCGACGCCCGCGACGTCTTCGGGGAGCCTGCCCACCCGTACACGCGCGAGTTGCTCCGCTCGACGATCTCGCTGGAGACCGACGAGCTCCACTCGATCCCCGGGGCCCCGCCGAACCTGATCGATCCGCCCAGGGCCTGCCGGTTCCATCCGCGCTGTCCGAGCGCGATGGCCGTCTGCGCAACGCGCGATCCCGTCGAGCAGACGCTCGACGAGGGGCGCCGTGTGCTGTGCTGGCTGCACGGGCCCGACGAGCTGATCCCGGACGGCGGCCGCGAGCCGCTCGAGCGCGAGGAGATCGCCGTCGCGGAGGAGGCATGAGCCAGCCGGACGTCCTCGTCTCGATCCGCAACCTGAAGACGTACTACGCGATCCGCGGAAGCTTCGCGTCGCGGATCCTCGGCCGCGAGGCCGGCCACGTCCGTGCCGTGGACGACGTCTCGATCGAGCTCCGGCGCGGCGAGGTCCTCGGCCTCGTCGGCGAGTCGGGCAGCGGGAAGACGACGCTCGGCCGGACGATCCTCGGGCTCGTCTCGGCCACCGAAGGCAGCGTCCAGTTCGAGGGCCGCGAGATCACCAAGATGAACGAGCGCCAGTTGCGCGCGCTGCGGCGCGAGATGCAGATCGTGTTCCAGGATCCGCACGCGTCGCTGAACCCCGCCATGACGGTCGCGCAGCTCGTCGAGCACCCGCTCCAGATCCACAAGATCGGCAGCGCCGCGGAGCGGCGGAGCCGCGTGGCGGAGACGCTCTCGATCGTCGGGCTCGACCCGCCGGAGCAGTTCATGGACAAGTACCCGTCCGACCTCTCCGGCGGACAGAAGCAGCGCGTCGTGATCGCGCGGGCGATCATCCTCAACCCGGTCCTGCTCGTCGCGGACGAGCCCGTCTCGATGCTCGACATGAGCGTCCGGGCGAAGATCCTCGAGCTGATGCTGTACCTCAAGCGCCAGCTGAACCTGACCTACCTCTACATCACGCACGACCTCGCGACCGCGAAGTTCTTCTGCGACCGGATCGCGATCCTCTACCTCGGCCGGATCGTCGAGATCGGGCCGTCGGAGGCGATCTATGCCGATCCCAAGCATCCGTACACGAGGGCGCTGCTGCGCGCGATCCCCGACCCGGATCCTCGCCGTGCCGTGCCGCGCGACCTTCCTCCCGGCGAGGTGCCCGACGCGGCGCGGCCGCCGCTCGGCTGCTCGTTCCACCCGCGCTGCCCGCTCGCGTTCGAGGTGTGCGGCTGGGAGACGCGCGACCTGCGCGACCTCTTGGAGTCACGCTGGGCGATGCAGGCGCAGGAGGAGTACGAGGCCGAGCAGGCGCTGATGGGCGACCTGAGCGCGCTCGACGATCCCGCATCCCATGTTCGGCTCAAGGCAGGCTCGGGCCGAACGGGTGCGGACATCGTCGCGCTGCTGGAGTCGGTCCGCGAGGGGAGCCCCGACGCGCCGTTCTGGAAGGGGATCAGGCGGATCGCTGCGGAAGGGCAGTTCGCCGAGGTCGTGTGGCACGAGCCGATCGCACCTCGGCCGCTCGACCAGGGCGACACGACGGTCGAGTGCCATCTCTACGACGAGGACGCGCTCGCCGAGGCCGAGCGCCGACGCGCCGGGGCCGCCCCGGTCCCTGCCGAGCTCTAGCAACACGTCACGCGTGTCCGACCGAGGTCGGACACTGGCGCGGCGAGGTTACGCTGCGAGAGAGGCGAGCTCGCGAAGCGCCGCGAGCCGGCTCAGCGCCTGGCCCTCGAGCTGGCGGACGCGCTCGCGCGTCAGGTCGAGCTCGTTCCCGATCGCCTCGAGCGTCCAGGGCTCGCCCTCGAAGCCGAACCGCAGCTCGAGGATCCGCCGCTCGCGCTCCGGAAGGGCGTCGAGCGCGCGGCGCACGCCCTGCCGGCGGAGCGACTCCTCGGCCTCGTCGAACGGGTCGGCGGCCTCGCGGTCGGCGAAGAGGTCGCCGAGCTCGCCCTCGTCGTCCGCGCCGACCGACTGGTTGAGCGAGACGGACGCGTGCGCAGCGCTCATCGCCTCCTCGACGTGCTGGATCGGGAGACCGGTCGCCTCCGCGAGCTCCTCCTTCGTCGCCTCGCGCCCGAGCTCGACCTCGAGCCGGCGGGCGGCGCGCGAGAGCTTCTGCTGGCGCTCCACGACGTGCACCGGCACGCGGATCGTCCGCGCGTGGTTCGCCACGGCGCGCTGGACCGACTGGCGGATCCACCAGGTGGCGTACGTCGAGAACTTGAAGCCGCGGCGCCAATCGAACTTCTCGACGGCGCGGTTGAGGCCGAGCGTCCCCTCCTGGATGAGGTCGAGGAACGGCACGCCCAGGCCGCGATAGCCCTTCGCAATCGAGACGACGAGACGCAGGTTGGACTCGATCATGTGGCGCTTCGCCACCGGGTCGCCGCGCTCGATGCGCTTCGCGAGCTGCACCTCCTGCGCGGCGTTGAGGAGCTTGTGGCGGCCGACGTCGGCGAGGAAGAGCTGCAGCGAGTCCGCGGCGCCCGAGAGCGCTTCGCTCGCCCACACGGCGGCCTCGGCGGCCTCCTTGGCCTTCTCCTCCTCTTCGTTCGGCGCGGGCGCTCCCACCTCGAGCCCCATCGCCTCGAGTTCACGGGTGACCTGCTCGATCTCCTCCGAGCCGAGCTCCTGCTCGGTCACGAAGCTCGCGAGCTCGGCCGCGTCGACCCATCCGCGCTCTTCCGAGCGCTCCACGATCGCCTTCAGCTGGTCGGTCTCGAACAGTTCGATGAGCTGGTTCTGCGTCAAGCCGGTGTGTCAGTCCTTTCCCGTCCGTCGGCGGAGCACAATCTTGTCTGACTCTATGTGCGTTCCTTTGGTCTTTCCACGGGATCGAGACGGCAAACCGTGTCACAAACCCGCAACGCGTGCTCCGGTCCTCCTATTCCGTGCCTCGGCACGCGATACGCATCCGGGTGCGGCCCGGCACGCGTCTTCGTTCAATGGTACGACGGCTCGCGGACGCCCGGGTTAGGAACCGTTCGGCGCCCCACTAACGGCGCGCACGGGTGCTTCGGCGTGACTGTGCGGGTCCCTTCGCGCGCCGTTCGGCGAGGAGCTCGAGCGCACGCTCGAGCGTCAGCCCCTCTACGTCGTCCCCTTTGCGCAGGCTCGCGTTGGTCTCGCCGTCCGTGACGTACGGACCGAAGCGGCCGTCCTTCACGACGAGCGGCTTGCCCGAGGACGGATCGGGGCCGAGCTCCCTGAGCGGCGGCTTCGGCGCCCCTCGTCCGCGACGCTGCTTCGGCTGCGCAAGGAGGTGCTCGGCCTCGTCGACGGTGAGCGTCAGGAGCTGCTCCTCCGAGTCGAGCGACCGCGTCTCGGAGCCCTTCTTCACGAACGGGCCGTACCGGCCGTTCGAGACCACGATCTCCTCGCCGTCCGGGGCGTCCAAGGTCCGCGGGAGCGTCAGAAGCCGGAGCGCGTCGTCCAACGTGACCGTCTCGAGGCTCATCGACGAGAAGAGCGACGCGGTCCGCGGCTTGCCGTCCTCCCCCTCGGGCAGCACCTCGGTCACATAGGGGCCGTACCTCCCGTCCCGCGCGACGATCTCGCGACCGGTCTCGGGGTGCGTCCCGAGTGGCCGCTCGCCGCCGGCCGGCCGCGCGAGGAGCTCCTCGACCCGCTCGGCCGTCAGCTCGTCCGGCGCGATGTCGTCGGGCACGCTCGCCCGCTGCTCGCCGCGCTCGAGATATGGGCCGTAGCGTCCGACCCTGACGACCACGTCGCTGCCGGGGATCCGGATCGAGTTCACCTCGCGCGCGTCGATCCCCTCGAGGTGGTCGGTGACCAGCGAGTGGAGCCCGGGATCGCCGTCGCCGAAGTAGAACCGCCCCAGCCAGGCGACCCGCTGCTCGTCTCCTGCGGCGATCCGGTCGAGGTCGTCCTCGAGCCGTGCCGTGAAGTCGTAGTCGACGAGCCGACCGAAATGCCGCTCGAGCAGCTGGATCACGGCGAACGCGAGGAACGTCGGCACGAGCGCGGTGCCCTTCTTGAACACGTAGCCGCGGTCGAGGATCGTGCCCATGATCGACGCGTAGGTCGAGGGTCGACCGATGCCTCGGTCCTCGAGCGCCTTGACGAGGCTCGCCTCGGTGTACCGGGCGGGCGGGCTCGTCTCGTGGCCGACCGCCTCGAGCGCCGACGCCGAGAGCTCCTGGCCGACCGTGAGCGCGGGCAGGAGGCGCTCCTCGTCGTCCTCGGAGGGCTCGTCCCGGCCGGACTCGTAGGCGAGGAGGAATCCCTTGAACGTGATCACCGTGCCGCTCGCGCGGAACGTCGCCGCGGTACCGTCCTGGGTCGTCGCGCCGAGCTCGATCGAGACGGTCTGCCCGCTCGCGTCCTTCATCTGGGAGGCGACGGTGCGCTTGAAGATCAGGTCGTAGAGCGCGTGCTCGTCGCGCGACAGCTCGCCGCGCAGCACGTCGGGCGTGCGGAACACGTCGCCCGCCGGGCGGATCGCCTCGTGCGCCTCCTGCGCGTTCGCGACCGCCCGCTCGTAGCGGCGCGGCTCCGTCGGGACGGTCTCGGGCCCGTAGACCCGGCCGGCATGCGCCCGTGCCGCGGCGAGAGCCGTGTCGGAGAGCGTCACCGAGTCGGTGCGCATGTAGGTGATGTGGCCGTTCTCGTAGAGCCGCTGTGCGAGGCGCATGGTCGTCTGCGACGAGAACCGGAGCTTGCGGCTCGCCTCCTGCTGCAGCGTCGAGGTGCGGAACGGCGCCGCGGGCCGACGCGTGTACGGCTTCTCGTCGACGGTCTCGACGGTGAAGGTCCGTCCTTCGAGCCCCGTCGCGAGCTCGCGCGCCCGCTGCTCGTCGAGGACGATCACCTCGCGTGCGGTCGGCGTGCCGGAGGGGCCGAAGTCGCGCCCTTGCGCGACTCGACCGCGATCGACCGCGACGAGGCGGGCCTCGAACGCGCCGGGCTCGAACGTGCCGACGACGTCCCAGTAGCGGGCGACGACGAACGCCATGCGCTCGCGCTCCCGGTCGACGACGAGCCGTGTCGCCACCGACTGAACGCGACCTGCGGAGAGCCGGGGCATGACCTTCTTCCACAGCACCGGTGAGACCTCGAATCCGTACAGGCGGTCGAGGATGCGCCTCGTCTCCTGCGCGTCGACGAGGCGCTCGTCGATGTCCCGTGTCTGCGAGAGCGCCTTCTCGATCGCGTCGCGCGTGATCTCGTGGAACACCATCCGCCGGACCGGCACCTTGGGCTTCAGCACCTCGCGGAGGTGCCACGCGATCGCCTCGCCCTCGCGGTCCTCGTCCGTCGCGAGCAGGAGCTCGTCCGACCCGGCGAGCTTCTTGCGGAGGTCCGAGACGACGCGCTTCTTGTCGGCGTCGAGGACGTAGAGCGGCTCGAACCCGCGCTCGACGTCCACGCCGAGCGTGCCGAAGCGGGGCTTGTCGGCCTTCGCGACGTCGGATGCCCGCTTCGGGAGGTCCCGGATGTGCCCCACGCTCGACTCCACGACGTAGTCCCGGCCGAGGTAGCCGGCGATCGTGCGCGCCTTGGCGGGCGATTCGACGATGACGAGTCGTGACATGGGACGTGACAGCGTAACGACCGGATTCGCCGCCGCTTCGCCCCTGACGGCACGTATCCTCCGCGCCGATGCCGCGCCCGCCGAGGCCCAGCGTGCTCTACCTCTTCATCGGCGCGGTCAGCTGGCCGGTGCTGCGATTCGCCTACAGGCTGCGCGTGACGGGGCGGGACAACGTGCCCGGCGGGGGATGCGTGCTCGCCGCGAACCACTGGTCGAACTTCGATCCGTGGCCGCTCGGGATCCCGCTGTTCCCACGCCGCTTCCTGCGCTTCATGGCCAAGAGGGAGCTGTTCTGGCCCCCGCTCGGGTGGATCATCCGCGCCGGCGGAGCGTTTCCCGTCGCCCGCGGCGGCAGCGATCTCCAGGCGATCGAGACCGCCGTCGAGCTGTGCCGCGCGGGTCATGCGGTCGTGATGTTCCCCGAGGGGACGCGGCGGTCGAAGGGCATGCGGAAGCGGCACGCGCCGCGCTGGCACTCGGGCGCGGCCCGCATCGCGCTCGACGCCCGCGTTCCCCTCGTCCCCGCGGCGATCGCGGGCACGGACCGCCTGAGCCGTCTCGGGCCCCTGCGCGTCGCCTACGGCCCGCCCGTCGAGACGGGCGACCTGGCGGAGCAGGAGCGCGCCGAGGCCTCGCGCATCGTGACCGAGCGGCTCCGCGAGGCCATCGGGGCGCTCGAGCGCGCGGTCGGGTCGACGCCGGTGCCGCTCGCCGGAGCAACGACGTGAGCGTCCCGCTGCTCGTCGTCGACGGCGACTCGTTCGCGCATCGTGCCTTCCACGCCCTGCCGCGCTCGATCCGCCGCGCGGACGGCAGCGCCGGCAACCTCCTCACGGGGCTCGTCAACATGCTTCTCCGGCTCTGGGAGGCCGAGCGCCCGCGCGCGGTCTTCGTCGGCTGGGACACGCTCTTCGTGCCGACGTACCGGCACGAGGCGCTCCCCGGCTACCAGGCAGGCCGGGAGTTCGACCCGGAGCTGCTCGAGCAGCTCGATCTCGCGCCGGGGCTGCTCGAGGCGGCCGGGATCGTCTGCGGGAAGGCCGTGGGATACGAGGCGGACGACTTCCTCGCCGCCGCCGTCGCGGCGGAGCGGGCACGCGGCGGGACGTGTCTGGTCGCCACGTCGGACCGCGACGCCTTCCAGCTCGTCGCGGACGACGTGACGATCCTCCAACCCGTACGCGGCGTCAGCGAGATCGCGCGGATCGGCCCTGCCGAGGTCAGGGAGCGCTACGGCGTCGAGCCCGCACAGGTGCCCGACTTCATCGCCCTGCGCGGGGATCCGTCGGACAAGATCCCCGGGGCCCGCGGCGTCGGGGCGAAGACCGCCGCCTCGCTCCTCGCCCAGTACGGCAGCCTGGACGCGCTGCTCGGCGATGGGCGCTTCTCGCAGGAGGCCGACGCGCTGCGGATGTACCGCCATGTCGCGACGCTCGATCCGACCGTCCCGATTCCCGCGATCCCGGACCGACAGCCGGACTGGCGGGCGGGTGCGGCGGCGGCCGACGCGCTCGGGCTCGGCCGTCTGGCGGGTCGGCTGGAGGACGCCGCATCGAGCTGATCTCGCATCCGGACCTGACACGGCTCCATCCCCTGGCCCGGCACCACCATCCCGAGAGCGAGGAGCGTCTCGTCGTGCTGCTCGACGCGCTCGGCGGCGCCCGTGACGCCGCGCCGGCGAGCCGCGACCAGGTCGAGCGCGTCCACGACTCCGTCTATCTCGAGCGGCTCGCGTCGCTCGAGCGGGAGACGTGGCTCGACGGCGACACGATCGCAGGCCCGACCTCGTTCGACGCCGCGCTCCTCGCCGCGGGTTGCGCGATCGCAGCGGTCGAGGCCGGTGGATTCGCGCTCGTGCGCCCGCCTGGGCATCACGCGCTGCCCGACCGCGCGATGGGCTTCTGCTTCGTCGACAACGTCGCCGTCGCCGCGCGCCACGCCCAGGACGCGCTCGGGCTGGAGCGGGTGGCGATCGTCGACTGGGACGTCCACCACGGGAACGGGACGGAGGCGATCTTCCGCGCCGACGACGACGTCCTCTTCGTCTCGCTCCACCAGTGGCCCTTCTATCCCGGCTCGGGCGGGCCGGGGACGAGCGACGACACGACGCTGAACATCCCGCTCCGCGCGGGGGTCGGTGACCCGGAGTACGCGGCAGCCTTCTCGGAGCTCGTCGAGCCGACCGTGCGGGCGTTCGACCCCGACCTCGTGCTGGTCTCCGCCGGCTTCGACGCCCACGAGCAGGACCCCCTCGCCCACATGGGCGTCACCGAGCGCGGGTTCGAGGAGCTCGCGCGGCGGTCGGCGCGACTCGGCCCGCGCGTCGCAGCCGTGCTCGAGGGCGGCTACAACCTCGCCACGCTCCCACGCCTCGTCGAGGCGGCTCTCCGCGGGTTCGACGCGGCGTGACGCGGCCCCGCGTCCAGGAGCCGTCTGGAATCGTTCCGGTGTGAACGAAACCGTCCGCGAGGTCGACACTCCGCACGGCCCGGCGCGTGTCCACTCCCGTCTCGTCGAGCAGCCTCGCGCCGCGCTCGTCCTCGGCCACGGTGCAGGAGGTGGCGTCGCGGCGCGCGATCTCGTCTCCGCCTCGGAGGCAGCGCTCGAGCAGGGCGTCTCGATCGTGCTCGTCGAGCAGCCTTATCGCGTCGCGGGACGGAGGAGCCCAGCGCCGGCCGGCCATCTCGACACCGCCTGGCGGGCCGTCGTCGACGCGCTTCGCGAGGACGACGTGCGCGGCGTCCCGCTCCTCGTCGGCGGGCGCTCGTCTGGCGCCCGGGTCGCGTGCCGCACCGCTCACGCGGTCGGCGCCGCCGGCGTCCTCTGTCTCGCGTTCCCCCTCGTTCCCCCCGGGAGACGCTCGGGCGCCCAGACGCCGAGCCGGCTGCCGGAGCTCGACGCCGTCGGGGTACCGGTGCTCGTCGTGCAGGGGGCCAACGACCGCTTCGGGATCCCGCCCGCGGCCGCCCGGCGAACCGTCGTCGTCGTCCCGGGCGACCATGCGCTCCGGTCGGGGAACGGCGAGCTGCGCGCGGCAGTGAAGGCCTGGCTCGAGGACGTCGTGTAGGTTCGCGCGATGCCGGACGGGCGCGAGATCCTGACGTGGGAGCTCTTCGGGACGGCCTCGCGCGATCTCGCCCAGCTCGTCGCAGACGACGGCTACGTCCCCGAGATGATCCTCTCGATCGCGCGAGGCGGTCTGCTCGTCGGTGGCGCCCTCGGCTACGCACTCGGCGTGAAGAACGTCTACACGATGAACGTCGAGTTCTACACCGGCGTCGACGAGCGGCTCGAGCTACCGCGGATCCTGCCGCCCGCGCCCGACTTCGTCGACCTCGACGACGCGCGGATCCTGATCGCCGACGACGTCGCGGACACGGGTCACACGCTCGAGAGCGTCGAGGCGTTCTGCGCCGGGAAGGTCGGCGAGGTTCGGGTGGCGGTGCTGTACGAGAAGTCGCGCTCGCTCGTGAAATGCGACTACGTCTGGCGCCGCACCGACCGCTGGATCAACTTCCCGTGGAGCGACAAGGATCCGGTCGTCCCGGGTCTCGCGGTGGCGCGCGAGAGCTAAGGCGTCGTCGCGGGTGCGGCGCCGTTTCGCTGTCCGGCGATGAAGTCCCGGTACCAGTGGTAGCTCCGCTTCGGCACGCGCTCCAGCGTCCCGTAGTCGACGTAGACGAGGCCGAAGCGCGGCGCGTAGCCGCGCGCCCACTCGAAGTTGTCGAGCAGCGACCACACGAAGTAGCCGTAGACGGCGACGCCGTCGGCGATCGCCTTCGCGACGGCAGCGAGGTGCCGATCGAGGTACGACGTCCGCTCCGGGTCGTCGACGGTGCCGTTCCGGCGCGTGTCGCCGAACGCGGCGCCGTTCTCGGTGACGTAGAGCGGAGGCGCGTCGTACTCCTCGTGGAGGCGGACGAGCAGCTCGTGGAGACCGTCCGGATAGACCTCCCAGCCGACCGCGGTGTGCTCGCCGTCGGGAACCTCGACGACGACGGGCCCGGAGCCGTTCGCTCCCGCCTTGACGACGTGCCGGCGGTAGTAGTTGACGCCGAGGAAGTCGATCGGCGCGGAGATCGCCTCGAGGTCGCCGTCCTCGACGGGCGGAAGGATGCGGGCAAAGCGGCGCGACATGTCCTCGGGATAGCGGCCGCGCAGGACAGGGTCGAGGATCCAGCGGTTGCGGAACCCGTCCTCCTCGCACGTCGCGACCATGTCCGCCTCGGTGCTCGTGAGCGGGTGGATCGGGACGACGTCGATCGTGATGCCGACGTCCGCGTCGGGGCGCTCGCGCCGGATCACCTCGAGCGCGCGGCCGTGGGAGAGCAGCACATGGTGAGCCGCGGCGAGCGCGTCGCGATCGCTCCGACGGCCCGGAGCGTGCTCGCCCCGCCCGTAGCCGAGCCAGGCGATCACCCACGGCTCGTTCTGCGTGATCCACCGGGAGATGCGGTCGCCGAGGCGCGCGACGACGACCTCGACGTACTCCGCGAACGCCTCGACGGTGTCGCGCACGGGCCAGCCGCCGCGCTCCTCGAGCGCCTGTGGGAGGTCCCAGTGGTAGAGCGTGGGGTAGGGCTCGATCCCGTTGGCGAGGAGCTCGTCCACGAGCCGGTCGTAGAAGTCGAGGCCCGCCGCGTTCACGACGCCGCGCCCCTCCGGGACGATCCGCGGCCACGCGATCGAGAACCGGTAGGCGTTCAGCCCGAGCTCGCGCATGAGACGCACGTCCTCGGGATAGCGGTGGTACGAGTCGCAGGCGATGCGCCCCGTGTCGCCGTTCGCCACGCGTCCGGGAAGCGTCGTGAAGCGGTCCCAGATGCTCTCGCCGCGTCCGTCCTC
>DASXAW010000155.1:0-3494 GCA_036406535.1 Gaiella sp.
CACGGCGCAGACGCAGTTCGAGCAGGCGCTGCCCGCGGCGGGCATCGGCGACGCGGTTGCAGAGCGGCTGCGCTTCCCCGAGCGGGCGCTGATGGTGGGCATCCCCGCGCGGCTCGACGACGGCGCGATGAAGGTGTTCGCCGGCTACCGCGTCCAGCACTCCACGGTGATGGGCCCGACGAAAGGCGGGATCCGGTACGACCCCGAGGTCTCGCTCGGCGAATGCGCGGCGCTCGCGATGTGGATGACGTGGAAGTGCGCGCTCCTGCGGCTGCCCTACGGCGGCGCGAAGGGCGGCGTGCGTTGCGCTCCGCGCGAGCTCTCGCCGGGAGAGCTCCAGCGTCTGACGCGACGGTTCACGACGGAGCTGATCGGCGAGATCGGCCCCGATCGCGACATTCCTGCGCCCGACATGGCCACGAACGAGCAGACGATGGCGTGGATGATGGACACGTACTCGATGCAGATGGGGCACGCGGTCCCGGAGATCGTGACCGGGAAGCCGATCTCGATCGGCGGCTCGGTCTTCCGGCACGAGGCGACCGGGGCGGGCGTCGTGATGGTCGTCGAGCGCGCCTGCGACCGGCTCGGCTGGACGCTGGCCGACCAGCGCTGCGTCGTGCAGGGCTTCGGGAACGTCGGCGGCATCGCGGCGCTCGAGCTGCACCAGAAGGGAGCGACGGTCGTTGCGGTCTCGGACGTCTCCGGCGGCGTGCACGACGAGGGCGGGCTGGACGTGCCGGCGCTGCTCGCGTACGCGGGTGAGCACGGGTCGCTCGAGGGCTACGCCGCATCCGAGCGCGTCACGAACGAGGAGCTGCTCGAGCTTCCCTGCGACGTGCTCGTGCTCGCGGCACGCGAAGACCAGGTGACGGCCGAGAACGCGCCGCGGATCCATGCGCGGCTGATCGCGGAGGGCGCGAACGGACCGACCTCGCCGGATGCGGACGCGATCCTCGCCGAGCGAGGGATTCCCGTCCTGCCGGACATCCTCACGAACGCGGGCGGCGTGACCGTCTCCTACTTCGAGTGGGTGCAGGACCTCGGCCGGCTGTTCTGGGGCCGCGAGGAGATCAGGGCGAAGCTGGACGACATGCTCGCCGACGCGTTCGATCGCGTCTGGACACTCGCCGACGAGCAGTCGATCCCGCTCCGGAACGCTGCCATGGTCGTCGCCATCCGCGAGGTCGCCGGGGCGCTCGAGGCGCGCGGGTTCTATCCGTGACGAGCCTCGTCCGAGACGCGATGGTCCGCGACCCCGTCATGCTCGAGGGCGCGGACACGGCGCAGGCGGCCGGCGAGCACCTGGCCGATCCCGACATGCGGGCCGTGCTGGTCTGCGAGGACGGCCGGCTGATCGGCGTCGTGACGCGGAAGACGCTCGTGCGCGAGGTCGTCGCGGCCGGCCTCGACCCGCGCGCGACCGAGCTGCGCGCGATCTCCGAGCCGCCGATCTTCACGCTCGACGCGGCGACACCGCTCGAGGAGGCGTTCCGGACGCTCGAGGAGCGCGACCTCGAGCGCGTCCCCGTGGTGGAGGACGGACGCCTGGTCGGCGTGCTCTCGCGCTCGGTCGTCCAGCGGCGTCTCGCCGAGGACGAGCCGGCCGAGGACGCGCCCGCCGACTACTAGAAGAACGAGGGCGCCGGCGTCGTCAGGTCGACGGCGTCGCCGCCGATCGTGCCCGTCACGTGCGCCCGTGCATTCTGCGCCCGGGTCGCCCAGGTGACGGTGACGGTGCCGTCGGATTTGCCCGGGCCGTTGATCGTGAGCGAGACCGAGGCCGTCCCCGGGCCGCGCGGTACCGTGCCGGTCCCGGAGACCTTCACGTCCTGCGTCCACTGGACGTTGTGCAGGTCGAGCGTCCAGACCCGCGTCGGGAACGGGTTCGTGTCCGTCGTGTCGATCGTGAACTTGCCGCCGTAGAGGCCGACGCCCTTCGTCCCCGGGATCGCGTACCAGCGGTCGATAACGTCCGCGACCGCCTCGACGGCGACGGTTGCCACGCGCCGGTCGCGAGCGCCCGAGTGGTCGGCGGACGAGGCGACGGTCGCCTGCGGAGCGTCTGCGGCTACCTCCGCGAACCGGTTGACGACGCGGTGCTCCGAGATGTGCTTCGTGCAGCTCGTGTCGCCGGTCGAGTGAGTCAGGACGAAGCGGCGGACGATCGCGGACGCGCAGTTGTCGGGGTCGTAGAGCGCGGTCACGTGACCGAAGTTCTGCACCTCGACGTACGTGCTCCCGGGGAAGTTCGCCGCCACCTCGCGCGCCTGGTAGACGTCGGTCCGCAGGTCGAGGTCGCCGTTCATCACGAGCGTCGCGAGGCGCGGGTAGTGCCCGCCCGCCGGGAAGGGAGGCTGCGCCACCTGCGGCTGCGGCCAGTGGATGCAGTAGTCGAACGTGAAGTACTCCGACGTGGCCCAGTCGGTGTTGATCCAGGGCGCGACCGCCGACGACGAGAGTGCGGCGGTCGCGGCGGCGAACTGCGAGTCGCGCGTGGCGAACGGCGCGTTGACATCCCAGAGCTGCGGGTAGTCGTTGCACGCGTAGGCGAGGTACGCCCCCTCCGAGTAGCTGCGCACCTCGGCTGCGAGCCCCTTCTCGAGACGCGGCAGCCCGGGGGCGCCGGTCACGTCGATCTCCGCCTCCGCGACCATCCGGGCCAGCGGCCGCGGATCCCCGGCGAGCAGTGCCTCGAGCGCCGCGGGCGCCTCGCGGTCGAACCCCGGAATGACGTCCATGTTGAGCAGGGCGTCGAGCACGCGCCTCGGCGTCAGCGTGACCTGGATCTCGTCGCCGTCGGCATCAGGCGCTGTGGTCGCCACCGGGGTCGCGCGGAGCCGGTCGACGACCTGCCTGACGAGCGGGATCATGCCGCCGGGGGTCGTCGGGCAGGTCGCCGCGCTCCGGGCGCAGACGAGCTGGAGGTTGTCGCGCAGCCGCGTGGCGGTGGTCAGGTACCACGGGTCGAGACCCGTGATCGGATAGGTGCCGTCGAGGACGAGCGTCGAGACCGAGTGCGGGTAGCGGACCGCAAAGGTCTGGGAGAGGAACGACCCGTAGCTGTCCCCGTACAGGTCGATCTTCGGGATGCCGAGCGAGTCGAGGACGGCCTTCAGGTCGTCCGCGGCGTTTGCGCTCGTGTAGAGGTCGAAGCGCTTGCCGAGCTCGACGCCGCACGCCTCCGCGTTCGGGACCCAGTTGCCGTCGTAGCTCTGGGCCTCCGGGCACTTGAGCGGGTCGGAGAGCCCGGTGCCGCGCTGGTCCACGAGCAGCAGCGCACGGCGGTCCATCAGCGGCTGGAACAGCTCGAGGTAGAAGTCGCGGCTGTCCGTCGTCGAGAAGCCGGGACCGCCCTCGATCGCGACGATCGTGCCCTGCGACGGCCGCGAGAGGTCGGTTCGCGGGTAGTACTCGAAGCGCACGTCCGTCTTGCCCTTCTTGACGCCGGTGCGGTCGAGCGGGACGACGATCCCGCCGCAGTAGGCGTCGAC
>DASXAW010000156.1:0-7472 GCA_036406535.1 Gaiella sp.
GCCGTGGCCGGCGATGCTCCGCGGCATCTTCGGGGACGACCGGCGGTATCGCGACACGTACTGGTCGCGGTACGACGGTGTGTACCTCGCGGGCGACGGCGCACGGATCGACGAGGACGGCGACTTCTGGCTCCTCGGCCGCGTCGACGACGTGATGAACGTCTCGGCGCACCGGATCTCGACGATCGAGGTCGAGTCCGCGCTCGTCGACCACCCCAGCGTCGCCGAGGCCGCCGTCTGCGGCCGCGCGGACGCCACCACCGGCCAGGCGATCGTCGCCTACGTCACCCTCAAGGGCGGCGGCGAGGGTTCGGTCGAGATGCTCGACGAGCTGCGCGAGCACGTCGGCCAGAAGATCGGCCCGATCGCGAGGCCGGCGAGCATCGTTTTCACCCCCGAGCTGCCCAAGACGCGCTCCGGGAAGATCATGCGCCGGCTCCTCCGCGACGTCGCCGAGAACCGCGCCCTCGGCGACACCACCACCCTCGCCGACCCCACCGTCGTCGAGGAGATCCGAGAGCGTGCCCTGGTGGGCGCAGGACAGGACTGACCACGGCGTCCGCTGGCGTCGGCCTTCGGGCCGGCGTCAGCGGCGCGGGCGCATCGTCTCGCGGTGCACGGGGCAGGTGCACACGCTGTGCTCGAGCCCACAGTCGACGCACGTGCTCTTCCACCAGATCCACCAGAGGCGAACGGCGCACACGGGAATCCCAAGGGCGAGGAGGACGATCGCGAGCTCGTTCGGCACGAGGGCCTGATGGTAGACGACGCATGCGCGACGGAACAGGCCCCGCCCGGGCGATGAACGCCGACGCAACGGGGGTTGCAGGACGCTTTAGAGTCAGCACACCGGAGGCGAACGATGAGCACGGAGACGACACTCGACACCGCGGAGGCGATCCGCATCGCGGCGTTCCGCGCCGCGATCCGTTCGTTCCTGCGGACGAGCGAGCACCTCGCGCGCGAGCACGGCCTGACGCCGCGCCGGTACCTGCTGCTGCTGATGATCAAGGGCGCCCCCGACGGCGGCGAGCAGTCGACCGTGACCGAGCTCGCGGAACGGCTCCAGCTCGCGCAGAGCACCGTCACGGAGCTCGTCGGCCGGGCGGAGCGGGCGGGTCTCGTCGAACGCGAGCGATCCGAGCGGGACCTCCGCGTCGCTCATCTTCGGCTCACCGCCGAGGGCGAGCGGCGTCTCGCGCTCTCGGTGCGCCGGCTGGAAC
The DNA here is from genome assembly GCA_036406535.1 of Gaiella sp. Lineage (GTDB taxonomy): Bacteria > Actinomycetota > Thermoleophilia > Gaiellales > Gaiellaceae > Gaiella. Next base: position 1,224 of record DASXAW010000156.1, read on the forward strand.
AGGAGCGTCACGAGCTCCGGCGCCGCCTCGACGCGCTGGACGACGGTTAGCTCGCGAAGCGCGATTCCGCAGGCACTCGGCGCCTCGGTCGCCAGATCGCTCCTGCGGCGGCGAAGCCGACGCCTTCAGGGATGTGCCCCGCCGCAGGCGGGGATCGAGCGGCAGGATTCCGCTCTCGCGGAATCCTGCTTCGCGAGCTGGCTAATCGATCGCCTCCAGTGGAAGCCGTGCCGCGACCCGGCTCGCGCCGGCGACACGGTAGGCGACGTCGACCGAGTCGTCCTTGCCGTAGGACCCGGCGATCCCGAGCACCATCGAGGTCCAGCGGCCTGCGCCGACCTTCTCCCGGACGAGCGCGCGATCGAACACGAGCGCGCCGTCCCGGACGACGAAATCGACCCCCTCGACCTGTCCGACGCCGTTCACGTAGACCTCGAACGGCCGCTGCACGTCGGCCGGCAGGTGCACACGGGTTCGTCGGCGCGGGGCCTCTGCCACGTTCATAGAATGCCTCCAATCGTGCGGTCACACCGCCCATTCGCCCTGGTCGGCGCCGTGGTCGCGTCGGCCGTGCTCGCCGCGCCGGCCGTCGCGGGGAACGGAGGATTCGCCCCCGTCCCGCCCGAGTCGCCGAACGCGCAGGGAATCCACCAGAGCTTCCTCTTCATCTCGATCTTCTGCGGCGCGATCTTCGTCCTCGTCGAGGGCCTCCTGATCGCGTTCGTGATCCGCTACCGCCGCCGCAAGCGCCCGCGTCACGCCGACGGCGCCCAGATCCACGGAGCGACGCGGCTGGAGCTCGCGTGGACGCTCGGGCCGGTCGTGATCCTCTTCGTGATCGCGGCATTCGTGTTCGCGAAGCTCCCGGGGATCAAGGACGTCCCGTCGGCGACCGCGGGCACGTCGAATCTCGTCGTCGACGTGACCGGCACGCAGTTCACGTGGCAGTTCCGCTACCCCAACGGGGTCTACGCCTTCGACCGGCTCCGCGCGCCCGAGGGCCGCACCGTGGAGCTCCACGTGACGGCGCCGGACTGGGACGTGATCCACTCGTGGTGGATCCCCGCGCTCGCCGGGAAGATCGACGCGATCCCGGGGCGGGTCAACAAGACGTGGTTCAGGGCGAAGCGCACCGGGATCTTCCAGGGCCAGTGCGCGGAGCTCTGCGGGCTCTTCCACGCGAAGATGCTCGCCACGGTCGAGGTGATGCCGCCGGACGAGTTCGACGCGTGGCTCCAGCAGAGCGAGCAGCAGCAGGATTCCGGCACGGGGCCGCTCGGCGAGGAGATGTGGGAGGCGACGTGCGCGAAGTGCCACGGGGCCTCCGGCGAGGGCGGCTACGGCCCGAAGATCGCCGGCACGTCGCTCGTCAGCGACCCGGAGGCGGTGGAGGAGGTCATCCGCAACGGCTTCGGCAACATGCCGCCCGTCGGTCGCGACTGGGACGACAACGAGATGAACGCGATCACGACGTACCTGAAGGAGAACATTGGCAGTTAGCCCTCCGTACGAGCCCGCCGTCCCCGCCTGGCAGCGCGGCAAGGTCGCGAGCTGGCTGGTCACGGTCGACCACAAGCGGATCGGGATCCTCTACATCGGCACCGCCGGGCTCTTCTTCGCGATCTCGGGCTTCCTGGCGCTCCTCATCCGCACCCAGCTCGCCACGCCCGACGAGGGCGTGATCACCGGCAACTCGTACAACGAGGTCGTCACCATGCACGGCACCGGGATGGTGTTCTTCGTCGTCGTCCCGATCCTCGCCGGCCTCGCGAACTTCGTCGTCCCGCTCCAGATCGGCGCGCCCGACATGGCGTTCCCGCGGCTGAACGCGCTGTCGTATTGGCTCTACGCGTTCGCCGGGCTCGTCTTCCTGAGCTCGTTCTTCGCCTCGGGCGGCGCGGCGAACACCGGCTGGACGGCGTATCCCCCGCTCTCGCTCGAGGCGCTCGGCAACGGCCAGGACCTGTGGATCCTCGCGATCCACATCCTCACGCTCTCCTCGGCCGTCGGCGCGATCAACTTCATCGTGACGATCCACAACATGCGCACCCGCGGGATGTCGTGGATGCGCATACCGCTGTTCGTGTGGTCGGTCGAGGTCTACGCCTGGCTGCTCCTCATCGTCCTCCCGGTGCTCTCCGCGGGCCTGACGATGCTCCTGCTCGAGCGTCAGTTTCCCGACACGTTCCACTTCTTCCGGCCTGAGGGCACCGACGCGGGCGGCTCACCGATCCTGTTCCAGCACGTCTTCTGGTTCTTCGGGCACCCCGAGGTCTACATCATGATCCTGCCGGTCTTCGGGATCATCTCGGAGGTCATCCCCGTGTTCGCCCGGAAGCCGATCTTCGGCTACAAGGCGGTCGCATTCTCCACCGTCGCGATCGGTTTCTTCTCGATGCTCGTGTGGGCGCACCACATGTTCGCGGTGGGTATGCCGACCTACCTGAACATCTGGTTCATGCTCGCGTCGATGGTCATCGCCGTGCCGACGGGGATGAAGATCTTCAACTGGCTGGCGACGCTCTGGCGCGGGAACATCACGCTCGAGACGCCGATGCTGTTCGCGATCGGCTTCCTCAGCGTGTTCACGATCGGCGGCCTCTCGGGGATCTACCTCGCCGCCTTCCCCGTGGACTGGCAGGTGACCGACACGTACTTCGTCGTCGCCCACTTCCACTACGTCCTCTTCGGCGGCTCGATCCTCGGGATCATGGGCGGGCTCTGGTACTGGTGGCCGAAGATCTTCGGCCGGTTCCTCTCCGAGAGGCTCGGCAAGTGGACGTTCGCGCTCGTGTTCATCGGGTTCAACCTCACGTTCTTCCCGCAGCACCTGCTCGGGCTGCTCGGGATGCCTCGGCGGATCTACACGTACCGTGACGACGGGCTGTGGGAGGCGTACAACCTGCTCTCGACCGTCGGCTCGTACGTGATGGGCCTGGGGATGCTGTGCTTCCTCCTCGCGATCGTGAAGAGCGTCCACGGGCGCCGCGCCGGCAACGATCCGTGGCAGGCGGACACGCTCGAGTGGTACACGACGTCGCCCCCGCCCCCGCACAACTTCGACGAGGTGCCGTACGTGACGAGCGCGCGACCGCTCTACGACCTGCGGCGAAGGCTCGAGGAGGCGTGAACGTGAGGACCGACCGTGCGCCCGGGCCGCTCCTCGAAGCGACGATCGCAGGCGCCGCGCTCGCCGCGGGGCTCGTCGTCGCCAGCGCAGCCCTGGAGCTGGGCGAGGCGCACTGGGCAGCGACGCTCGTCGCGCTCCCGCTGCTCGTCGCGGTACTCGTCGCCGCGCTGCTCGCGTACCGCCGGCTCGTGACGCCCGCCGCGGCCGCCCTCGGGCTCATGCTGACGGCGATCGCCACGGGCGGGCTCGTCGCGTGGGCGAACGACGCGGACTGGGCGGTCGCGGTCCACGTCGCGGCCGCGGGCGGCGCGTTGGCGGCGTCGCTGGTCACGCTCGTCGTCTCGTTCCGCGGCGAGACGCTCCCGCTCGGTCCGTGGCGCGACTACGTCACGCTGACGAAGCCGCGCATCATGTCGCTCCTCCTCGTCACGGGCGCCGGCGGGATGTTCGTCGGCGCGGGCGGCTGGCCGGGTGGCGTCGAGCTCGCGACGATGCTCGTCGGTCTCGCGCTCGCGTGCGGCGGGGCGAGCGCGCTGAACCACGTGCTCGACCGCGACATCGACCGGCTGATGGGCTCGCGGACGGCGTCGCGGCCCGTCGCCTCGGGCCGGGTCCCGGCACCGCGCGCCCTCGAGTTCGGGCTCGTCCTCTCGGCGCTCTCGTTCGTGCTGCTCGCCTCGGCCGTGAACGTGCTCACCGCGGTGCTCGCGCTCGTCGGGAACCTGTTCTACGTCGTCGTCTACACCGGCTACCTCAAGCGCTCCACCGACCAGAACATCGTGATCGGCGGCGCGGCGGGCGCGGTGCCGCCGCTCGTCGGCTACGCGGCGGCGACGGGCAACCTCGCGCTGCCGGCGATCTGGCTCTTCCTCATCGTGTTCCTGTGGACGCCGCCGCACTTCTGGGCGCTCGCGCTGATGCTGAAGGAGCACTACCGGGCGGCGAACGTGCCAATGCTCCCCGGCACGCGCGGCGACGGCGAGACGCGGCGCCAGATCCTCCTCTACTCCGTCGGACTCGTCGCGTTCACCGTGGTCGTGGGGATCTGGCTCGGCGCGCTCTACACGGTCGCCGCGGCGCTCCTCGGCGCCTACTTCGTGTTCCTCGCATGGCGCCTGCGGCGCGACGGCTCGCGGCGTGACGCCGTCGTCCTCTTCCACTACTCCCTCGCCTACCTCGCGCTGCTGTTCGTCGCGGCGGCCGTCGACCCGCTCGTCCTCTGATGCTCTCTCCCGAGCTCTCCCGCAAGAACAACCGCTTCGGCCTCGCGCTGTTCGCGATCTTCGTCGCGATCTTCGTCGGCGCGTGTCTCGTCGCCCTCCTGTACCTCCAGGTCGACTAGAGGGCCGGGCTCGCATGGGCGCGGACCTCGATCTCGCGCTCCGTCTCGCGGACGCCGCCGACGCGATCGCGCTCTCCCGGTTCCGCGCGCGCGACCTCGTCGTCGAGACGAAGCCGGACAACACCCCGGTCACCGAGGCGGATCGGGCGGTCGAGGCGGAGCTGCGGACGATCCTCGCCCTGGAGCGGCGGCGCGACGCAGTCCTCGGAGAGGAGGAGGGTCAGAGCGGCTCGAGCGCCCGTCGCTGGATCGTCGACCCGATCGACGGGACCCGGAACTACTCGCGCGGAGTGCCCGTCTGGGCGACGCTGATCGCGCTCGAGGACCACGGGACGGTCGTGCTCGGCGTCGTCTCGGCTCCCGCCCTCCACCGGCGCTGGTGGGCGGAGCGCGGCGAGGGTGCGCATGCGAACGGCGACGTCGTGCGCGTCTCCCGCGTCGCGCGGCCGGAGGACGCGGTGCTCACATTTGCGTTGGAGCAATCCCTCCCGAGCCTCGCCGGCCGTGCCTGGCACGCGCGCGGATACGGCGACTTCTGGAGCCACATGCTCGTCGCGGAGGGCGCGGTCGACGGGGCGATCGACGCGATCGGCGTGTCGCTCTGGGACCTCGCGGCAGTGCAGGTGATCGTCGAGGAGGCGGGCGGCACCTTCACGGACTTCTCCGGCAAGCACCGCGTCGACGGAGGGAGCGCGATCTCCTCGAACGGCCTCCTCCACGCCGACCTCCTGGAGGCTGTCCGCGAGCTGACCCCGTGACTCAGCCTGGATCCGCGCTCAGGCCTTGCCCGCCGCCCGCACCGCGGCCTCGTAGATCGGGTCGCGTGAGTACGTGTCGAGCTCGGCGGAGAGGAGATCGCTCCCGCTGGCACCCGATGCTCCCGGAAGCTCGACCGCCTCCCCGTCGACGCGCACCGCGCCGACCCGCTGCGCCCCACGGCGCGAGAGGGTGACCTGACGGCGAAGGCGCGACCGCAACCAGCCTACGAGGAGGAGCGAGTCTGCGGCCGGCCCCTCCACGGAGAGGCGCCGTAGCGAGCGGATCCCCGGCCACCGATCCGCGAGCGCCACCCGCCACGGAAGCGTGCGCCGCCAGGCGATGTCGGACGCCGACACGTGGTCGAACCGCCGCGCGAGCTCGGCGTACGCGCCGGGCAGGCCGCCGCCCCACTCGGACGAGTCGACCACGAGCCGGTCGGCGACGTCGAGGAGCTCCTCGAAGGCGGTGCCGCGCCAGTCGGGACGCCCGCGCCACCGGCAGAACACCGGCAGATCGGAGATGAGCAGAGGCGAGACGAGCGACCCGGGATGACGGGACGCCGTTCCGTGGAGCCGGATCTCGATCACTTCCGAGATCAGCTCGCGATTCCCGTCGACCGAAAACGCGCGCACGGTCGCGTTCACTTCGATCTTCGGTGACCGGGCGGGAAGTGGAACGAGGAAGATCGTGCGAGCCGGGTGCCGCTCGGCCAGCCCGTCGAGCACGCGCTTCGCCCGGCCGAACCACTCGGGCGGCGCCCAGACGAGGTGCGTCATCGTGCTCGTCCGCAGGTCGGGGAGGTCGTCCTCCTTCTGCCGGCACCGCTGACCGGCGAGCTTGCGCTCGATGTCGGCGACGACGCCCATCAGTGCTCCTTCAGGTGATGTTGCCACGTTCCTCGGGCGCGAGGAGCAAGCCAGGCTAGGACGCAGAGAGTAAGGGAAACGGAGTGGGTGTCGGACTTAAGTCCGACACCCACTCCGTTTCCCTTACTCTCTGCGTCCTAGCCTGGCTTGCT